>JAAFGY010000162.1 GCA_010365135.1 Flavobacterium sp.
GTGCAACAGGCACATCGGTTTGGCAATATGGCGGGTTTTGTGCTAAATCGAAGTTTTTTGCTTCCTTTGAAGTTCAGTGATAATAGAAAGTTTCGGCTTCCTAATCCGCCACATCGCCAAGCCGCAATACGTTACCTGCTAGTTTACAGAAAATCAGAACTCTAAAGAACCTTTAATATATAAAAATGAAAAAAACAATTACAATTTTAAGCATTCTAATTCTTGTAACCTCTTGTGCTGTCCAAGTAAAAAATATCGAATTAAAAAGAAGAATATATGATGACGTTCCATTGAACATATCAATGAAAAGTGAAATTGGAGATAAATTAATAACAACGGGCGAAGAAGACTATCAAGATGCAATTAAAATAATTGACATTCAAAATTTTTCAATTTCAACAGTTCAATTTCCATATACTTCTAATGATGTTTTACCATATTCTGGAATTCATAATGATTGGGATTTATACTATGACAAAAGTAGAGTTCAAACCAATTATGACCATATCGGAATTGCAATTAATAAAAAAAACAATCAAATAAAACCGTTTATTTCATCATTAGCAGGATTTACTACAAAAGATTTGAAAGAAAAAATAAAAATTGAAGAAACAGAGTTTTCAGATACAAATTGTAAATCTTGTTTCAAAAGAGAGTTTATTTACAATGGCAAAGTTGGCAAGAATGTAAAGTTTATTTATCGTGAATTTATTAACGATATGGCAAGACCAGCTTTTAATCAAGAATTACAATACGATTTGGATGAAAGTAAAATCATTGGATTTAAAGGATTAAGAATAGAAATATTAAGTGTGACAAACACAAATATTGAATACAAAATTTTAAGTTCATTCACAAAAAAATAAATTAAAAGACAAAGATATTATGGAAAACAAATTAATAGAGTTAGAAAATAGGTTAACACAATTATCAGATTTTTTCAATGAAATGAATGAATTGCAAAACAACCGAAACAAAATTTCTACTGAAACTGTAGTGCAATTTCAAATTATTTTTAAAGATATGATGAAGAATTTTGCGATAGTTAAAGAAAGTATTGAAGAATTTGAAAATAGATTTAAAGACATCGAAAGTAAATTACAAAAACTATCAGAAAAATAAAAAACCAGCAGGTAACAGCCGTAGCTGTTGCACAACCCCAAAAAAAATTCTAATTTCAATATAAATCAAAAATACAACCTCGTTTAAGCTCTTTTAAGCGAGGTTTTTTTTGTTTGCAAGTTTGGATTTCTAAAAATCAAGAGTCCCAAAATTGCTCTTTTAGGTCGTTAAACAGTCGTTTTAAAGTAGTTTGTACTTTCCTTACTTCTTGAACTAGAGCTCCAGTTTTGGTTTTGGATTTCTTGGAGATGAACTTGAGGTATTTCTTGAGGTTATAAATCATCGCTGCCGTTAAAACGTGTTTGTTGGCGGGAGATTCCTGATATGTTGCATTGTTAAATATACAACTTTTCTTTCTTTTAATGAATTATTTTAATTACTTTTGAATTAAATAATACCTAGGTTTTTTCACAGACTGACGTTGGCTGTAATCTTTTTCAATTTCGCGGGTAAACTGTACTATTTTTGATGCGTTTTTATTTACTTTTGTATAATTCATAAATTTAAAAAAAGATGGACAGTATAACAATTTATCCGAAAAATGAACAGCAAAAATCTTTGCTAAAATCCTTATTGGAAGAAATGAAAGTTCGCTTTGAAGTTGGAAGATCTGAAGAGTTAAGTTTGTTAAGCGAAAGTGAATTTATTGCGAAGATTGATAAATCAATTAAACAAGCCGAATCTGGCAAAACTAAGAAACTTACAAATGATCAGCAAAAACAATTTTTAGGTTTATGAGTTATTCGATAGAATTAACGGAAGAAGCAATTTCTGATATTGAAAAGCATAAGAAATCGGGTGACAAAAAAATTCTAACTAAAATCGATAAACTTTTAAATGAGTTGAGAGAACATCCAACAACTGGAACTGGAAAGCCTGAAAAATTAAAGCACTATGAAGTAGAAACTTGGTCACGAAGAATAACTGACAAGCATCGAATTGTATACAGGATTGAAGGTGAAAAAATTGTTGTTATCGTTCTTTCTTTTTGGGCCCATTACAATGACAAATAATCAAGACTACAGCTAACAGCCGTAGCTGTTGCACAACCTCCAAAATAACTTCGGGATCAAAATAAAACCTAAAACACAACCTCGTTTAAGCTCTATTAAACGAGGTTTGTTTTTGTTTGCAAGTTTGGATTTATAAAAATCACAGGTCCCAAAATTGCTCTTTTTTGGTCGTGAAACCGCCGTTTTAAAGTAGTTTGTACTTCCCTTACTTCTTGTTCTATAACTCCTGCATTGGTTTTGGATTTCTTGGCGATGAACTTGAGGTATTTCTTGACGTTGTATGTCATCGCTGCCATCAAAACGTGTTTGTTGGCGGGAGATTCCTATGATATGTTGCATTGTTAAATAAACAACTTTTCTTTATACTATTAAAATCTTTTAGTTACTTTTGAAAGAAATAAAACGGAATTTTTTTCAGAGACTGACGTTAGCGCCAAGCAAAATAACAAGGAAGCGAAATAATATTTTTGTATTTTTGAAATAAAATAAAATTATGAGAACAATTCACGTAAATATACCCGATAGTGTTGATTTGAAAGATTATGATTTTTCAATGATCATTGCGTCTAAACTGTATGAAGATGCAAAATTATCAGCAGGACAAGCAGCGGAAATAGCGGGACTCACGAAAAGAGCGTTCATAGAAATTCTTGGAAAATATGGTGTATCAATATTTAGTACTTCAATTGATGATTTACAATCAGATATAGCAAATGCATAAAATAGTAATTTCAGACACAAGTACTCTAATTATTTTTCATAAAATAAATGAACTTAATCTCTTAAAACAGGTTTATGGAGAACTTATTACAACGCCTGAAATTGCTGATGAATTTGGAGAAAAATTACCAAATTGGATAACCGTACAGTCAGTTAATGATAAAAAGTACCAAATATTTCTAGAAACACAAGTAGACCGTGGCGAAGCAAGCGCAATAGCCTTAGCTACGGAATTTGAAGATGTTACATTATTATTGGATGATTTAAAAGCGCGCAAATTGGCTGTAAAATTGAAACTCAGGACAACGGGTGCATTAGGAGTAATACATAAAGCAAAACAAATGTCCATTATACCAAAAGTTAAGCCATTAATTGATAAATTATTATTGACAAATTTTCGAATATCTAATAATATCATAGATGAAATCCTAAAATTGAATAACGAATAAATTGCCTGCCACTAAGCCGTAGCTGTTGCACAACCTCCCAAAAAGTTTTCATTTCAAAATAAATCAAAAATACAACCTCGTTTAAGCTCTTTTAAGCGAGGTTTGTTTTTGTTCGCAAGTTTGGATTTGTAAAAATCAGAAGGGCTAAAATTGCTTTTTTTTGGTCGTGAAACAGCCTTTTTAATCAGGTTGTACTTCCCATTTCGCAACGTCTCTGACTTTGAGGAGGAGTTGTCAGTTTGTGACTGACGTACTATTAACCCAAAATAAGGTCGGTTGAAAACAGAAAATCACTACCTCAAAGTCGCAGACTTTGCGGAGCCTTCTGTAAATTATTTTCGCTTTATTCCAATTGTTGGAAGGAAATTCCTGTGATGTGTTGCATTTTTAATATACAACTTTTCTTTCTTTTATTGAAATATTTTAGCTACTTTTGAAAGAAATAAAACGGAAGTTTTTTCGTAGACTGACGTTGGCAGAAATTTAACCCCAAAAACAATTAACAAAATGAAAAAACTATTATTACTATTTTTAATCACATTATCAAGTTGTTCCACTAGTATATCAACAAAATTGGCAAACAAAAACTATCAAAAATTAGAAGAGAACAATCAGATATTCGTTTTAGAAAAAGATGAAATTTTACCAACTAATTCGGAATTTATAGGAGATATTAATATTGGTGACTCTGGTTTTACTACAGATTGTGGTTATAATAAAGTAATTGCAGACGCAACAAGTTCTGCAAGGAATGCAGGAGCAAATATTATTCAAATAACAGAAGTTAAAAAACCGAGTGTCTTAGGTAGTACTTGTTATAGAATTAAAGCAAAAATATACAGAAACTTGGATACAGAATCTTTATTGAGTATTTCAGAAAAAAGAAATTTAAAAAATAAATCTAGGCTTTCAGAAGATAGCGATTATGCTTTAATTCATTTTTACAGACCAAACTCGGGTGCTGGTTCAATGTTAGGTTACAAAATAAAAGATAAAAACGATTCAATTGTAGGACGATTAAGAAATGGAGAAAAATTCATTTATAAAACAAAAAAATTCGGAATCCAAAATTTTTATGGAACACTGGAAACCAAAGAAGAAGTCACTATAAATATTGAAAAAGGTAAAGAATATTTCGTTAGGTGCAGTGTAAATATGGGAGTGGCATTGGGGAGACCAGAAATAAGCCTAACTGAAAACTATGTTGGAATGAAAGAGTATGATGAAATGGAATAAACTACCGCCAAAAGCCATTGGAGAAGTTTGCTAATTTAGTGGAATTAGCGTTTTTTTATTACATTTATGTTAAGCTCAAAGTAAGTTACATAAGCCCACACCCTCCAAAAACGCCGAGCCGTAGCAGATATTTTAAAAAAATGAAGAAATCAAAAAATAAATTAAATATGAAAAGAATATTAATTGCAATTATTCTCATTTTAAGTACAAATAGTTATAGTCAGAATAAATATCAAAAAGGTATTTATTTAACTTTTGAAGAAATACTACAGAATAAACCCAGTGCAAAATATAATGTAGAATTAGAAAAAAGAACAGAAGGAGAAATAAAAATGAATGGTGGAAATGATTATCAATTAAACGCGTTAGATAAATCAACTAATAGAAGTCAATTAAAGAAAGATGTCGAAGCATATTCTGATGGAGAAAATTTATATTTAAACTGTAAAAGGTTAAAACTTTACTCTTGGTATTCAAAAGTACGTAGTGACAAAAAATATTTTGTTTTTAGTGCTGCATTACCTGAAAACTACAAAGATTATGGAATTGAACTATCCGAATTATCAAATATGTTTGGAGCGATTAGTGGAGCTTTAAGCGGAATGAAATTAGCATTGTTGCGTTTTCCTTACATTTTAGATAAAACTAACCAAAAATTGACTTTGGTATCTTCTAAAAATATTGATGAGATATTTGCCAATGATAAAATTATTTTAGAAAAATACAATCAAGATATAGAAAAAAACAAGATGGAAACCATTCTAAAATATTTGGTTGAATGGAACGAAAAACAATAATAAGTAAAAAAACATCTTTTAATAGCCGGTACACCAGATATGGGTATTAGGCTTAATTTAAAGTTTTGTATTTGGAAAATTTGTACTTCCCGCTCCGAAAACCCTTTAATTCCCAGCCAAAATATAATTCATTTCATAACCATCACCAGGATTCAAAAGTTTTTTAGAATGGTGAATAAGTTCGAATCCATAATCGGGGAAAATTTTGGCATAATTATGTGAAAAAGATTTTTCTACACCATAGATAGTCGAATTAGGATTTTGTTCAAAATTATGGTCGGCCACCGTAGGTTCAATAACAACAAAAAGCACTTGACCTAAGCCGTTGGTGTATTCAATAAATTCCCTTAGCTGCTGTTCGGTAAAATACTCAAAAACACCATTTGAGGTCATAAAAATCGTGTTTTTGCGTCCTTCCTTTTTTACCCATTCGAACGCATCTGAATTCACAAATTCTAAACGTACATTTTCTTTATACTTCTCTTGGTTGATCTTGATTTGTTCTGTGCTCAAGTCAATGCCAATGAATTTATCAATTTCGGGAAAGTTTGATGCTAAATAATTGAGCACGTCACCATTACCCGTTCCAATTTCTACAAGAGTGTCAAATTGGATTTCATTTTCAAAAAGCTTTTCTTTAACAATGTCTAAAAGAAAAGTGCAATTAGGCAAAAAATTAGCTGTGAAACTATTATTCCAAGAAAAAACATCTTTTCCTTGATTAGCCCAATAATTATTGTGGATTTTTGAGAGTTTATCAAAATTATTTTTAGACTCAGCCTTTTTTAAAATAGCGTTGCGCATTTGGCGTTCTATTAAGCTGTACTTTGAATTCATTATAGTTAACCCTCTTCTTTCTAAACGAACTGCCTTTTTAGGAAAAACAGCTAGTAGCACTTTTCCAACTATATTTTTTATATATTCTTTCATAATGTGATGAATGGTGCTAATTTTTGGATTAAAATCACATCAAAACTACTAAATACTAATCATTTAACAAAAAAATGTACTCATTTAAATATTTCTTTTTAAGTCACAAAGATTATCGGGTTAATAACGGCAATGCTATAACTTATTTTTCTATTTAAAACAAAGATTATGATTTAAAATATTTATATTTGAATTAAAGTATTGTGAATAAATTTTTCCCAAAAAAATTGTTCTAAATAAGAGTTTCATTCAAAACTTTGAATTGTAACCCAATAAATAACTTTGAAAGAAACAACTATTATGCATATCGATATTCTGATTTGGTTTTTTTTTATTACTATTGGAATAGCTGTTTTTACCATTCCTTTTTTACCATCCAAAATAAAGTCTGTAGTTGCCTTTTTTCTTGTCTTAATTATCGCCATTGCTTCTAGTATTCTTGCTATAAATGTTTTGACAGCAAGTCCAATCGAAGAAGTTTTTTACGGTGGCAGTGTTTTTGGATCTATTCCTTTGCGTATTGATTCACTCTCGGCTTGGTTTATTCTAATGGTGAATTTTACTTGTGTTAATGGCGCAATCTATGGCATTGGCTACATGAAATCCTATTCCGATCAAAAGGCGAATAGTGCTTTACATTGGGTTTTATATGTACTTCTTCACGTTGCAATAGTATCTGTTTGCATCATTCAAAATGGATTGGCTTTTTTGATTGCTTGGGAAATTATGTCTATTTCTGCCTTTCTATTGGTTATTTTCGAACACAATAAACCCGAGATTTTAAAAGCAGGGCTGAATTATTTGGTCCAAGCTCATATTGGAGTTGTCTTTTTGAGTATTGGATTTATTTGGGTTTTCTTTTCAGAAAATTCTTTTGACTTCAGTAGTATTGCTTCTTTTTTTACGCATCATTCTCCCAAACTACTTTTTCTAATTTTCTTTATTGGCTTCGGATTGAAAGCGGGATTTATTCCACTGCATACTTGGTTGCCTCACGCTCATCCTGCCGCGCCATCGCATATATCAGGAGTAATGTCGGGAGTGGTAATCAAGATGGGGATTTACGGAATTTTACGAGTGATAACTTATTTAAAAACAGATTTTGTCCTACTGGGTGAATCCATTTTGGCTCTATCGACCTTGACCGCTTTTTATGGTATTCTAAATGCAGCGGTTGTTCGAGACTTCAAACGAATGTTGGCTTTTTGTAGCATAGAAAATATTGGGATTATTGGAATGGGAATCGGTTTGGGAATGATTGGAAAGGGGATTGATAACCAGTATTTAATGCTCATTGGTTTTGCTGGAGCCTTGCTGCATACGCTAAACCATTCTTTGTATAAATCGTTACTTTTCTTTACGGCGGGAAACATTTATCAGCAAACGCATACCCGAAATATGGAGCATTTGGGCGGATTGATAAAAAAAATGCCGCGTACAGCATTTTTCTTTTTATGTGGTTCACTTGCCATTGGTGGTCTTCCTCCATTCAATGGATTTATTTCTGAATTTCTTATTTATTCTGGATTGCTAGAAGGTGTAAAGTCGGATAACGTGCAGTTTAGTTCAATGATGATGATGTGTATGGCTAGCTTGGCGATTGTGGGCGGAATCTCGATCCTAGCGTTTACGAAAACATTTGGAACTATTTTTCTGGGTTCCCCAAGAGTAGCTTTACACCATAAACCGAAAGAAGTTTCGTTGATTATGCAAATTCCATCATTCTTGATTTTATTGGTGATACTTGTCCTCGGGATCTTTCCAAATTTAATTTTTTCACCAGCACTTGCTGTGGCTTCCAACTTAAGCGGAACAACTATTGCTCTTTCAGAAAAAATACTTTCCGTAAGTCCCACTATGGTAATGGCTGGCAGAGTGTCGCTGCTGTTTATAATTCTTGCCGCAGTTGTCTTTTTTATTCGAACAAAAGTTTTAGCATCAAAAATTTCAGCATATCATCCCACTTGGGGGAACGCTTATGTTGCACCAAATGTTAGAATGCAGTACACCGCAAAATCATTTTCTAAGAGTTTTGCCAAATTATTTAGCTATATTTTAATTGAAAAAAAGAGATATCCTGAAATAAATAGCACCAAAATATTCCCGGAATCAAGAACTTTTCATTCTAATTATATGGAGTTCTTTGAAAATAATTTCATTTCGAACATGAACAAACGCATTTTTGCTTTTATGAATTCTTTTATGTTTATCAATAATGGAAAAACCCAAATGTATGTATTGTACGGTTTCTTCTTTATTATTATTTTACTTGTGGCCACTTTCCTAACTGTATTATAAAAATGAATATAATTTAACCCGTTGGGTGTAATTAAATTATTTGATTTTTGATATTATTTATGGGTCTATCAAAGATAAATTTATTGATATATTGAACCAAAG
>JAAFGY010000163.1 GCA_010365135.1 Flavobacterium sp.
CAGCAAACTCTATGAGATTTTGACCTTTAAATATTTCCATTTTTTCTATGTTTTACTAGACTTTAAAGATATGTAATTAAGTGCTTACCTCAATTATTTTTTATAGCTATTAAACTTCACTAAAACTGCTGAAGCCGGCATCTACGGTAATTTTTGTTCCAGTTACAAATTTTGAAGCGTCACTCAGCAACCAAAAACATTATCTCACCAAAGGTTACTACTCTTTTTCCCATTTTTTTTATTTTTTATAATTTAATAGTTTTTGTGTTCGCACACGGTTTTTTTAGCAAGTCAATTCCTTATTATTAAATTTTGAAATATTCTTTAGCGTTGTTAAAACTAATATCCGAAACCATTTTACCAATCCATTCCATATCATTAGGCAATTCTCCTTTTTTGATTTCTTCTCCTAAAAGATTACAAAGAATTCGTCTAAAATATTCGTGTCTTGGGAAAGATAAAAAGCTTCTTGAATCGGTCAACATTCCAATAAAACAGCTAATTAGTCCCATATTTGAAAGGGCGTTGAGTTGTTTTGTCATTCCATCTTTTTGGTCTAAAAACCACCAACCTGAACCAAATTGTACTTTTCCTTTAATGCTTCCGTCATTGAAATTCCCAATCATAGTCGCCATAACTTCGTTATCAGCTGGGTTTAAGTTGTAAATAATTGTTTTGGCTAATTTATCTTTGCTATCCAATGCGTTTAAGAAAGCCGATAATTTTTGTGCTTGTGGATAATCGCTAATAGAATCCCAACCGGTATCTGGACCTAAGATTTTAAGCATACGGGCATTGTTGTTTCTCAAAGCTCCTAAGTGAAGTTGTTGTACCCATCCAAATTCGTGATAGGTTTCGAACAAGAAGAATAAAACTGCACTTTGGAATTTCAAGGCTTCGGTATTGCTTAATGTTGCATTTTCTCTTTTCTTTTTGAAGATGATATTTATTTCGTTTTGGGTATAGTTTTCAAAATATACTTGGTCTAAACCGTGGTCACATATTTTACACCCATTTTTGTCAAAATAGTCAATTCTATTTCTTAAAGCCGAACATAAATCAGCATAAGTGTTGATAGAGACACCAGCAGCTTGTCCAAGAGTATCAACATATTCGTTGTAAAACTCGTTTGAAATCAGGATGGCTTTGTCAGGTCTAAAAGCGGTTCCAACCTTTACTTCGAAGTCACTTTTAGCAATTTGTTGATGAAATTCTAAAGTATCAATTGGATCTTCGGTTGTACAAACATAAGACGCATTTACTTTGCGAAGTAAGTTTTGAGTGCTATATTCTGGTGAATTTATTTTAGCTGAAGCTTCTTCATAAATTCTCTCAGCCGATTTTTCGTTTAATAATTCAGTAATATCGAAATAACGGGCCAATTCTAAATGCGTCCAATGGTATAAAGGGTTACGCATTGTATAAGGAACAGTTTTCCCCCAATTCAAGAATTTTTCTTTATCGGAACCTTTTCCTGTAATAAATTGTTCGTTGATTCCTAAAGTTCGCATCGCGCGCCATTTGTAGTGGTCTCCGTTGATCCAAACTTTGGTAACGTTGTCAAAAATTTTATCTTCGGCAATAGCTTGAGGAGATAAGTGATTGTGATAATCGATAATAGGCTGGTTTTTAGAATAGTTATGATATAATTCTTCAGCATATTTATTTTCTAATAAAAAATTATCGTGTATAAATGTTGTGCTCATTATAAATTTCTTAAAATATTAATCTTCATTAGATGGTTTTCCAATTGTAGCTAGAATTCCACCATCTACATAAAGAATGTGACCGTTTACAAAATCACTAGCTTTTGACGATAAAAAGATAGCTGCACCTTGCAAATCTTCAGGTTCTCCCCAACGAGCTGCTGGTGTTCTGCTGATGATAAATTCATTGAATGGATGTCCGTCAACTCTAATTGGAGCCGTTTGAGTAGTTGCAAAATAACCAGGTCCAATTCCATTAGTTTGGATGTTGAATTTAGCCCATTCGGTAGCCATATTTTTGGTCAACATTTTTAGTCCACCTTTTGCAGCAGCATAAGCACTTACAGAATCTCTTCCCAATTCACTCATCATTGAACAAATGTTAATGATTTTTCCTCCACCACGTTCAATCATTCCTTTAGCAACATTTTTAGAAACAATAAACGGACTAATTAAATCTACAGTAATTACGGCTGTAAAATCTTCAACTGTCATATCAATAATTGGAGTTCTTTTGATGATTCCTGCGTTATTTATTAAAATATCAATAGGACCAACTTCTGCTTCTATTTGTTTAATACCAGCAATTACTGCTTTTTCATCACATACATTAAACACATATCCATAAGCTTCAAGCCCGCAAGATTTGTATTCTGCAACCGCTTTATCCAAGGCTTCTTGCGAAAGGTCGTTGACAACTATTTTTGCTCCAGCTTGACCCAATCCTTTAGCCATAGCCATTCCTAATCCGTGAACGCCTCCGGTAATCAAAGCTGTTTTTCCCGTTAAATCAAATAAGTTAATTGACATAATTTTTATTTAATAGTTATTAATTATCTTAACTCTGCTATTTTACAAACATCCATATCTCCGTAGTCTAAATTTTCTCCAGCCATTCCCCAAATAAAGGTGTAATTACTAGTTCCAGAACCAGAATGAATAGACCAAGGTGGCGAAATAACCGCTTGATGATTGTTCATCCAAATGTGTCTGGTTTCTTGTGGTTCTCCCATAAAGTGGCATACAGCTTGGTTTTCTGGAATATCTAAATAAAAATAAACTTCCATTCTGCGATCGTGAACGTGAGCTGGCATCGTGTTCCAAACGCTTCCTGGTTTCAATTCAGTCATTCCCATCTGCAATTGACAAGTGGTTACGATTCCGCCAATAATCATTTGATTTACCGTACGGTGATTGGCCGTTTCCATTGTACCCAATTCTAGTTTGTTTGCTTCTGCTAAACTTACTTTTTTGGTAGGATAGTTTTTGTGGGCTGGAGCTGAATTGATGTAAAATTTAGCTGGATTTTTGGCATCATCACTTTTAAAAATAACTTCTACATTTCCGCTTCCAATGTAAAGCGCATCTTTGAAACCTAATTCATAAGTTGTTCCTTCAACCACCACAGAACCATTTCCACCAACATTTATGATCCCCATTTCTCTTCGGTCTAAAAAATTTGGCATTTTCAAAATGTCAATGGTTTCTAGTTGAAGTGGAGTAGTGGTTGGTACAGCCGAACCTGCAATGTATCTATCGTAATGCGAATAAGTAAAGGTTATTTCTCCTTCTTGCATTAGATTGTCAATCAAGAATTCATTTCTTAATTGTTGAGTGTCATATTGTTTTACCGCTTGTGGGCTAGAGGCATATCTAGAGCTGTATTTTGTCATAATATTAATGTTTGTGTAATCGATTGCGCAAAAGTAAATTTAATAATTTAAATACCCATTATATTATTGATATTTTTTCAAAGTATTAGATTATTTTACGATAGTATTTTCAAAACTAGATTAATAGCAACGATTAATCTAGTTGGAGAATAATTAAGAACGGTCTTTTTCTATTATAAATCAGTTATAGGACTGTATTTAGGAACTAACGATTTCATTACTGTCCAGCCGATCAAGTAACATACTGAACAGATAGAGAAAATGATAAAATATCCTGCTTCAATTCCTTTGAAGCCCATAAAAGCCATTTCGGTTTCTTTAGTATAATCAAATAGAACTCCTGAACCTTTGTTGATTAATGTGGAACCTAAACCGCCTGCTAAACCACCAATTCCCGTAATGGTTGCGATAGCTTTTTTAGGAAACATATCACCAACGGTCGTAAATATGTTTGCCGACCAAGATTGATGAGCCGCTCCAGCAATACCAATAATAATCACAGGTAACCAATAACTAATATGTCCTAATGGTTGTGCAACTAATGCTAACAATGGGAAAAAAGCAAAAATCAACATCGCTTTCATTCTACCTTCATAAGGATTCATTCCTTTTTTATTTACAAAATAAGTGGGCAACCAGCCTCCAATAATAGAAAGCAAGGTTATCATATACAAGACAAATAATGGAAATGCAGCTTCGGTAGAATCCATATTATAAACGGAACTTAAATAAGCGGGTGTCCAAAACAAAAAGAACCACCAAACACCGTCGGTCATAAATTTTCCAAAAGCAAAAGCCCAAGTTTGTTTGTATCTAAAACATTCTTTAAAAGTAACTTTGGTAGCCGTCTCCGGCACGTAACCTACTAATTTGCTATCTGCAACATCATCTTGTTGTATGTATTCTAATTCGGCTTCCTTAACTTTTGGATGTCTTTCAGGTTTGTCATACATAAAAAACCAAAATCCCATCCAAATAAAACCCAAAGCTCCAATGATGATAAAAGCCATTTCCCAACCAAAAGCTTTTGCTATAAAAGGTATTGATATTGGGGCCGCCAAGGCTCCAACGGTGGCACCAGCATTGAAGATGCTTGTAGAAAATGCTCTGTCTTTTTTGGGAAAATATTCAGCTGTAGTTTTAATAGCAGCAGGAAAATTTCCAGCTTCTCCAACGGCTAATACAAAACGTGCAAAAATAAATAAAGTTACACTCACGTTGATTACCAAACCAGTATCATTTACTGTTTTAATAGCTTCTTTTGCTCCTTCAAAACCTACAAACCAATTTCCTGTTAACCATCCTGACGTTGCAATTCCTGCAAAAGCATGCAAACAAGCTCCGATTGACCATACGCCAATTGCCCAAAGAAATCCTTTTTTTGTATCTAATAAATCGACTAATTTTCCAGCAAATAATAATGAAACGGCATAAAAAATCGAAAATAAAGCAGTGATATTTCCATAATCATTGTTGGTCCAATGAAATTCTGGCGCGATAAAATCGTTCCAAGTTAATGAGAGTACTTGTCTATCTAGGTAGTTGATGGTAGTCGCAAAAAAAAGTAAAGCGCAAATGCTCCATCTATAATTGCCTATTTTTTGGTTATTCATAATTGGTGGTAATTTAATAATAAGGTTTTCTTTTTTAATTTGAATGCAATCGATTACACAAAAATAAGTTTTATTTTTTTAATTCCTATTATTTAGCTGGTTTTTTTTAACAATTTGAATAAATAATTGAAGAATTATTACATTATATCTAATAGTCAGGTTTTTCATGTTATATTCTAAATTATTTAACAGGAATAAATCCTGAAATTTTATAGAGAATATTTTCAGGCTGAAAACACTTTTGAAATTGTGCTTCCGAGGATTTATCAAAAGACTTATTTAAACAATCCTTGTAGCGTAAGTTCCTTTTTCTCTTTCAGCTTTTTTATGATTTTCAAAAAAGCAATGGCAGTAATGTAGGCATCTCCCATGGCGGTATGTCTATCTTTTTTTGAAATATCAAATTTATCGGCAAGATCATCCAAACTATAATGGTCTTTACGGTCTAGAAGTGGAGATTTTAATAATGTTTTTTTGTAAAGTGTGGCAGTGTCTAAAGTTTTGTTTTTCAATATTGGCAAACCATTTCTTTCCAATGCCTTATTAATCATTGTGACGTCAAAAATAGTGTGATGTGCCACAATAATCGAATCACCCAAAAAAGTTAGAAACTGTTGTAAAGCTTCTAATTCATTAGGACGGTCCAATACGGAGGCTCTTAAAATCCCGTGAATTTGTGCTGTTGCCTTGTTGTAATGTTCTTGCTGAATATAAATTTCAAAACTTTCATGAATGGGAATTCTGTAATTTTGTAAAATGATGGCTCCAATGCAAAGTATGCGGTCTTTTTCATAATCAAAACCCGTAGTTTCAGTATCCAAAACCACAAAGCGAGTCGTTTCTATATCTCCTTGAATTTCATCGTCTAATGATTTTTTAGAATTGCCCCAAATGGCTCCTATAAAAAGTTTAATTTTATTTAAGAATTCCATTATAAAATGTTTGAAGCATTAAATCGCACCCGAATAACTTCTTGTAATTCCTTGATCGTTTTAAAAGTACTTTTTAGCTTTATTTTTTCCGCTTTTAATAGTGTATTCAAGGAAATATACTGCCCAGAGTCATTGTGTAAAAGACCTTGTTTGGTTCTGAATTTTAATAATACCTTATACGAATAAGCGCAAGCCAAATACAATTCACTGTTGGTGGGTTCTATTTCAGCCAATTTTTCAAATCGTTCTGCAGTATTGCTAATCGATTTTACAGAATGGGACAAGATCAAAACTCTGGCTGCATCGGCGAGGGGCATTAAAGCTCGGTTTTTTATATTGAAAAAATCTTTGTGAGCACCATCTTGTTCTAACAAAAATTCTCTAAAAAATCCAGTTGGCGATTGGCTTTGCAGCGCACCACTTACAAGATGTATATAAAAGGTAGGATTGGCTTTTACGTCTTCAAAAATATAGTCAGATAAATTGTTTACGAGTTCATTATCGCCATACGAAAGGCTGTAATCAAAAAATATAAAGGTCAACAGAACTTCATTTTTTCCAGTATTGGTTATCCAATGGTGAATTTTACTTTTCCATGCGCTAAGACTCAAACACCAATTGGGATTAGAAGCCATCATTTCGGCAGGACAATAATCATAACCAATTTCAAAAAGTCCTTTGTTGATTCGAGCTGCCAATTCCGAAAAATATTTTTTAGTTTCTGCTTCTAGTTCTTCTGGTACGTCTTCATAAACCAAAGCATTGTCCTGATCGGTTTGCAGCAACTGTTCACTTCTTCCTTGACTTCCCAATGCCAACCAAGCAAATTTAACTGGAGGAGGTGTATCCATTTTTTTTAAAACAAGGGCAATTACTTGTTTCGTACAAGCATCATTCAATTCTGAAATTATTTTTGATGTAAGCGTCATCGGGATATTTTGATCTAAATATCCTTGCAATAAATGGATAATATTGGCCTGTAACAGCTTAATTTTTTTAAATTTTTTAGCTCTTTTTATAGCTCTTAATAATACGGCGGGATTGTTTCCAATCGAAACCATAACATCGTGTTTGGACAACATTCCAACGGCTTTTGTATTCATTGTTCCGTCTTTTGTAAGACATAAATGGCTGATATCACTCTTCATCATCGCCATTTGAGCTTGGGTAATTGTCATTTTTGTAGGATATGTAATGACGGGCGAAGTCATTATTTCCGAAGCCATTGTAGTGATGGGAAATTCTCCAGTTACAATTTTATTTCTTAAATCCTTATCCGTGATAATCCCAATAGGCAATGTATCTTCGACAACGAGAATGGCACCTACATTTTTTTTGAGCATAATTTCAGCAATTGCTTGTGCTGTGGTTGTTGGAGAACAACTAATTAATTTTTTAGAGTATTTTACAGGCTGCAAGTCTAATAGTTTGGTATCAGCATCAGATATTTCCTCTCCATAAAGTTTTCCTCTATGACTATTCGAATAAGGGTTTAAGGTATTAGACGCAAAGCTTTCTATCAAAAAATTTCCAACGGCTTTATTCTCCAATGCATAAGGTTTAAATACGCTGATCGGAATAGCATAAAGTATGGTTTCTTCAAAAGCTCGGGCTTCCATTTTATAGTTTTCATTAGCAATCAGTGGTCGTAGTCCAAAAATATCACCCTCATCACACATATCCAAAATATCGTTCTGTAGGTTGGCTCGAAGCGCTACTGCACCTTTATGAACCACATAAAAACTGTCGTGAGTTCCTTCATTTTCGGCAAAAACGACGCTATCTTTTTCCTTATAAAGGATTGAAATTTGTTCTGAAATGAGTTCGAGTTCCCTTTGTTGTAAAAAACTAAATGGAGGAAAGTTTTTCAAAAAATCGGCAACTCTTTGAGAAATAGTATTTTTCATAAAGCGTGTTTAAAAAAACTAAATTAATTTTTTTGGAATAAAAAAAGCCCCAAAAGGAGCTTAATTCGATTATTTTATTTCTTTTTCTTGTCGACTTTCATATTCAAAAATTCCACAAATAACGAGAACGTAATGGCAAAATACAAGTATCCTTTTTGAACTGGTGTAACGTGTCCACCAAAGATTTGAGCATTCGATAAATGTGCACTTTCGGTGATTAGCATAAATCCAATTAGAATCAAAAACGATAATCCCAGAATTTGAATAGAAGGATGTTTGTTGACAAAATTCCCAACCGGAACGGCAAATTGCATCATAATTAAAACTGAAATTACCACCGCCGTAATCATAATATAAAGCGCTCCTTCCACTCCGTTTGTCATCCCAACAGCAGTTAAAATACTATCGAATGAAAAAACTAAATCAATCATAATGATTTGAAAAAGCACGCCTTGAAAGGACTTTGCAGCCGTTTTGCCTATTTCTTTTTCTTCATCACCTTTATTGTCTACTTTCTCGTGGATTTCTTTGGTGCTTTTATAAATCAGGAATAAACCTCCTAATAACAAAATGAGGCTTTGCCCCGTAACTCCAGCCGAAAACCAACTAAAATCAATATAAAACCAGGGCTTTTTCATTTGAATCAAAAAATTGATACCAAACAATAGTGCAATTCTCATAAACATAGCTAGAAAC
>JAAFGY010000164.1 GCA_010365135.1 Flavobacterium sp.
TGTTTAGGATTATACAAATTTAAAATTGTAAAAGTTACGGAGCAATTTAAATCGGTTGTTGTTGCGGCAACTTTAGCTATTGCCACTTATTATCTAATTTCTTGGTTGTTTTCCATGTTTACCAGTTTTGTGCCTGTTCATTATGGCAATTCGATGATGAGCATTGGTATCAGTGTTTTCGTAATAGTAATTGCTGCATTAAATTTATTCCTAGATTTTGACCGAATGGAAAAAGGGGTTGAACAAAAAATGCCAAAATATATGGAATGGTTTGCTGCTATGGGATTGATAATAACTTTAGTTTGGTTGTATATCGAATTCTTAAGATTGTTGTCTAAACTGAATCGTAAATAATACCATTTTCAATTTGGCTTAATAGTCAAAAACTAGCCAATTATTTATCATTCTAATGGAGTAGGAATCTCTTCTTGTTACTCATATTTCTTGAGATTCCTCCTGCGTCGGAATGACAAAATCACACAAAGATATTCCGCTAAATTATAAAGAAAAATAGCATTAAAAAGCAAATTTCAATTGCACCACAACCGTCTTTTTCTCTTCGGTGTTGAGATTGCTCAAAGAAATTCCCAATAACCGAACGGAATCTTTCATTCGTTCTTGAAATAAAAGTTCTTTTACAGTTTCCAAAATCAATCCTTTGCCAGAAATAAAATAAGGCAAAGTTTTGCTTCGTGTATGCTGGGTAAAATCACTGTATTTTATTTTTAACGTAACCGTTTTTCCTGCAATACGATGTTTTTTTAAGCGTTTTTCCAATGAAATTGCAATGTTTTCCAATTGTTCCATCATAAATATTTCGGAAGAAAGATTGACTTCAAATGTATGTTCAGCAGCTACAGATTTTGTAATTCGATCTGATTTTACTTCACTGTTGTGAATGCCTCGCACGACATTATAATAGAAATTTCCCGATTTTCCGAAATGTTTTTCCAAAAATTCCAAAGATTTACCTTTTAATTCCAACCCTGTAAAAATCCCCAATTGATACATTTTTTCGGTAGTCACTTTCCCAACTCCATAAAATTTTCGGATGGGCAAAACTTCCAAAAAAGGAATAACTTCCTCTGGATTTACCGTTTTTTGACCATTTGGTTTATTGTAATCACTGGCGATTTTTGCCACAAATTTATTGACCGAAATTCCCGCCGATGCCGTTATACCCACTTCATTGAGAATGCGTAATCTAATTTCTTGTGCCAATAAAGTCGCACTCGGATTTCCTTTCTTGTTGATTGTAACATCGAGATAGGCTTCGTCAAGCGAAAGCGGCTCAACCAAATCCGTGTATTCATAGAAAATTTTCCGAATTTTATTAGAAATTTCTTTGTAACGTTCAAATCGAGGACGAACAAATATTAAATCAGGACAATATTTTTTGGCCAAAACACCACTTATGGCGCTACGAACTCCAAATTTTCTGGCTTCATAGCTCGCCGCCGCAACAACTCCGCGGTTTTCAGCTCCACCAACCGCGATGGGTTTTCCGCGCAAAGCAGGATTATCCATTTGCTCCACCGAAGCAAAGAAAGCGTCCATATCGATATGGATAATTTTTCTATTTGGAATTGATTCAGACATAAAGCAAATTTAATTAAAAAGTAGTATTCGTTTTAATATCTTTGGTACGTAATCTAGCCCTGATAGTAGTGGAAATCCTTTTCTTTTTTTTCTTTAAAAAAAGAAAAGATTGTAACGGATAGCAGGTTTAAGCTCCAAAAAAATGGTAGAAATAGAAAGAAAATTCCTCACGACTTCCGATGCTTTCAAAAAAGAAGCTTTTACTAAAAACCGAATTACACAAGGTTATTTGAGCTCGATTCCAGAACGGACGGTTCGTGTTCGAATAAAAGGAGATAAGGGATTTTTGACCATAAAAGGTGTTTCCAATGCATCGGGCTTGTCGCGTTTTGAATGGGAAAAAGAAATTCCAGTAGATGAAGCACAAAAATTATTGCTTTTGTGCGAAAAAGGGATTATCGATAAAACTCGTTTTGAAGTAAAATTTGAAAATCACCTCTTTGAAGTTGATGAATTTTATGGCGAAAACGAAGGCTTGATAGTGGCTGAAATCGAGCTAAAATCTGAAACAGAAACTTTTGAAAAACCAAGTTGGTTGGGCGCCGAAGTTACTAATGATAAAAGATATTATAATTCTTATTTGAGCCAAAATTCGTATAAGAATTGGTAGTCATTATTTTTGCAGTATCTCGATAGTTACCATCATTGCTCCAGCCGATTTGTTGTTTGCAATATCCATAAAAGCACGTTTTGAGAGGTCAATTTCTCTTGATCTAACAAAAGGACCTCTGTCGGTGACTATTACGATTACTGATTTTCCGTTGGCTTCATTCGTGATTTTTAGTGTAGTTCCAAAAGGAAGTTTCTTGTGAGCCGCAGTAAATTTGTTTCGATCATATTTTATTCCGCTTGCTGTTCGTTTGTTGTGAAATTTATCGGCGTAATAGGACGCGTGAGCTGTTTTTTTATAAAGTTTAAAATTTCCTGTTTGGATAAATAAACTATCGGGCGTCAATTCTTGCTGTAAGACCAGCATTTGGATCTTTTTGACCGTATCTTTTGCCACCACCGTTTTTTGCTTATCAGGATTTAGAGTTTGACAAATGGCGAGACTAGCAATGGCTAAGGAAAGAAAAAGTGTTATTAATTTTTTACTCACAATTTTAAAATTTATTTTTTGGTATTTGTGACCCAAGTTTTAAAGGCGAAGCAATCTTCTTTCTTATTTTTAACTAATTGAATTCCATTTAGCAAAAACAATACCAAGATAAGAAAAAGTCCTTTTCAGGACTTTTTCTTTGTTTCTTAAAACCACAATCCCCAAGGAATTTTACTTAATATAAGTGCTAATCCTAAACCATAGAAAATAGAAAAAGTTTTAAACTTCGCTTCGCTGGTAACTAATTTTTTATGTTTCATCCAACCAATGGTAATCAAGGTAATCCCAATGATGTTCATTAAGGGATGCTCCAATGAAGTGAGCCTTAACGCGGCATCTTTCATTTGTCCTAAAGAAGCAAATCCTAATGGCGAAACAAAATAAACAATTATACCAATCAATAATTGAGTGTGTATTGCTGTTAAACCAAATAGGGCAATTTTTCGATCTTTTTCTGTAAATTCTTTTTTGGCAAATAGTCCAATGAATGAATTGACAACCGCAATTACTAATAATAAAAAAGCTAAATAAGCCCAGCCAGAATGAATTTGTTTAATGATTTCGTACATAAAATGTTTTTTTGTTTTAACAAATATAAATAAAAAAAGCATAAAAAAAAACGGCATCTACTTTTGAAGCGATACCGTTTTTATATTATAAAGAATTTCTTTAGAAATTGTAACGTACACTAAAGTTCCAAGTTCTACCAAAACCGAAGTACACATTGTTTGCAGTTGCTACACCATTATAGAGAGCCCCAGCTTGCGCATAAGTAATTGCAGGTTTTGTTTCTACACCACCCACAATAACTGCAGGAGTTTTAACATCAGAAGCAAAAATATTAGATTTAGATTCAGCGATATAAACTTTATCTAAAACGTTGTTTACATTCAAGCGGAAGCTGAAAGAGTCACCTCTTTTTTGATCTACAAATATTTTATAGGAGAAGCCCGCATCCATCAAGCCATAAGAAGGCAATTGTAAAGAACCTTTGTTATCTTCCTTTGAAAAGTTGGCCGGAGATATTATGGCATACAATTTATCATTAAAGTTATAGTTGGCATCAAGAGTAACTCTAGTAAGGACTTCATAAGACGCACCTAACGAAGCTGTCATTTGAGCAGCATCACCAACTTTTACTTTGTCTAAAAACAAGGTTGTTTTAGTTCCGCCCGCAACTGGATTGTTATTTACATCGTATCTATTACTAATACTATTTCCTTTGTATTTCCAATCACCATAAGAGAACATTGCATTAACTCTAAATTTGTCATTTACTTTAGCTCTTGCTTCAAACTCAACTCCTGTGTGAACTTCAGTAATTCCAGAAAAGTCATAGTATCCACCAGGATTATCAGCAACATTATCTGATGATCTTTGATATCTGTCTCTCCATTCTGTGCTGTATAAATTTACATTTACAGCAAATATGCTGGAACGGAAGCCATAACCTGCTTCATATCCTATTATTGTTTCGTTTACCAAGTTTCCGTTCACTACGGATTGATTATTTGGATAAACCGCATTAAAGAAGGGTTGTTTTGAATAAAATCCTGCATTTACAAAAACATTGTGTTGCTCGTTGATATTATAATTGGCTCCCCCTTTTACGTTTCCACCTAAAATGTTTTCATAATCTGTTGTAGAAAGTGCATTTGAAGTTAAGTATAGAAATTCATCAACTCGTTGAAAACCTTGTTGAGAAACGGCTGCTTGAAGAAATGCAGTTAAATTATCTCTAGAATATTCCAATTGAGTAAAAGCACCATACCAACGAACATTTCCTTTGCTATAGAATGATATTTTTTCTTTTGTATCTGCAACAGAAAATGGATTTTTTGAAGGACTTACAGAATAAGTTTCCATTAAAACTCTATTTGGATTGTTTTTATCCGAGTTGTCAAAATATGTTCCTCCTCCTAATAATGAATTTACATTTGTAAAGTGGTACCCGGTATAAGTTCTTGCATCTATACCAAAATCTACCACAAACGATTTAGATAATTTTTTATTCAAGCTTATAATTCCACCATACCAGTCATGAGAATTTATAGAAGAAGTTCTAGAAAAACCGGTACCATTATCTTTTGCATAATTTGCATCAGTTGGTTTATCATTTGCCTTACCTGAACTTGATGAGTTTATATAACCCGTAAAAGGTGTTGGCGCTCCAGCAGGTGTTGTCGTTTGAGTTCTAGTCACTGTTTTTCCATTAATTACAATGGGCTGTCCTGAATTCCAAGCCACTATTTTATCATAATCAACTAGACCATTGGCTGTTCTAAAAGCATCAGATAAATAATTATTTCCTCTAGCTCCACCTGCTCCACTAGTACCGCCTCCACGACCCCAAGAACCATAAAGCACTGTAGAAAGTTTGGTAGTTTCATTGATTTTCCAATCCCAGTTTATAGATCCAACTGGCTTGTGGTAGAAGTTTCTTTTCATATTAAATTCTTCTCCATTTAAAGTACCCCAATCCGCGTTGTATTTAGTGTTTGGTTTGTCAACAGAACCATATTTTTGGTACGTTGCGATATTGATCCACGTACTTCTTTGATTGTGCCATTGAGGTGCGCCAGTGAAAGAGAATTGAATGTCATGTTTGTCATTTGGTTTGTATCCAAAAGCAATGTAATAATTTTGACCTTCAAATTTTGTTCCGTCTATATATCCATCTCCTTGAGTTGAACTTAATAATACAGATGCAGAAAGACCGTTTTTCATAAGGCCTGTGTTATATGACCCTTGCACTTTTAAATAATTAGCATTACCAAAACCTGAAGAAAACGAACCGCCTTCTTTCATATCTGAAGATTTTGTAATAACATTTATAGTTCCACCTACAGATGAAATGGCTAATTTAGAAGATCCTAGTCCTCTTTGAACCTGCATTGCAGAAGTAACATCAGACAATCCCGCCCAGTTACTCCAATATACAGAACTGTTTTCCATGTCATTTACAGGAACTCCATTGATCATAACCGCCACATTTTTTTGGTCAAATCCACGAATATTGATTCTTGAATCTCCAAAACCACCACCTTGTTTTGTTACATAAACAGAAGGTGTGTTTTTTAGAATTTCAGGAAATTCCTGAGTCCCTAATTTTTCTTGAATTTCTGCCGCTTTTATGGTAGAAACAGCAACAGGCGTTTTTCTGTCTTTAGCAATATCAATAACTCCAGATGTAACTACCACTTCAGTCAATTCATTAGAAGTAGCACTTAAAACAATGGTTCCCAAATTTGTAGTTCCTCCAGGTGAAACTGAAAATTTTACAGTTTTGGCATCGTAACCAATAAAAGAAATAACTAATTCTCCCGAATTAGCAGTGGTATTAATAGAAAATTTTCCGTCAAAATCTGTCGATGTACCAACTTTTGAGCCTTTAACAGCAACATTAGTTCCAGGTAAGGAATTTTGGCCATCAGTGATTGTTCCGGTGATCTTTCCTTGCGAAAATACCGTCGAAACTACCATAAACAGTAATCCAGAGAGTAACCAGTTTTTCATTGTTTTCATTTTTGTTTAGTTTAGTAATTTTTGGCAAAATTCTAACATTTAATCGACATAAATGTTAACGAAATGTTAATAAAAAGCTATTTGATACAGCATTGTTGACAAATACCGTTTTTTGTTAACAATTTGACAAGTTAAAAAATATCATTGTCTTGACATTCAATCAAATAGATAATTATAGCAACATTATTACAGTTGATAAATAATAAAAAGACTCGCTAGTAAAAAAATAAAAAGTATTGTCTCTGATGCAATTGCATAAAAAAACCCTGACGTTTATCAAATCAAGGTTTCCAATGTATACATTTTCGGAATCGAAAATGATGGTTTTATTTATTCTCCAAAAAGTAGTTCAATAAAAACGTTGTTGAGCTATCGTGGGAATTCACGTTTTTCGATTGAATTTCATCCAGAATCGAATTGGCCAATTGTTTTCCTAGTTCAACTCCCCATTGATCATAACTAAATATGTTCCAAATAATTCCTTGTACAAAAATTTTATGTTCGTATAATGCTACCAAAGAACCCAATGTTTTTGGTGTCAATTTTTGGATCAAAATGGTATTGGTAGGTTTGTTTCCGGCGAATACCTTAAAGGGCAATAAAAATTTTGCTCTTTCCTCAGAAAGTCCTTGTTTATCAAATTCTGCCTGAACTTGTTGTTCCGTTTTTCCGTGCAACAAGGCTTCAGTTTGTGCAAAAAAGTTCGACATTAATTTGTTGTGGTGGTCTTCATTTCCGTACAAAGGTTTTACGAATCCTATAAAATCAGTAGGAATCAACTTGGTTCCTTGGTGAATTAATTGAAAAAAAGCGTGTTGCGCATTGGTTCCTGGCTCTCCCCAAATAATAGTTCCGGTTTGGTAATTAACTGGTTTTCCGTCACGTCCTATACTTTTTCCATTGCTTTCCATCGTTCCTTGTTGCAAATAAGGCGCGAGTTTTTGTAAATATTGAGTGTATGGAATTAAGGCTTCGCTTTCTGATCCAAAAAAGTTGTTGTACCAAACGCTTAGCACGGCCAAAATTACAGGAATATTTTTGTCGAAATCGGCTGTTTTAAAATGTTCGTCCATTTCGTTAGCGCCCAGTAATAATTCGTCAAAATTATCAAAACCTACGGCTAAACTTATCGAAAGTCCTACCGCGCTCCACAATGAAAAACGACCGCCAACCCAGTCCCACATCGGAAAAACGTTTGCAGGATTTATTCCAAATTCGGTTACTCTTTTAATATTGGTTGAAACGGCCACAAAATGTTTGGCTACATCGTCTTGCGAAGCTGATTTCAAAAACCATTCTCTAATCGTTTCCGAATTAGTCAATGTTTCTTGAGTGGTAAACGTTTTGGAAACAATAACAAAAAGCGTGGTCTCTGGATTTAATTTTTTGATAACTTCGTTTACGTGATCGCCATCAATATTCGATACAAAATGAAGGTTTAAATGATTTTTATAAAACTGTAAAGCTTCTACAACCATAACCGGCCCGAGGTCTGACCCACCAATTCCGATATTAACAACGTCCGTAAATGGTTTTCCTGTAAATCCTTTTCTTTCTCCGCTTACAACTTCGTTTGTAAATTTTTTTATTTTGTTTTTAACTTCAAAAACTTCTGGAATTACATTCTCGCCATCCACTTTTATGATGGAAGATTCCTTATCTCTCAAAGCCGTATGCAAAACCGCACGATTTTCGGTTTGATTAATGATATCGCCTTCAAAATATTTGGCAATTGCATCTTTTAATTGTGCTTCATTGGCCAATTCAAGCAATAAATCTATGGTTTCTTTTTTGATGATATTCTTTGAATAATCCAATAAGAAATCATTCCATTTCAAATGAAATTGGGACGTTCTTGTGCTGTCTTGATGGAACATTGTTGCCATTGAGGCATTTTGCATTTCGTCAAAATGGTCCTGAAGTTTTTGCCAAGCTAATGTTTTCGTTGGGTTTGTGTCATGTAATGCCATAATTGCTGATAATTTTAGAAAGCGCAAATTTACATTTTTAGTTTGTAAACAAACCATGCTTTTCACATCTTTAGATTAAGAAAAAGTAATTAAACCCGTTGGGTGTAATTAAATTATTTGATTTTTGATATTATTTATTGGTCTATCAAAGATAAATTTATTAATATATTGAATCAAAGTTAAA
>JAAFGY010000165.1 GCA_010365135.1 Flavobacterium sp.
ACTGACGGTGACCGTTTCTCTTTTTGTAACCTTTTCTTCTTTTCTTTTTGAAAACGATTACTTTATCTCCTTTTAAGTGTTGTACCACTTTGGCTTCTACTGAAGCTCCTTCTATAGCTGGGGCGCCTATTGTGATTGTACCGTTGTCGTCTAACAAATAAACTTTGTCGAAAGAAACTTGAGTTCCTTCTTCATTTGCCAAACGGTGAACGTAAACCTTTAGGTCTTTGCTAACTTTAAACTGTTGCCCTGCTATCTCTACGATTGCATACATAACAAATTGTTTTATAAATTTTTAAGGTTGCAAATATACAATTAATTATTAATTTTGCAATTAGTTCTTCAAAAAAATAATTTCTTTGCATAAAGGCCTGTTTTTAATGGGCTATCCAATGATTTCCGATTGTTTTTTTGAACAAAATTGTTAAATTTTATATAAAGTAGGAAAAATTTTTCATTCCTAATTTAAAAAAGGTAATTTTGATGTAACAATTATCATTGTTGTTTTACCAATAGTAAATAAAAAAAGTTATTAATCCTTATGAAAAAATCAATAATGGCGTTAAGTGCTGCACTTTTGTTGGGAGGAATTGCCTCTGCCCAAAAAGTAGATTTCGAAGAATACAATTTAGATAACGGAATGCACGTTATTTTGCACAACGATCCTTCCGCTCCCGTGGTCGTAACCTCGGTTATGTATCACGTAGGAGCAAAAGATGAAAAACCAGACAGAACGGGTTTTGCTCATTTCTTTGAACATTTATTGTTCGAAGGGACTGCCAATATCAAGCGTGGCGAATGGATGAAAATTGTCACTTCCAACGGAGGAGTTAACAACGCGAACACCACCGATGACCGAACCTATTATTACGAAGTTTTTCCTTCGAATAATCTAGAATTAGGGCTTTGGATGGAATCCGAGAGAATGATGCATCCTATTATTAATCAAATAGGTGTGGATACGCAAAATGAAGTTGTAAAAGAGGAAAAAAGAACCAATTTCGATAATCGGCCTTATGGAAATATTTTAACGGTTGTAAAAGAAAATATTTTCAAAGTACATCCTTATCGTTGGAATACCATTGGTTCTATGAAAGATTTAGATGCAGCAACTTTGGAAGAATTTCGAGCTTTCAACAAAAAATTCTACACGCCAAACAATTCAGTTTTAGTCGTTGCAGGTCAAATTGACATTGCTCAAACTAAAGAATGGATTCAAAAATATTTTGGTGCAATTCCAAAAGGTGAAACCCTAAAAAAACAGATTTTCGTCGAAGAACCCATTACTCAAACTATAAAAGCAACCTACCAAGATCCAAATATCCAAATTCCCATGTTGGTGGCTTCATACAGAACACCTTCGATGAAAACTAGAGATGCTAGGGTTTTAAATTTAATTTCCTCTTATTTAAGCGACGGAAAAAGTTCTAAATTATACAAGAAAATAGTAGATCAGAAAAAAATGGCTCTTCAAATTGGCGCAGTTGGTTTTAGCCAAGAGGACTACGGAATGTATATTATTTATGGTTTGCCAATGGGAACCTTTACTACAAACGAGTTATTAAAAGAAATTGACGAAGAAATTGCAAAAATTCAAACCGATTTAATTTCTGAGAAAGATTATCAAAAACTACAAAACACATTTGACAATCAATTTGTAAATAGCAACGCCGCTGTTGAAGGAATTGCAGAAAACTTAGCAAAATTCTACATGCTTTATGGTGATGTGAAATTGATAAACAGCGAAATAGACTTATACCACTCCATTACAAGAGAAGAAATTAGAGATGTGGCAAAAAAATATTTGAATCCAAATCAAAGATTGATTTTAGATTACGTTCCATCGACTGAAAAAGCCCAAAACTAAGACCTATATCATGAAAAAAACAAGTATATTAATATTCATTTTGTTCTTAACTGGAATTATGCAAGCACAAGACCGTCCGCAACCCAAACCTGGAAAAGCTCCAGTAGTAAACATCAAAAAACCGCAAGCTTTTGTCTTGGCAAATGGCTTGAAAGTGATGATTGTAGAAGACCATAAACTGCCCAGAGTAACTTATAATCTTACTTTAGACAATGCTCCTTTTGCCGAAGGAAGTAAAAAAGGTGTTGACGAATTAGGCAGTAGTTTAATAGGAAATGGTTCTAAAAAAATCGCAAAAGACCTATTCAACGAAGAAATAGATTTTTTTGGTGCCAACGTTAACTTTAGTTCTCGTGGTGCTTATGCTAGTTCACTTTCTAAATATGCCAATCGAATATTGGAATTAATGGCTGATGGCGCGTTGAATCCCAATTTTACACAAGTGGAATTCGACAAAGAAAAAGCCAAAATGCTCGAAGGGCTTAAAGCCGAAGAAAAAAGCGTTCCGGCAATTGCTAGTAGAGTTGGCGATGCTTTGGCTTTTGGAAAATCACATCCATCTGGTGAATTTGTAACTGTAGAAACTTTAAACAACGTTACTCTTGCTGACGTTCAGACGAATTATCAAAACTATTTTGTTCCAGAAAACGGGTATTTAGTAGTAATTGGCGATGTAAAATACAATAAGATAAAACCTGTTATCGAAAAATTATTTGGCACTTGGCAAAAAAGAAGCACGCCAAAATTGACTTATGCCGATCCAAAAAATGTTCCTTTTACCCAAATCAATTTTGTGGACATGCCCAATGCGGTACAATCCGAAATTTCATTGATCAATACAGTGAATTTAAAAATGAGCGACCCTGATTTTTTCCCGGCGGCGATCGCAACCTATATTTTGGGTGGCGATTTCAACAGTTACTTAAACATGAATTTAAGAGAAAAACACGGTTGGACTTATGGTGCCAATGCCATTATTGGCTCTGATAAATACGTTTCGAAACTAAAATCAGCTTCGGCAGTGAGAAACGTGGTTACAGACAGTGCGGTGGTAGAATTTATTAAGGAAATCAAAAAAATCCGAACCGAAAAAGTGAGCGACGAATTGCTAGCCACTGTTAAAGCAGGGTATGTGGGACGGTTTGTAATGCAGGTTCAAAAACCTCAGGCTATTGCTCGCTATGCACTAAATATTGAAACAGAAGATCTTCCAGCAGATTTTTACGAAAATTATATTCGCAATATAAATGCCGTAACTCCGGAGCAAATACAAATTGCTGCCAATAAATATTTTCTTATCGAAAATACGAGAATTGTCATTGCAGGAAAAGGTTCGGACGTGATTCCGGGCTTAGAAAAACTAAAAATTCCAATATTTTACTTCGACAAATACGGAAATCCATTAGAAAAACCCGTTTCTAAAAAAGAAGTTCCAGTTGGAATAACAGCCAAAACGGTTTTGGACAATTATATCAAAGCTATTGGCGGCGAAAAAGCAGTTGCTACTGTAAAAACAATTTCGATGTTGGGCTCAACAACTATTCCGCAAGCTCCATCACCTTTAATCTTTACAAATAAAGTAGATTCAAGAGGCAAAATAATGGTAGAAATTGCGATGGGACCCATGAGTTTGATGAAACAAGTCGTTAATGAAAAAGGTGCTTATGTGGTGCAACAAGGACAACGCAAAAACATTGAAGGCGCAGATTTAGCCGAAATGAAAGCCAGCGCAATACCATTTGAAGAACTACAACTTGCCAAAAAAACAGGACTTACAATTAGCGGAATTGAATCCATCAATGGTAATGATGCCTTTGCCATTCAAAACGGAAAAACTACTTTGTATTACGATGTAAAATCAGGACTTAAAGTTGCCGAAACCAAAACCATGGAACAAGGAGGAAAAACATTGTCCCAAACCACTAACTTTGGAGATTATAGAGAAGTAAAAGGGGTAAAAGTTCCCTTTAATATTGTTCAAAATGTAGGTTTCGAATTGGATATAAAAATGACTGAAGTAAAAATCAATGAAGGCGTTTCTGACGCTGATTTTCAGTAGTTAAAATTTAAGTAAATATAAAAGCTGTCTATTTTGGCAGCTTTTGTTGTTTAAAAAAGCTTTGATATTGAATTTTTTATTTAAAAGCTACTTCAGATATCTATTGGAACTGCGATCTATTTCTTAGCCGACAAATAGACGCCAATCAAAATTATAAAAGCACCAATAAACTGAATTGGACTCAATATTTCGTGGTCTAACAATCCCCAGAAAAAAGCAACAATAGGAATTAAATACGTAACCGAAGTGGCAAAAACCGGGGAAGACATTTGTATTAATTTAAAAAACAGAACATTAGCAATTCCTGTCCCTACAACTCCTAAAATCATAATAAACAACACTGAATGTTGCACTTTGTCAATCTGAATCACTTCAAAAAAATCAGAAAAAAACAAAATTGACAGTGCTGGCAAAAGCAGGACCACAAAATTTCCGGTCGTAATACTCAAAGGACTTAAACCAGACAAAAATCTCTTGATTAGGTTTACATTTATCGCATAACAAATGGTTGCAATTATAACCAAAATAGCATAATAATAATTATGCCCTGGATTGTTGATAGCGCCATTGAAAACTAGAAGAATACTTCCAATAAGTCCAATAAAAACGCCCCATATTTGCCTCTTTTGAAAAGTAATTCCAAAAAAAAGAGCACCCAAAATCAAAGTATTCAAAGGGGTCAATGCATTTAAAATAGCTGTGATAGAACTATCAATTTCCGTTTCGGCGATCGCAAAAAGATAAGCCGGAATAAATGTTCCAAATAAGGAAGTCAAGGCAATATATTTCCATTTCTCTTTAGGGATTTTAGGCAAGCTTTGGAAACCTATTAGCAACAGAAAAATGGCCGCAAATATAATTCGTAACGAACCTAATTGGAACGCTGATAAACCAACCAAACCTTTCTTTATAAGAATAAATGAACTTCCCCAAATAAAAGCAAGAGATAACAAGTAAACCCATTTCAACTGTTTTGAATCCATAACTAAATTTTGGCTCAAAATTGTAATTATTTTATGAATTACCGATAGTTTTTTTATTATTTTTGTTTACTATTTGAAAATGAACAAACTAAAAACTTCCATAAAATGAATTTTCCCAAATCTATAATGACGTTAATGCTTGTTATCCTTTTGTTTGTAGGCTGTAAAGAAAAAACAACCGAAAATACCACAGATGTACCCACTGAAACTGGAACTTCAAAAGTTAAAACAGAAATTGCAGCGGCAAATTTACAAACCGCGAGTTTTACCATCAAAGGAATGACATGTGCGATAGGCTGTGCTAAAACAATACAAGAAGAATTAAATGGACTGGATGGTGTACAAACTGCAAAAGTCGATTTTGAAAAAGAATTAGCCACGGTATCTTATGACAAAACGGTTTTAAATCCTGAAAAAATCACCAAAGTCGTAGAAGCCACTGCAGATGGCAAAACCTACAAAGTCTCTAATATGAAGATGTAATCTTTTAGGACATGTTAAAATAAAAAAAGCTTCTCGATTTGAGAAGCTTTTTTTGTGCGGGTAATAGGACTCGAACCTACACGCCTTGCGGCACCAGATCCTAAGTCTGGCATGTCTACCAATTTCACCATACCCGCAAAATTGTGACTGCAAATATAAAGATAATTATCAATTATCAATTGTTAATTGTCAATTTTTTTCTCACTGTTTTTTGTACTTTTGAAACTATAAATAAATTCAAATTATGGAAACCATAAAATCATACGTTCAAGAGCACAAAGACCGTTTTATAACCGAATTAATCGAACTGCTAAAAATTCCTTCTGTAAGTGCTGATCCCGCTTTCCACCAAGACATTATTACAACTGCCAACGCCGTTAAAGCAAGTTTGGAAAAAGCAGGTTGCGATTTTGTCGAAATTTGTGACACGCCAGGAAACCCAATTGTGTTTGGCGAAAAAACCATCGACCCAAGCTTGCCAACCGTTTTGGTTTACGGACATTATGATGTGCAACCCGCCGATCCAATCGAATTATGGACGTCGCCAGCATTCGAACCCGTTATCAAAAATACTGAAATTCATCCCGAAGGGGCAATTTTTGCGCGCGGTTCTTGCGATGACAAGGGCCAAATGTACATGCACGTAAAAGCTTTAGAATATATGATTCAATCCAAGACTTTGCCCTGCAACGTGAAATTTATGATTGAAGGCGAAGAAGAAATTGGTTCCAAAAGTTTAAGTTGGTTTGTAGAACGCAACCAAGAAAAACTAAAATGTGATGTGATTTTAATTTCAGATACTGGAATGATTTCTAACCAACAACCTTCCATCACAACCGGTTTGCGTGGTTTGAGTTATGTGGAAGTCGAAGTTACTGGACCAAATCGCGACCTGCATTCTGGTCTTTATGGTGGTGCTGTTGCAAATCCCATCAACGTTTTGGCAAAGATGATTGCTTCGCTTCACGACGAAAATAATCACGTGACTATTCCCGGTTTTTATGATAAAGTCGAAGAATTATCATTAGAAGAAAGAGCCGAAATGGCCAAAGCGCCTTTCAATTTAGAAAACTACAAAAAGGCATTGGACTTAAATGATATTTACGGCGAAAAAGGCTATGTTACCAATGAGAGAAACTCGATTCGGCCAACACTTGACGTGAACGGAATTTGGGGCGGATACACAGGCGAAGGAGCCAAAACGGTTATAGCAAGTCAGGCTTTCGCTAAAATTTCGATGCGATTAGTGCCAAATCAAGATTGGGAAGAAATCACCGAATTGTTTACCCAACATTTCAATAATATTGCGCCAGCGGGAGTGAAAGTAAAAGTAAAACCGCATCACGGCGGGCAAGGTTATGTAACCCCAACGGACAGCATTGGCTATCAAGCCGCCAACAAAGCCTATACCGAAACCTTTGGAGTTCCTGCCATTCCAGTTCGCTCTGGAGGAAGCATTCCCATTGTTGCCTTGTTCGAAAAAGAACTAAAAAGCAAAACCATCTTGATGGGATTTGGCCTGGACAGCGATGCCATTCACTCACCCAACGAACATTTTGGGATTTTTAATTATCTGAAGGGAATTGAAACGATTCCGTTGTTTTATAAGTATTTTGTGGAGCTGTCGAGATAAATTGGACAAAGGCTAGAAGTCATTTTTTTTTAAACGCAAATTTATTATGCAAACAAAGACAACTTATTCATCAAGCATATTTTCAAAAAAATCAATTGGATTTCTTTTGTTTTTCGTAATACTTTTAACTATTTGCACAAAAACCTTAGCCCAAGAAAAAAAAGAAACACATTACAGAAAAGTGGGAGGTTATAATTTGAGAAATTATTATGCCGAAACCATTTTTACAATCATAGACGAAAAAGGAAAGAAAATTGCTGAGAAAAAAATCGATGAACTTTCTGCAGAAGAAATAGAAAGAATTCCAATTTCCAATATACCTCGTAAAAGAACTGAACAAATCAAGGATTCAACAAAAATCAATACCAGACCAGTTCCAATAGCTATTGAAATAAATATGGGTCAAGAAAAGTTAGACAACTCTTCCGCCATAATTTATAGATATGACACACTTCCTCAATACCCTGGAGGATTACCAGGGTTTTATAAATTTGTAACAGCCAATTTTATAGTCCCTTCAGAGTTAAAAAAGGACGGAAAAATATATATGTCATTTATGGTAGAAACCGATGGTTCTTTGTCCGAAATTCAAGTTCTTCGAGATTTAGACTTTGGGACTGGAAAAGAGGCAGTTCGAGTTTTAAAATTATCTCCAAAATGGATTCCTGCCAAAAAAAATAATAACGAACCTGTTAGAATGAAATTTACACTTCCAATTGCCATACTTGCCAAGTGATAAATTAATAATAATTTTTGCCACAAAGACTCGAAGTCACGAAGATTTTTTTTAATCCGTTCATTCTAAACTGAGTGAACGGATTTTTTATACGATGACATTTTTTTAACATTCAATCCTAACAGGAATATTGATTTTTTCGAATTCATTTTTTAAATTAATCCAAGTGCCTTCGTAGAGTAAATCTGCACAATACTTTTCATCACTAAAATCTTTATAGATTATACGCATATACTTTTTGTTAAAAGACCTCCTATATCTCTCTTCTTTTTCGACCACAATTTCATAAATATCATTCAATTCTATCTGCTCCTTCTTCCAATAAAAATTTTCATTCCTAATTAATAGATAATCTTTTTCCAATACAAAATAATTCATATACCTTGAATGATAATAAATTAATACTAAAGAAACCGTAATAATGAATATTTTGCCATTTGCATTAATTGAATCAGGATAAACAATTATATTTTTAATCAATAGCGTCCTAAACGTTTAAAAAATAAATACAAAAAAGAGGGTTGAATTTTGTATCTCAAATTATCTTTGAGTTGCACAACAAAAACCCG
>JAAFGY010000007.1 GCA_010365135.1 Flavobacterium sp.
GTTTGTTTTTCGACTTCAAGATACTGAATTTCAGTATCTTGACCAATATTTACCCAATATTTTTTACTTTAAATAATTGCACCCAACGGGTTAATTAAATCAATTTATAAATTAGCAACACTATCTAATTCCCATTTCAAAGGCTCTATTTGTTTTTTAAATCGAGGTAGATTTTTATTTTCCATGGGTTGAGAGTTGGGTAATTTCAACCTTAACGCGTCCACTTGCACTCCGTTTTTCCAAAAACGATAACAAACATGTGGCCCTGTTGCTAATCCTGTACTTCCTACTCTTCCAATAATGCTTCCCTGAGTTATTCTTTGTCCTCTGCGAACCAAAATTCTGGACATATGGAGATACTGTGTAGAATAGGTTTTGTCGTGTTTTACTTTTACAAAATTTCCGTTTCCAGCGGTATAGCCCGTTTGCTCTACAATTCCGGATGCTGTCGTCATTATTGGCGTTCCTGTTGGCGCAGCATAATCTGTTCCTTTGTGGGCTTTCCAGATCATTTGCACAGGATGAAATCGGCTTCTGGAGAAACGCGAAGTAATATTGGCATATTTGAGTGGTGCTTTTAGAAAGAAATTCTTGAGTGCTTTTCCGTTTTCGTCATAGTAATCTATTTTACCGGATTTTTCGTTTTGAGCAAAAGGAAAGGCATAAATCATTTTCCCTTTGTATTCGAAAAAAGCGGCTCTCAAACTGTCCACACCATCATAAATAGTGTCATCAATAAACCTTTCGGTAAAAATAACTCCAAATTGATCTCCTTTTTTTAGCTTGAAAAAATCGATGGACCAAGCGTACACTTTGATTAATTTATTGGCCAAAGCTGGATCGACTTTCTGTCTGTTTAATTCTTCTGAAAAAGAACCATTTAATTCACCAGCAATTGTTCTTTTTTTAATTCGGATGGGTCGTGATACTTTAGAAGCGCTAACCGAATCTTTCAAATCGATAATATAATAATTGGCTCTATCAGGTTGATAAATCACATATTGTAGTTTTTTGTATCGATCTTTTGAACGTAAAAATGTATATGTTCTTCCAATTCTAACGGTTCTCACATCAAAGCTGTCTTTTACTTTTTCAATAATGTCATACACTGGTTTGCCTCCAAGATTTTGATTTTCTATTATACTCCCAAAAGTGTCTCCTTTTTTTATGGTGTCTTGAAGGACATTATAATCGGTAAAATTAAACCCAAATTGTTCTGTTTTTCGATGTGGCTCTTGGTCGGGAGTGAGGCTCTCGGGGGCTGTTTGTTTACAAGAAAATATTGAAAACAAAACAATAATAAAGAGAAATATTTTTTTCAAATTAACTATATTATTCAGTTATTTTTCAAACGCTAATTCCAGAATCAAAATCTAAATCGAAAATCAATCGCGCTTGTTTTTTCTAATTTTAAAAGGGTATTTTAATCCTTTGTAACTGTCTAAATCTGCTTTTATAGCACCTACAAGAAGACTTGCTTTTATTCGAACTGGTACTTTATTGTCATCATCTGATATCCAAATGGTTAAACTTTCTTCTTCTTTGAAAATTCGTCCGGTTTGCACTAATGGCTTAAAAATCATTGTTGAAATAATTCCAAATTTAGTTCTAATATCTTCTCGACCCATATACTTTAACCTAAATTTTGTAATTTTATCATCCAGAAACATATCGATAGCTACAAATTCTCCCACTTTCATTTTATCAATATTGGGATAATTACGCAAATAATAAAAGGATGACAAGATGTCTTGCGCGTTTTTGGTAATAGAAAATGTTTTTTCGGTATTGTGCTTATAATCTTTTACAAAAACCCTGTTTTCTGTCTGATTAAAAAATCCCTCCTGATTTTTTATGTAGCCTCCTTCGTCTATTTTTCTAACAAATTGATATGGATTTCCTGTTTCCTTGTCAATGTAACTTTCATAGGTATCATTTACTTTAAAAAAAAGTCTCGACATTCCGGTTGTGTACCCTTTACCAATAACATGAAACACATTTTTGTTGTTTATGGCGGCTTCTTTAACCTCCAGAGTTGCATAGCCGGCGCTTAAAAATCCGTAATTTATTCGAAATACAAATTGCTCGCCAGTATTGAAGGCAGCCTCTCTTTGAGATTTAAAACTTACTATCGTAATAAATATAAATAATAAAAATATTTTTTTCATTGTCTTATTGTACTATTTATCGACTGCTTAAGCAAATTTTGTTCCAAAGGTATTAAAACAAAAAAACTCAGTCAAATAATGACTGAGAATTAATGCTATTAACTAACCAAAAAATATAAATTATGAAAATTTATATGAAATCCGGAAGGAAACCACCCCTTCCTTTTTTTGAAGCTGCAAAGGTAATTAAACATCTAAAAATGCATTAAAAAAAATAATGTTTAACACATTGCCTATAAAACTTACGTGTATTTTTATTTATTTTTTCATATCGTATAAAAAAAAATAGTTTTTCTAACATTTATCATAATTATTAATGTAATAAAAGTTGAGAAACCATTTCAAAATTGCGGTTTTTAAACTAAAACCAAAACCCAATACTAAACCAAGTATAACTATTTGTGGTTTCTGGTGACCAACTATATTTAATCTCTAAAGGTCCCATTACTGTTTCTACACCATAGCCTAATGCATAACCCGAATATTTTGGCAATGAAATCCAATCCAGAGAATCAAAAAGATCGTTTTCAATATTGGCAAAATTAGCCGAAAAATTCAAATGATTTTTTCGAAAGATCTCATAATCAATCGATGCCGAGGATTTTAAATAACCATCTCCGCCAAGGCTCAAGAAGTCATAACCATAAAAAGGTTTGAAATTATTAAGGGGAATGAATCCGTAACCTCCCAAACTAAAATCGAAAAAAGGAACGCTTTTATTTCCAATGGAGAAACCTCCTTCTGTTTGAAATTTGAAAATGGTTCTTTTAAAAATTTTGACAGCAAATCCTATATCCGCTTTGGCAATTGAAAAGGGAACGAATTTTCCAGAATAATTCGAGGATAATAAATAATTATGAATATCACTTGTAAAATACCAACCTTTTGTTGGAAAATACTGATTATCAAAAGAATCATATTTCATGTAAGCAAAAACGTTGCCGTATTTACTTCGGTCAATCAAAGGATTTGTGGTAGAAAGTGTTTGGGAATTTATATTTAAATATTTATACTCCAAACCGATTCCTAATAGGAATTTTTGTGCAAATATGGATTGAAAATAAAGCTGACTTGTGACATCTAAAAAATTAACATTTAATGTATTTGCCAATGGGTCTATCGATAAACTGCTTATCTGTTTCGTTACATTTTTATTAAACTGATTTAGTTGCGATTTAAACCCTACGCTCAAATTGTAGCCATTATCAATGTAATAATCTAAATTATAGCGAACATTATCGCCAACAATCAAATCGATGGAAGCTACATCGTTTTTATAAAGCATTTTTTTGTTGGTAATATTTGCCAAAACGGCACTTTTATAAAGCCCATCATAATGCAATCCGAATTTCAAAAATGTTTTTACGGGGTTTTCATTCAAGTTAAGCACCAAATCATCTCCTCCTCCATTAGGCTCTAATGAATACGTCACTGCCCCAAAATTATGCGTAGCATCTATATTATTAATTCCTGTTTCTAAATCATTATACCTGATTTTTGCCCCAGGTTTAAACTTTAACTTTCCTTCGATGTACGGTTTCGAATAATTTACCAAATTATTATATATGATATTTACAATATGCAAACTATCGGATTCTATTTTTAATTTTGGTTTTTTATATAAATTTGACTTGTCGGCTAATTTGTCTATCTGTTCGTAAACTGAGAATGCAGCTTCTTCGCCTCGCAAAATAATTTCTTTTGCCTTTTCAAAAGAAACAGCTCCAAAATCTTTGATGTCTGGTTTTATATAAAGATTGGTGTTTTTAGAATTTAATTTCATTTTCTCAATCATTTGAAGATTGGTAATTTGAAATAATATCTTTGTAGCATCTCGGAGTTGACCTCGGTCGCGCAATCCATTTTGAACATCAACACCAATAATGATATCAGCTCCAAGTTTTCGAATTTCTTCTAAAGGGTAATTATTCGAAACACCACCATCAACTAAAAGTTTTCCCTCAAGTATTACTGGCGAAAACACGGAAGGCAATGCCGAACTGGCAAATAAAGCCTGTGCCAAAACTCCTTTATCTAACACTACTTGTTCCCCTGTTTCAATATTAGTAGCAATACATAAAAAGGGAATTGGCAATTGGTTAAAATCCCTTACATGTCTCACATGCAAAGTAAGTTTGTTGAATAAATTATAATTAAACATTCCTTTAGAAAGCGATTGTGGAACGCCGATTTTGAACTTATCAAAAGGAAGCACCAAGGCATACAGCTCATCATTCCTTTTTTCATAAAAACTCTTTGAAGAACGTGGAATATAATCGATTAATAAATTGTCAAAATTAGTTACTTTAACAATCGAATCTATTTGAAAAGCATTATATCCAGAGGCATAAAGCCCGCCAACAACAGCTCCCATGCTGGTTCCGCCAATATAATCTATTTTTATTCCCGCCTGTTCCAACACTTTTAAAACTCCAATATGCGCAAATCCTTTCGCTCCTCCACCACTAAGAACCACTCCTATTTTGGGTCTTCTTAGAGTATCTTGCGAAAACGACACAAGAAAAGTGAAAAACAGAAAAAAGAATACTACAAACTTTTTCATTTTGATTCGCTATTGGTTTTGTAAAAGTCGGTAATTTTTTTGGCTTTTGATATACCAACAACATCAGAAATTTCTTTTTCGGTGGCTAATTTTAATCTTTTAACACTTTTAAAATGTTGAATTAAAGCAAGCATAGTCTTTTCGCCAATTCCCGGAATACTTTCCATCGAAGAATTGAGCGCTGATTTACTTCTTTTGTCCCGATGGTGCGTAATCCCAAAACGGTGCGCTTCGTTCCGCAATTGCTGAATTACTTTCAAAGTTTCGGATTTTTTATCTAAATATAACGGAATTGAATCGCCCGGATAAAACAGTTCTTCCAATCTTTTGGCAATGCCAATAATGGTTATTTTGCCGCGCAGTCCCAATTCATCGATACTTTTCAAAGCCGATGACAATTGTCCTTTTCCTCCGTCAATGATGATGAGTTGTGGCAAAGGTTGGTTTTCGTCCAATAATCGTTTGTATCTTCTATAAACCACTTCGGTCATCGACGCAAAATCATCTGGGCCTTCAACGGTTTTTATGTTGAAATGACGATAGTCTTTTTTGCTTGGTTTTCCATCCTTAAAAACTACGCAAGCCGCCACAGGATTCGTTCCTTGAATATTCGAATTGTCAAAACATTCGATGTGTCTGGGTTCGACTGGCAAACGTAAATCTTTTTGCATTTGCGCCATAATTCGGGTGGCGTGACGATCTGGATCTACAATTTGCAGTTGTTTCAATTGCTCGATTCGGTAAAATTTGGCGTTGCGAATGGACAAATCCAGAATGTGCTTTTTGTCGCCCAATTGCGGAATAGTAACTTTTATGTTTTCGCCAACTTCCACTTTAAAGGGAACAATTATTTCCCTAGACAATAACTGAAAACGTTCCCGAAGTTCGATGATCGCTAACTCTAACAATTCCTCGTCGGTTTCATCCAGTTTCTTTTTGATTTCCATGGTGTGAGAACGAATAATCGAACCATGAGAAATTTGCAGAAAGTTCACAAAGGCGGCACTTTCGTCAGAAACGATTGAAAACACGTCGATATTGGTAATTTTTGGGTTGATAATCGTAGAACGCGATTGGTAATTTTCGAGGATTTCTATTTTTTCTTTTATTTTTTGAGCTTCTTCAAAGCGCATTTTACTCGCCAAATCCGTCATCAGCTTTTTGAAATCTTTCATCGATTCTTTAAAATTTCCTTTCAAGATTTCGCGAATAGCATCGATTTGTTTTTGGTAGTTTTCCAAAGATTCAAAACCTTCGCAAGGCCCTTTGCAATTGCCAATATGATATTCCAAACAAACTTTGAATTTGCCACTTTCGATATTGGATTTGCTCAAATCATAATTGCATGTTCGTAGTGGATACAGTTCTTTTATCAGATCTAAAATAGTATATACGGTTTTGAAACTCGTGTAAGGTCCATAATATTCCGAGCCATCTTTTATCAATCTTCGAGTGGAAAATATTCTCGAAAAAGGTTCTTTTTTAATGCAAATCCAAGGATACGTTTTATCATCGCGCAACAAAACATTATACCTTGGCTGCAAGGTTTTTATGAGATTATTTTCCAATAAAAGCGCGTCAGTTTCGGTAGGAACCACAATGTGTTTTATGGTTACAATTTTCTTGACCAAGACATTGGTTTTGGCCGTATCGTGAATTTTATTGAAATAAGAAGAAACTCTTTTTTTAAGGTTTTTGGCTTTGCCCACGTATAAAATCTTCCCTTCCTTGTCATAATATTGGTACACGCCGGGACCGTCGGGCAAGGTTTGAATTTGAAGTTCGAGAGTTGGGTTGTTCATTTAACAAAGTTAACTCAAAAACTTCAAGTTCCAAATTCAGAAAACCGACCGATTTTCATATTTATAAAGATTTATAAAATTATCTTTGTCAAAAATATTTAGCAATGATTTACTGGAAAAAACTTTCACACGAAGAACGCAAAAACAGAATAGAAAGAGCCTTAACCGAAAATGTAAATTTCTCCAAAGACGCTTCCCTTGGTTATCCTGCTTCAAAACTGGATGGAAGAGTGTTTTATGATGATGCGCCTTTCTTGCAAGATGCTCCAACATTGAAAACCTATGTAGCAAATCCCAATCACATTGGTTGTCACACGTTGGGAACTTCTGAAAAAGCTTTTAAAGGAACTCAGGAAGTGGAGCGCGAAGTGTTAAACGTCATTGCAGTTGATATTTTTAAAGCAGAACCCAATTCGATTGACGGCTATATTTCACCAGGTGGAACTGAAGCTAATATTCAAGCTTTGTGGATGTATCGCAATTTTTTTATGCATCAAAAAGGGGCAAAATTAAATGAAATAGCTGTTTTGGCTTCCGCAGATACACACTATTCCATCCCAAAAGGAGCAAATGTTTTGATGCTAGATTGGTTGAAAATTCCTGTTTCTTTCGAAAAAAGAGAAATTGACAAAATAGCTTTGGAAAACGAAATTATCAAAGCGAAACAAAACGGGAAAAAATATTTTATTGTGGTTGCCAATATGGGAACGACCATGTTTGGTTCTGTGGACAATCCCGACGACTACACCTCAGTTTTGGAAAAATACAATGCCGAGTATAAACTTCATATTGACGGGGCTTACGGCGGATTCGTTTATCCGTTTAGCAACCAGAAATCAGCTATAAATTTTAGCAATCCAAAGATAAGTTCTATCACCATTGATGCGCATAAAATGTTACAATCGCCTTATGGAACGGGCGTTTTTGTTTGTAGAAAAGGTTTAATTGAAAACGTTTTGACCAAAGAAGCCGAATATATCGAAGGGATGGATTTGACCCTTTGCGGAAGTCGGTCCGGTGCAAATGCTGTGGCGGTTTGGATGATTTTGTTTACCTATGGCCCTTTTGGCTGGTTCGAAAAGGTGAGCGTTTTGCAAATGCGAACCCAGTTTTTGTGCCAAGAACTAGACGAACTAAACATTAAATATTTCAGAGAACCTTTTATGAATATCGTGACCATTCATTCGGAACATATTCCTGAGGAAATTGCCGTAAAATTTGATTTGGTTCCCGAACAACACAATGACAACAATAAATGGTACAAAATTGTGCTAATGGATCACGTAGAAGTGCAACATTTGACTTCGTTTATCAACGAACTGAAAGCAACAATTCATGCTTAAAAAGCAAATACGAGCAAAATACAAAGCCTTGCGAAACCAACTTTCCGAAAATGATTTGGAGGAAATGAGTTTGGCTATTGCCAATAAAGTATTGACTTTGCCTATTTGGGAGAAAAATTATTTTCATATTTTCCTTCCCATTACAGAACATAACGAAGTCAATACCGAGTTTATTTTACATTTACTTTCTGGAAAAGATAAAGAAATAGTTGTTTCAAAAAGTGATTTCGAAACTCGAGAAATGACGCATTTTCTTTTGACGGATAACACCAAAATCAAGAAAAACGAATACAATATTCCAGAACCTATTGATGGTTTAGAAGTTCCAGTCAATAAAATCGATGTGGTTTTTGTACCGCTTTTGGCTTTTGACAAAAGCGGACATCGTGCTGGTTACGGAAGAGGATTTTATGACAAATTTCTAATTGAATGCAAACCGGAAATCATCAAAATTGGGCTTTCCTTCTTTGAACCTGAAGAAAATATTGATGATGTTTTTGAAAATGATGTGAAGTTAAATTATTGTGTGACCCCTAATAAAATATATGAATTCCAATTATAATACGTATTTTTGGCATTCACAAAATATGATAATCCTATGAAAAAAATTAAACTCTCGAGATTTGGAATGACAATTTTGGTTTTTCTATTTGCCTTTTCAATATCAAATTGCCACGTTCAAATGGGAACCCATCAATCTTATAAAGCGAAAAAACTTCCTCCAGGACAAGCTAAAAAAATCAATGGAGACCAAAGTGCCAAAAATTACGCTCCAGGCCATAATAAATAAAAAGAGAAGACCTATTTCACAACAAGAAATAGGTCTTTTTTATTTTATAAAATATTGAAATTGTTTCTATTCTAAAGTGTTCTAATGCTGATGATGAAAAGCCTTCTTATTGAAAACTAATAAAATCCCTACACCTGTAGAAATCGCTGCATCGGCAATATTGAAAATCGCATTGAAGAATTTAAAGTGTTGTCCGCCCCAAATTGGGAACCACTCAGGCCAATTTCCTTCGAATAATGGAAAGTACAACATATCGACCACTTTGCCGTGAAACCAAGTTCCATAAGGTTTGTCTGTAAATAAAGTAGCCAAATGACCGTAACTGTCATCGAAAATTACGCCGTAAAAAACAGAATCGATAATATTGCCAAAAGCACCCGCAAGAATCAGAGAAATAGCTACAATCAAATAATTAGAACTCTGTTTTCTTTCGATAGAATCCCAAAGCCAATATCCAATCCCGGTAACGGCAACAAGTCGAAAAATAGTAAGAAACAATTTTCCATAAAGTCCAGGAATCACGGTTCCCCAAGCCATTCCTTCGTTTTCTATCAGTAGAATTTTGAACCAACTGGCGACGTCAATTTGTCCGCTTTCGCCGTAAATAAAATTGGTTTTGATGTATATTTTAGAAAGTTGGTCAACCAGTAAGATGATAAAAACTATAAGATACGCTTTTCGTAATGTCATTTTATGAATTTTAATGTCGCAAAAATAGGTAAATTCTAAAAATTAAATTCCAAATGCCAATAATTTATAAATCATTATTGGAATTTGGAATTTTTGTATTGAAATTTTCAAATGATTATCGTTGCATGTTTTTTGCTTCGATGCTCATTGTTGCATGAGGAACAATCAATAATCTTTCTTTGCTGATTAATTTTCCAGTTACTTTACACGTTCCATAAGTTTTGTTTTCAACACGAAAAAGTGCGTTTTTCAAGTCGCGAATGAACTTCTCCTGACGGATCGCCAACTGTGAATTAGCTTCTTTCGACATCGTTTCGCTTCCTTCTTCAAAGGCTTTGAACGTGGGCGAAGTGTCGTCAGTTCCGTTATTTAAATCATTCATATAAGCACTTTTTATCAAATCTAAATCTGCTTGTGCTTTTTGTATTTTTTTTAGTATTAACTCCTTGAACTCGGCTAGATCAGCGTCTGAGTATCTTGCAATTTCATCTGTCATTTTCTCGTTATTTTGTAATTGATATTTTTGTTTTTATCTCGTCGAATTCTATTTCAATTCCGTCACTTATGGAATCTTCAAAAATTAATATTTCCGTTAATGTTTCTGATTTAATGTAGGCTTCATTAGCAGAAACCGCTTTTTCTAATTCAGAATTTTTTTGCAAATGTACTTTAATTTTGTTAGTAACCTCAAATCCTGAATCTTTTCTTATATTTTGAATTCTGTTTACTAATTCTCGGGCAATTCCTTCTTGTTTTAAAGCTGATGAAATGGTAATATCGAGCGCCACTGTTATTCCGTTGGAATTGGCAACCAACCAACCTTCAATATCTTGGGAAGAAATTTCAACTTCTTCTAATGATAAAATTATACTATTTCCTGAAATAACAATACTTAGGCTTCCATCTTTTTCTAATTTATTGATTTGTTCAGCCGAAAAACATTGTATCTCTCTAGCAATCAATCCCATATCTTTTCCAAATCGTGGTCCAAGTGCTTTGAAATTGGGTTTAATTTGTTTTACTAAAATCCCCGAAGCATCGTCCAAAAGGACAATTTCTTTCACATTTACTTCCGCTTTTATCAGGTCAGAAACAGCTTGAATTTCAGCTCTAAAACCTTCGTCAAGTACCGGAATCATTATCTTTTGCAACGGTTGACGCACCTTGATCATTTCCTTTTTTCGAAGCGATAAAACCAGTGACGAAATCGTCTGCGCTTTCTGCATTTTGCTCTCCAACAATTTATCAACAAAGTTTCCAACATATTTTGGAAATTCTGCCAAATGTACAGAGTCAAATTTTTCCGATTGTGTTGCCAAAGTCAAGTCTCTATAAAGCTTGTCCATAAAGAACGGAGCGATTGGCGCACCCAATTTACTGATGGTTAACAAACACGTATATAAAGTTTGGTAAGCTGCAATTTTATCTTGTGCATATTCGCCTTTCCAGAAACGACGACGGCACAAACGAACGTACCAATTACTCAAGTTTTCCGATACAAATTCCGAAATAGCTCGAGCCGCTTTCGTTGGTTCATAATCTGCATAAGCTTCATCCACCACTTTTACCAAAGTATTCAATTCCGAAATAATCCATCTATCGATTTCCGGTCTTTCGTTCATTGGAACCTCAGCTTCGGAGTAAGTAAAATTATCAATATTGGCATATAATGCAAAAAAAGAATAAGTGTTGTACAATGTCCCAAAGAATTTGCGACGCACCTCAGCGATTCCTTCCAAATCGAATTTCAAATTGTCCCAAGGATTCGCATTCGAAATCATATACCAACGCGTGGCATCCGGACCATATTCATTTAATGTTTCAAATGGATCAGCGGCATTTCCTAGGCGTTTGGACATTTTTTGTCCGTTTTTGTCCAACACCAAACCATTTGAAACGACATTTTTATACGCTACTTTATCAAAAACTAAAGTCGCAATGGCGTGCAAAGTATAAAACCAACCCCGAGTTTGATCGACTCCTTCGGCAATAAAATCAGCTGGAAAATCTTGATTTCCATCAATTTTTTCTTTGTTTTCAAAAGGATAATGCCATTGTGCATAAGGCATTGAACCGGAATCAAACCAAACATCAATCAAATCAGCTTCGCGTTTCATCGGTTTTCCTGAAGCAGAAACTAAGGTAATTTCGTCAACTATATTTTTATGCAAATCCACTAAATCATAATTAGCTTCAGCCATATTTCCAATTTCGAAACCTTTGAAAGGATTTTCTTTTTGGAAACCTACAGCAATAGATTTTTCGATTTCGTTGTATAATTCTTCAACTGAACCTATCAAGATTTCTTCGGTTCCTTCTTCGTTTCTCCAAATTGGTAACGGAATTCCCCAAAAACGAGAACGTGACAAGTTCCAGTCATTGGCATTTTTCAACCAATTTCCAAAACGCCCTTCACCAGTTGATTTTGGTTTCCAGTTGATGGTTTCGTTTAGTTCGAACATTCGATCCCGAACTTCGGTAACTTTTATAAACCAAGAATCCAGCGGATAATACAAAATAGGCGTGTCGGTTCTCCAGCAATGTGGGTAACTGTGCACGTATTTTTCTACTTTGAAAGCTTTATTTTCTTCTTTTAACTGAATGGCAATTTCCACATCAGCAGAACGTTCTGGTGCATCTCCATCGGTATAATATTCGTTTTTAACGTATTTTCCAGAATAATTTCCTAATCCATCAATAAATTTTCCTTGCAGATTTACTAAAGGAATTGGGTTTCCATTTTCGTCTAAAACTAACATTGGTGGAACTTCGGGCGTAGCTTCTTTGGCTACTTTGGCATCATCAGCACCAAATGTTGGCGCCGTATGCACAATTCCTGTTCCATCTTCGGTAGTCACAAAATCTCCTGAAATTACTCGGAAAGCATTTTCTGGATTCTGGTATGGCAAAGCCAATTTCATTAGTTGTTCGTAACGAATTCCGACTAAATCAGCGCCTTTGCATTCCGCAATAATTTGATATGGAATTTTTTTGTCGCCTTCTTTAAAATTTTCAAAATCAGAAGCTTCTGTACTTGCAAAAAATCCTTTCGAAAATTGTTTTCCAACCAAGTTTTTAGCCAAAATTACTTTTGTAGGTCGGAATGTATATTGATTGAAAGTTTCAACTAAAACGTAGTCAATTTTTGAACCAACCGTCAAAGCGGTGTTCGATGGTAAAGTCCAAGGAGTTGTCGTCCAAGCCAAGATATAAATGTCTCCAAAATCTTGAAGAAAACTCGGTAAAGTTTCGTTTAATGCTTTGAATTGAGCGACAATCGTAGTATCCGTTACATCACGGTAACTTCCGGGCTGATTTACTTCGTGAGAGGACAATCCAGTTCCTGCTTTTGGCGAATAAGGCTGAATCGTATAACCCTTGTACATCAAATCCTTGTTGTAGATTTGTTTCAAAATCCACCAAACGGTTTCCATATACTTGGATTTGTAAGTCACATACGGATCTTCCATATCGACCCAATAACCCATTTTTTCGGTCAGATCGTTCCACACATCAGTGTAACGCATTACCGTTTTTTTGCAAGCTTCGTTGTATTCGGCTACGGAAATGGTTTTTCCGATGTCTTCTTTTGTAATTCCTAATGCTGCTTCAGTGCCTAATTCTACAGGCAATCCGTGAGTATCCCAGCCCGCTTTACGCTTTACTTGAAAGCCTTTTTGGGTTTTATAACGGCAAAATATATCTTTGATAGCACGAGCCATCACGTGGTGAATTCCTGGCAGTCCATTTGCAGAAGGTGGTCCTTCAAAAAATACGAATGGTGGGTTGCCTTCACGAGTGGTTACACTCTTCTCGAATATGTTTTCTTTTTTCCAAAAATCAAGCACTTCCGATGCAACTGTTGGCAAGTTAAGTCCTTTGTATTCAGTAAATTTTATGCTCATTTTATCCTTTTCTTAAATCGTGGTGCGAAAGTAAGAAATAGTTATGAATTATGAGTGATGAGTTGTGAGTTTTTGCGTGAGGGATAGAAGCGGCATCCTTTTGTGGAGCGATAGCGGAACAAAAGATACAGCGGACAGCCCGACCCGAAGTTTTTACGAAGGGTCACGCCCAAAATATTCAAGAAAAAACTGCTGCCAAAACCTCCAAAGATTTTGGTTTTCTAAAGCCATCGAGATGGAAAGCGTAGTAATCAATAAGAATTTTCAGGACGATTTGTCTTTCGATGATGTGGAAGATTTTTTGGTCGTTGTCGAATTTTAAAGGAATGAGTTTTTTGAAAAGGTTGGTTTCGTGTTCCGTGAGCGAACCGATTCCGTGAAACGGAGTAAAAACGCCTTCGTTACTATCGAAAAATGGGAATTCCATTTCGGAAATGTCGGGATAGAAACCGAGATATTTTGTTATTTCCAGCATTAAAATCAGGTGAAAATTAGCCGTTTCCTCGTGATTGTCCAGCCAGAACAAAGCGGTTTCTAAAAAAACAAATAGATGTTCGTTTTTTTCTTCTTCCTGAATGGAATGGTGCAAGATTTCGGAAATGAACATCACAATTGTGCTTTTGAAAATATCCGAATGCAGGGTTTGAAAGGGTGTTGCAATTTTAATTTCCTTGAAATTTTCTAAAGTTCCTTTATTTTTATGAACGGCTTCGATTTCGAGAATAGTCAAAGGTTGGAAATAGGCGATTTTTTGGTTGGATTTTCGGGAAGAAAAAGCATCGCGAACAAAGTAGGATTTCAAGCCTTGTGATTGCGTAAAACATTTTACAATCAAGCTTTTCTCTTGGTATTTGAGGGAAGAAATGACGATGGCTTTGGTTTTGATTAACAATGTTAGATTTAGATTTTAAATTTCCTACGCCAGTTCGGTGACGCTCGGGTAAGATTTTCAGAAATTCCTAACTGAAATCTGCCTTCTTGATTTATCGAATAATCATCACTTTTTTGACTTTGGTTTCTACTCCATCTTGAGCTGCAACAAAAATGAGATATACCCCAGAGGCTACTTTATATTTCCCAAAGGCTGTTGTATCCCATTCTATGGTTCCGCCTTCGGAAGTTGTTTCGTATACTAAGTTGCCTTCAATGTCGGTGATTTTCACATTGGCTTGATCTAATAATCCTGCAATTTTTACAGTTCCTTCATATTCCGGCCGTACTGGATTGGGATATACATATACATCATTTAAGTTATCATTGGCAATGGTTGCAGTACCTTTGAAAGAAACCAACCCTTTGTCTGTGGCAATAAAAACTTCTCCTGTCGAGCTGTTTAGGTCCATGTCGTTTATCGTATTACTTGGCAATGGGGAATTATTTATCGTAAAATGATATTTGGTGACCTGCCCGTTTGGTGAAACTAAAAACACTCCCGAATCTAATGTACCAATCCATTTATTGTTGGCTCCATCCACGACAATATCGGTAATAAATTGTCCATACATCAATTCTTGGGCAAGATTATTATCTAAAATAATGATGGCGTTTGTTGTCATTTGCTCCTCGGTTAGAAAACTACCTACATTAGACAAAACACGCAATCCCTTTGTGGTTCCTATCCATAATTGATTTTTATTATCCACGGCAATTGCTCTGACGTCAGGAGTTGGTAGATTTCCTTTGTCCGTGCCGAAGGTGATTTTTTTAAATTTATTAGTAGATTCATTATAACTAATTAAACCATCCGAATTAGTACACCACCATTTCGTACCGTTTTTGTCGATTATCAGTCGGCCCATACTAGTTGCAGTACTTTTATCCAGAATTCCATCCAATGAAAAACTTTGCCATTGCCCATCCGTTTTAAGGACTTTTAATCCTTTTTGAATAAAACTATTGTTCAACCAAAGATTTCCGGATTTATCAAAAGCAGCACCGTTAATGCGAACATCAATATAGCCAGGATTTGGCGGGCTAATTATAAGAGACTCTAATCCGCTGTTTGTTTGATTATACAAAAATGTAGGCACATCATTTTCTATTTTTAGCAAACCCGAAAAATAGGAACTGGCATAAACTTGGTTTTCATTATTCGGATTAACTGTAATTCTTGATATTGATTTCGCTCCAAACAGTTGTTCATAGGAAATATTCAACCATCCTGTTGCGCTAAATTTACTAATTCCATAACTGTCTAAAGGGTATGGATTATAACCGCCAGAATAATCCCCATAAACAGTCCAAAGTGCATCTGATGTAGCCTGAAGTGCAAACACATTGTTTCTGGAAGGTCCTATTGGTGTGCTGTTTTCAAAATTTGAAGAGACAGAAATTGTGGTGTTTATCAGCCCCTTTTCTTTCGTGCCAATATATAGTACATCTCCAATACTTGTGGCACAACTAAAAGTAGAAATACTTCCCGGAATTTGATTGCTATTGATCTGACGAACAAGTGCCATTTGTTTGTTGTAAACATTGACGCTACTTGATGTGGTAATTATTAAATAATTCTCGGCCATTCTCATATCGACAGAAGCCGACGGAAGTTGTAAATATCCTACAAAAGAATTAGAGGCTGAATTGTATCTATGAACATATCCTGAAGCATTAACAGCAATTAATTCAGTTCCGAAAGTTTCTATGCTTGACCAGCTTCCAGTGACTATTGGGGTCCATAGATTAAAATCAATTAAATTTTTACTAGAAATATCTGCTTTTCTAATTCCTTCATTAGTAGATGCATAAATAAAACCATTAAAGACAGCGGTTTGGGTAACGATAATTTCAGCGCCACTATTGCCTATAAAATAAGTATCGCCAAATAGCATTGTGGCTAAATTGAATTGTACGATTCCAAAATCACAGGAAACATAAACAATTCCGTTATATTCCATAAAATGATTGATTTTTTTTATGCTCGCCGGAAGTTGCTTGCTAATAATATCGACAATGTTTTTCATACTGCCATCCGCCTCGTTAATCACAATCATTAACCCATTTTCATAGCCTACAAGGGTTTTATTGGTGGTATTGCTATAATACAGTGCTGATATCGTTTGTCCAGAAAGCCCATCAATAGTATTGGTAGTTTTTAGATGATTTGCACTGGTGTCTTTTGAAAATATGGCGTTTTCAGAAGCCGCAAAAATAGCCGTTGGTGTTTGACTTAGATCGCGTATATCATTATAGGAAAAATAGCCTTGCCATAACAAATTGTTTTGCGAAAAACCTATTTGTATAAAAATAAGAAGTGAAAAATATAAAACCTTTTTTTTCATTTTTTGCATAAATATTGGTTCACAAATATAATACAAACGAAAGTAATGGGCTTTTAATATTTTGAGCTGATAATTTCAGTCTCATTTGAAGTAAATTCAGACTTTCCGTTTAAAAAAAGATGGTAAATCACAAAAGGTAAGCACAGTATGAAATAAGAAATATCCGCTGTACTTTCATAAAACGAATTGTTAAAACCATAATTAAAAATGGTATAACCAAAGTAAAATAAAATAGTTAAAAATAAGGTTAATCCAGAATAAAAATAAATATCTGTTTCTTTTTTACAGAAAAAAGATAAGATTACGGAAATAAAAATAAACAATGCAGTGTATTCGGATGGCATTAAAGAAGTCTGAACAATAAAAGGATTCATCAATTTGAAATCTTCAAAATGATTCCAAACAAAAGGCAAAAATGTTGCGGCAAAAGTTGTTATTGCTATTATTCCTATATAAAATGTGTTTTTAAAATCTATTTTCTTTGTCCTTAAAGCAAACAAGAAAGCGACTATATAAGGAATAACAAAAACATTTCTTGTTGAAATAAACAGACCAAAAATAATTCCGAAAATAAGATTTGCACTTAAGTTCTTTTTATATTTTTCAAAGAAATAAACGATGGAGATCAATATCAAACTTCCGTTGATGAATAAATTACTTCTAGAGCAAATCTCCCAATTATAAAACAAAGAAGTTGCAATGAATAGAAAAGATATTGAAGCATAATTCAAAGGTTTTTGATGTTTTTTTATAAGTAAAACAAAAAGCACAATCCCAGAAAAAGAAAAGAATCCCAGTTCGTTCATTAAATAAAATGGCAAAGCCAAAATGAAATAAAACGGCATTGGCCCGGGATAATTATTAGCAACAGACTTAGCATAATAAACATATTCGTTGTTGAAATAATTTTGCCAAAAAGACGAAATAACACTCCAACGATCGACATTTAAACTTTCTTTTGGTACTAAATATAAAAGTGATATTGAAAAAATTAAATATAAAATCAGCAGGATTTCTGTCGATACTTTTAACTTAATAAACAAACGGGTGATTTCCTCTTTTTTGAGCCAAATAAAGGTGTAAAAGGCTACTATCAACAAAGAAAAAAGGACATAATAGGATGAAATTCTACTCAAATACTTAATTCCAAATAGGAAATTGACAACTAGAAAAATAATCAAGGACATATCTTTTTTGTCAAACGATTTGAGTTGCATCATTTTACTTAAATATCGAAAATTTATAAATATTGTTTTTGGTCAAAAAATATTGAAAAGAAGTTTTTATTACTCCAAAACCATATTGCAAACTTCTTTTGAAATTTATGGAAGAAGCCTCCTCAAAATATTTTGTTGGGCAAGTTATTTCGGCAATTTCGAAACCTTTGTAAAATATTTGGGCTAAAAATTGATTGTCAAAAACAAAATCATCTGAATTAGAATTGTAATTTATCATTTCCAAAACGCTCTTGTCGTAAGCTCTAAAACCAGAATGATATTCAGATAATTTCTGATTCATTAAAACATTTTGGAAAAAAGTCAATCCCCGATTGGCTATATATTTGTACATTGGCATGCCGCCCTTGAGCGCCCCTTTTCCTAAAATCCGTGAGCCAATAACCACCGGATAAACCTCATTGGCGATAAGAAATGCCATAGAGTGAATTAATTTTGGGGTGTATTGGTAATCCGGATGAAGCATAATTACTATATCGGCATCAAAATTTAAAGCGGCAGTATAACAAGTCTTTTGATTGCCTCCATAACCCTTGTTTTTTTCGTGTTGAATTATATGCTTAATGCCTAGTTTTTTTGCAACTAAAGCGGTTTCATCACCACTACAGTCATCAACAATAATCACCTCATCAACAATGTCAAAAGGGATTTCATTGTATGTTTTTTCTAATGTTTTACTTGCATTATAAGCCGGTAAAACAACAATTATTTTTTTCCCTTTTATCACTATTTCGATTGTTATTATTTGGCAAATCTAAAATATTTTAGACGCTAAATAAACATTATCAGGAATTTTTTATTTTGCATTTTGATTTACCTGAAAATTTTAAACTTAACCAACCAATAAAAAAAATACCCTCCGTATTAAAGGAGAGCATTTCTAAATATTTTGAATATTATGTAAAGTCTAAACCACGCCTTGAGCAAGCATTGCATCTGCTACTTTTACAAATCCTGCGATGTTGGCTCCTTTTACGTAATCTACAAATCCGGTTTCGTCGGTTCCGTATTTTTTGCATTGATTATGAATTCCAACCATAATATCTTTCAATCTTTGATCTACTTCTTCGCTTGACCAGTTTAACCGAATTGAGTTTTGTGTCATTTCTAACCCCGAAGCTGCAACACCACCAGCATTAGCCGCTTTTCCTGGCGCATAAAGTACTTTTTTGCTCAATATATATTTAATGGCGTCTAAAGTACAAGGCATATTAGCCGCTTCAGTAATACAAATAGTACCATTTGCAATTAATTTTATGGCATCTGCTTCGTGCAATTCATTTTGAGTTGCACAAGGAATGGCAATATCCGCTTTCACCTCCCAGACACTTTTCCCTTTGTGAAAAACAGCCGTTGGATATTTCTCTACATACATTTCGGCTCTATTATCTCCACTAGCTCTCATTTCAAGCATATAATCAATTTTTTCGCCCGAAATTCCGTCCGCATCATAAATATATCCGTCAGGTCCTGAAATCGTCAAAAGTTTTCCTCCTAGTTCATTTATCTTTAACGCTACACCCCAAGCTACATTTCCAAATCCAGAAATAGCAACCGTTTTTCCTTTGATTTCCTGACCTATTGTTCTAAGCATTTGTTCGGTGAAATATACTACTCCATATCCAGTTGCTTCAGGTCGTATAAGTGAACCACCGTAAGCAATTCCTTTACCCGTCAAAACCCCAGTAAATTCATTTCTAATTCTTTTGTATTGGCCAAACAAATATCCGATCTCTCTAGATCCAACGCCAATATCTCCGGCAGGAACATCAATTTCTGGTCCAATATGTCGGCACAATTCCGTCATAAAAGATTGACAAAAACGCATTACTTCTGCATCGGATTTGCCTTGAGGATCAAAATCTGAACCTCCTTTTCCGCCTCCCATGGGAAGTGTGGTTAGACTATTTTTGAATACCTGTTCAAATGCAAGGAATTTAAGCACGGACAAGTTAACCGAATTATGAAATCTTATTCCACCTTTATAAGGTCCAATTGCTGAATTCATTTGAATTCTAAATCCTCTATTTACTTTAATCTCTCCTTTATCATCCACCCAAGTTACACGAAAAGTTATGGTTCTTTCCGGCTCTGTAATTCTAAGAAGCAGGTGCTTACCATCATATTTTCTTTCCGCAGCAATAAAAGGAATAACCGTTTCGGCAAATTCTCGAACAGCTTGAATAAATTCAGGCTCATTTGGATTTTTGGCCTCAACTTGAGACATAAAATTATTTATTTTTTCTTCCATTTTTGAAATATATTATTAAACCAAAGTTAATATTAATCCTTTACTTAACCAAAATTTTCATTTAAGAAAACGTTTTCGTAAGTGTGTGCAAATATACATTATATCAGATTATCTATACCTAAAATTACATTTTCTTCATCGATTTCTCTTCTTTTTGTAAATGTTTAAATATATTTATTTAAAATGAGAACAATTGTTGATAAAATACAAAAAACCTTATCTTTTGTTTATATAATTTCTCTAAAGCTTGCCGTTATTATATATTTGTTTTATATAATATTCGGAATGAATGATGTTTTTATATATTTGTAAAAAAAAGAACTAATATAATGATCCCAAAACACATTACATTTTTCTGTCTTCTCTTTTTTGGATTTTCAAATATTGCTACTGCTCAATTTGGATTCTCTCATGAAATAGGAGTTATAGCTGGCCCAGTCGCCTTTCAATCGGATTATGGCGAACGACATGATTTATCTACAAATGCAGGAAATACAGGATATGGAATTGGTCTAATTCACTACTTGAATTTCTCCTATACAGCAGAATGTAATTGCTACAGTCCCGAAACGTATTTTAACGACCATTTTAAATTAAGAAGTGAATTGTCATATAATAAAACGGAGTTGGATCATTTAGGACAATGGGTTGAAGGAACACCATCACTTGGCAAAGAGCAATTAAGAGCAATGAACGGAAGCTCCGCGGTCACCAATGTAGGGATGCAACTTGAATTTTTTCCTTTAAGTATTCGCGACTTTTCAGAAACAATTCAAAGTTGGGGTCCATTTATTAGTCTTGGTGGACAATTTAGTTTTTATAACACAAAAGCGATGTCAACAATGGGACCTTTGGGCACACCCTTGACTACATTTCCTAAATATTTAGTTCCCACAGATAGTCATCCTTACGGGTTTTCGACTGAAAGTGGTTCGGTTTGGTCCGTGGTTACTAGTGTTGGAACGCGTTATAAACTTTCGCCATTATCGGATTTAATGGTGGACTTACGATTGCAATATTATTTTTCAGACTGGGTTGACGGCTTGAAACCAAATCCGGACCTTTATAAAGAAAACAAAGCTAACGACTGGTTAGTTTGGTTCAATGTAGGTTACATTTATTACTTGCAATAGCAGAAAAACATTTATAAAACAAAAGCCCGATTTTGCTCAAATCGGGCTTTTGTTTTTATTCTAATGCTTGTTTTAAATCCTCAATTAAATCTTCGGCATCTTCAATACCAACGCTCAACCGAACTAAATCATCCGTGATTCCAACTTCTTTTCTTTTGTCTTCCGGAATCGAAGCATGGGTCATCAATGCGGGATGATTTGCCAATGATTCTACTCCGCCCAGAGATTCTGCCAAGGTGAAGACTTTAAGTTTTTCTAAAAACCGAATTGAATCTTCTTTTTTACCTGAAACAAAGGTGAAGGAAACCATTCCGCCAAAACCGCTCATCTGTTTTTTGGCAATTCCGTGATGCGGATGACTGGCCAATCCTGGATAATAAACTGTTTTTATTTTTGGATGTTCACTTAAAAAAGCAACCACTTTTTCTCCGTTTTCGCAATGTCTTTGCACTCTTAGATGCAATGTTTTTATTCCTCTTAAAACCAAGAAACTATCCATTGGACCAAGCGTTGCGCCCGTGGCAAATTGTTGAAAATGCAATTGTTCGCCTAAAGCTTCCTCTTTTACAATCAAAGCTCCAGCAATAACATCAGAATGTCCTCCGAGGTATTTCGTCGCCGAATGCATCACGATATCAGCTCCTAAATCCAAAGGTTTTTGTAAATAAGGCGTTGCAAAAGTATTATCCACAGCAAAAAGAATATTTTTATTCTTAGTGATTTTGGCAATTTCTTGAATGTCGGCCAGTTTCATCAACGGATTGGTTGGCGTTTCAACCCAAACCAATTTAGTGTTTTCATTGATTAAAGAATGGAATTTCTCCAAATCATTCATATCCACAAAATGGAATTTTATACCCGAATCTTTATAAATGCGCGTGAACATTCGATACGTTCCGCCATATAAATCGTCCATAGCAATGATTTCGTCTCCTGATTTGAAAGAGCGCAAAACACAATCAGTGGCTGCTAATCCTGACGAAAAAGCCAAGGCTCGCGTTCCGTTTTCGATGCTTGCCAATGCGTTTTCCAATGCTGTTCGCGTAGGATTCGAAGCTCTGCTGTATTCATAATCTGGATTTATGGGTTTCCCAGGACTAGTTTGTGCAAAAGTTGACGTTTGATAAACCGGCGGCATCACTGCGCCTGTTGCCGGATCGTGATGTTGTCCGCCGTGTATGGTTTTAGTATTGAATTTCATTTGGACTATTTTTTACAAAGATACTATAGTTTATTTCGAAATTTTGATGTTTTCCCGATTCCCTAGCCCCGATAGAAGTGGAAATCCCACGCTGTCATTGCGAGGCACGAAGCAATCGGTGTGGATTGCAACGAATAGCGGGAATAGCTTCAAAGTAAAAAACTTTTTTAAATATAAAAAACGGAAACAACTTAAAAGTCATTTCCGTTTCTAGTACTTGTCAAGGAATTGCACCCAAATAAATAATTATCTGATGTAAACCGAGATATTGTTTCCTTGTTTTAACTTTAATTCACTAAGTGTAAGATTAACAATGTCATAAGTTGTAGTTACACCATTGAGGACAATAGTTAATTTACTATCTCCTTTGGAATAAGTTCCTGACATGGTTGTTAGTGCACAAGGACTTACAGTAGAACTATAATCTCCTGAAGTTAAAGTATTATCAATCTTTAGATTAATAAAATCATGGTCACAACCACTTGTGTTTTGCGGTGGATCAATCAATGTTTCTACACCATTTACATTGGTGCCCACTTTGACAATACCCCACTTTCCGACTATGGGAGCAATTGTGTCTCCTTCGTTTTCACCATTAGAATTACAAGACGTTGCAAATAATCCAATGCTTAATGCTACTGCAAATAAGATGCTTTTAATTTTCATGCTCTATTTTATTTAAAATTAATACCGGCTAAATTAATTCCGGAGTGCTAGAAATTTGTTACATAATTACCGTTATGATTTATATAATTCTTTTGATGGGGAATTTAAGGATAGTAAAGATTTGCAATCCGTGTCTATAAAATAGGGCAAAGAGTGAATTGTGTTTTTTAAAATAATTGTGTGATAATTTAAATTTGGCTCAGACTCTTTTGCTGATTCATTTTGGCGACCAAACCTTTCAAACGCAAGGCTTTTTCTTTTTTCTCTTCTTGCCGTTTCGACTTTTTGCGATGGAGTAATTTGGTATGGAGCGCTTTGTTTTTAGTGTTTTTTTCGGGTCCTTTGGGGATTGATTTTAGGTTGACAAGGAAAAGATTAGTAAACTGATAACATAATTAGCCTCCTACATATGGAACCCAATTCCAAAAAGAAGTTATCAAATTATGACAAAAAATAAAAACAAAAAACCCAATTAATGATAAATAAGCTGTAAAATTAGTCGCTTCAACTATGATATTAGCAAACCCTGTATTCTTATTTCTATGATGAATATTAAATCTTGCTGAACTGACAAAAATAGGAACTACAGCTGATAAGAATGCAATAATCCATATAATATATTTTGAGAAACCATCGGATGTAATTCTGGATTCAGTCCAATTTATTATAAAAGCTACATAAGCTAAATAAAAATATGTTTGCCCTATTGCTGACACAAATACACCTAAAAAAAACCTTGACCTTGACCTTTTGCTCGGCTCACCTCCTAACATTTCTCCAATCACGCCAGAAAATGGAAATATAAACATTACAATAGGCGTTAATATAGTCCAGAAAACTATCAGAATAAAAATGATGTAAATTGATGTCATTTAGAAATTAATTTATATTGTGTTTAAAAATACTAAAACATCGTCTAAATTAGTAATTTCCTCAACAATTATATCGTTTTAATTCTGCTTTATTAGAATTTATTTTGGAATATATACAGAAACTTCATTATTTATAACTTCCAAATTATAATTTGTCATTAAAATATTTTTGTCCTTAACATTATCGACAGGAAAGAATGTATTAAGTCTTCTATAGTTATTGTTACCCCTTACTTTTTCCCCTGTGTATATTATATAATCTTGGCTATCAATTTGAAAAGCAATTATATCAATCGGTTTGTTTTTTAAGTGTTTTGAAAAATCAATTATTGCTAAGATTTCTTTTATCTGTGTACTTAAAATTCTAGGTTTAAATATTTCATAATGAAAAGACTTTTTAGTATCCAATTGTTTTAAAATTCTTGCAAAATGTCTATTAAGGATATGTATTAAGCTATATTCATTAAATTCAATTTCTATTCCGTTTATTTCGGATGTAAAATCTTTCGAATTCAATGATTCAAAAATTTCAAGTGCAACACAATATATCCATTTTGAATGTAAAACTATTGCATTCTCTTTTGAAATATAGTTTGCAGTGTGTATACCTTGAATATCATTTTTATATTTAGGTAGTTTTTTAAGTTCTTTTAATTCTTCTCTAGTTTCTTTTGCAGATTGATGGAGTAATTCTTCATTATGGTTGGTATTTTTAACAATGGATTTCCATTCGTTTGCTTTAGCTCTTAAATAAAATAGATCTTTTTCAATTTCCTTCTTTTTAACTTTATATTCAATATTCCTAACTGGCTTTGTAACTTTACTTTTCTTAAACCAATTTATATCTCTAGCATAAACTAAATAAAGAAACTTAAATTTTGGATTATCACAACATTCATAATTTTCAATTTTTCCATCATTAAGTATCGAATATTTCACACCCATATAAAAGAATTCTTTTTCATATTCACTTAAATACAATTTAGCAACTGCTTTAGCTTTCAAAATTTCAAATATTTGTCTTGTTCGAATTTGTTCTAATGTCGGATCTGCATTTGGATTTATTTCAAGTTCATTTATTTGAAATGCCATATTTTATCTTTTGTTTCTTCGGTAATTTTGAAAAAGCTAGTTGTTAATTTTCAAATCTCCATAAATCAGTTTATAGAAAGCTTTTCAAATATAGCGTTTTCTTACAAAATGTAATGATTAAAAACATTCTTTGTCGCTTTGTCATTCCGAGGAACGAGGAATCTCCGTTCGGTGAGCAACTTGATGAGATTCCTCCTTTGTCGGAATGACAAATTAAACCGAAAAACCTTCTCGCAACCCAAATCCCCTAGCCCCGATAGAAGTGGAAATCCTTATTGTTTTTCCTTTAAAAACAATAAGATTGCAACGGATAGCGGGAAATAGCTCCTAATCCTTCGACTGCGCTCAGGAAGACAATAAATAATTCCTTATTTTTGCAGCAAATTAAACTGAATTATGTTACAGAATCCAAAAAGATATACCATTACAGCGGCATTGCCTTATACCAACGGACCCATTCATATTGGGCATTTGGCGGGGGTTTACGTGCCGTCGGATATTTATTCTCGTTATTTAAGATTGCAAGGAAGAGACGTTCTGTTTGTGTGCGGAAGCGACGAACACGGCGTGGCCATTTCGATGAAAGCCAAAAAAGAAGGAATTACCCCTCAGGAAGTAATCGATAAATACGATGGAATTATCCGTAAATCGTTCTCGGATTTTGGAATTTCGTTTGATAATTATTCTAGGACTTCGGCAAAGATTCATCACGATACGGCTCAAGAGTTTTTCAAAAAGTTGTACGATCAAGGCGATTTTATCGAGGAAGTGACCGAACAATTGTATGATGCCAAAGCAGACCAATTCTTGGCAGACCGCTTTGTTGTTGGGACTTGTCCAAAATGCGGCAACGAAGAAGCTTACGGCGACCAATGCGAAAAATGTGGTTCGACTTTGAACGCTACCGATTTGATTAATCCAAAATCGACCATTACGGGAGAAACTCCAATTATGAAATCGACGAAACACTGGTTTTTGCCTTTGGACAGATATGAAGATTTCTTGAAAGAATGGATTCTTGTGGGACATAAAAACGATTGGAAACCCAATGTTTACGGACAAGTAAAATCGTGGATTGATGGCGGATTAGAACCTCGTGCGGTAACCAGAGATTTGGATTGGGGAATTGATGTTCCTGTTGAAGGTGCCGAAGGAAAAAAATTATATGTTTGGTTTGATGCGCCAATTGGTTACATTTCGTCAACCAAAGAATGGGCTCAAAGAGAAGGAAAAGATTGGGAACCTTATTGGAAAGATCAAGATACGAAACTGGTTCACTTTATCGGGAAAGACAATATTGTTTTTCATTGCATCATTTTTCCTGCAATGTTGAAAGCCGAAGGAAGCTACATTTTGCCAGACAATGTTCCTGCAAACGAATTCTTGAATTTGGAAGGCAATAAATTGTCAACATCTAAAAACTGGGCAGTTTGGTTGCACGAATATTTGGAAGAATTTCCGAATCAGCAAGATGTTTTGCGTTATGCTTTGACATCGAATGCACCAGAAACTAAGGATAATGATTTTACTTGGAAAGATTTTCAAGCTAGAAACAACAACGAATTGGTTGCGATTTTTGGAAATTTCATTAATCGAGTCGTGGTTTTGACCAATAAATATTACGAAGGAATCGTTCCAAGTCCAAACGAACTTTCGGAAGTGGATGAAGCGACTTTAACGGAATTGAAAGCCTATCCAGCCGTAATTTCGAGTTCGATTGAACGGTATCGTTTCCGCGAAGCTTTGAGCGAATTGATGAACGTAGCGCGATTAGGAAATAAATATTTGGCCGACGAAGAGCCTTGGAAAGTGATTAAAACCGACCCGGCTCGTGTGCAAACCCAAATGTATGTGGCTTTGCAAATTGCCGCGGCTTTGAGTTCACTTTGCGAACCTTTCTTGCCTTTTACAGCTGCTAAATTATCAAGAATTCTAAAAATCACAACTAAAATTGATTGGAAAACGGTTTCCGACAATTCCGATTTGATTCCTGCCGGACATCAAATTGGCGAAGCGGAATTGCTTTTTGCCAAAATTGAAGACGACGAAATTCAAAAACAAATAAACAAATTGGAAGCTACGAAAACCGCCAATAGTGCCGAAAACAAAGTGGCCGAACCTCAAAAAGACTTGATTCAGTTTGAGGATTTTGCCAAAATGGATTTGCGTGTGGGAACGATCTTGGAAGCCGAAAAAATGCCAAAAGCCAACAAATTATTGATTCTAAAAGTAGATACTGGAATTGACGTTCGCACGATTGTTTCAGGAATTGCCGAGAGTTTTTCGCCTGAAGAAATCGTGGGAAAACGCGTGACTGTTTTAGTGAATCTAGCTCCAAGAAACCTACGTGGGGTAGAAAGTCAAGGAATGATTTTGATGACCAATAATGCCGAAGGGAAATTGGTTTTCGTAAATCCAGATGCTGAAGCTGCGAATGGGGAGACCATAAATTAAAAATAACAACCCTGTCAGGGTTTAGAACCCTGACAGGGTTAAATTATATAACAATGAACCTAAAAGTAATTGCTTTCGACGCTGACGATACCTTATTTGTAAACGAACCTTATTTTCAAGAAACGGAACAAAAATTCTGTGGATTGATGAGCGATTATTTATCGCATCAAGGAATTTCACAAGAACTTTTTAAAGTAGAAATTACCAATTTGAAAATCTATGGTTACGGCATCAAAGCATACACTCTTTCGATGATTGAAGCGGCAATGAAAATTTCGGACAAAACCATACCGGTTGAAGTCGTTGAGAAAATCATCGAATACGGAAAAGAATTACTCAAAAAACCCATTGAATTATTGGATGGAGTTGAAGAAACTTTGCAAGCTTTGCACGGAAAATATAAACTCGTTGTAGCCACCAAAGGTGATTTATTAGACCAGCGCAGAAAACTACACGACTCCGGTTTGGGTCATTATTTTCACCATATCGAAGTAATGGCGGACAAACAGGAAAAAGATTATTCGGATTTGATCAAACGTTTGGAAATTCAGCCAGAAGAATTTTTTATGATTGGAAATTCACTAAAATCGGATGTTTTGCCGGTTTTGGCCATTGGCGGACACGCGGTTCATATTCCCTTTCATACCACTTGGGCTCATGAAAGAATTGATTATAAAGTGGAACACAAAAACTTTTATACTTTCGAAAAGATGATTGATGTTTTAATTAAATTACAATAAAATACTTTTTTATTTAAAATATCCAAGTTGTACAACAATATTTCTCTTACAAAATAAGCATGAAACTTACATAATTTATTACATTACTTACATAATTAACTGTTTTACCTTATATATTGCTTTGCGGTTCGTAAATTTGCTTGGAATTAAAAATATAAAATTATGAAAAAAGTATTACTTACTTTAGGGTTTGCATTCGCTCTAAATACTTTAAGCGCACAAACTGAACCAGTTGAAAAAAAAGAAACAGGCTTTAATCAATGGTCTGTCGAATTATCTGGTGGTTTTAACAAACCTCAACGACCAATGACTGCAGGTTATACGACCACAGTTGTTAGTCCTTACACTGTTGACTTGGGTATACGTTACATGTTTAACAACAAATTTGGTTTAAAAGGAGATTTTGGTTACAACAGTTTTACTGCAGAGAAAGACGAATCTATCGATTTCGACACAAAGTATTACAGAGCTGACTTACAAGGTGTGGCCAATCTAGGAAGAATAATGAATTTTGAAAATTGGACAAATACCTTTGGTTTATTAGGCCACGCAGGTTTTGGTTTGTCATTTTTAGAAAGAAAAGATCCTACATACTTAAAAGATAGAATGGGGAATTTTATGATTGGTTTAACTGGCCAAATCAAATTGACTGATAGAATTGCTCTAACAGGAGATTTTACCACTATCACAAATGCAAAGCAAAATCTAGCTTTTGATGGCGCAAGTAACAATAATTTAAGAGGTTTCAACGGAAGTCTTTTTACTGGAACTGCAGGTATAACTATCTACTTGGGTAGCAATGCTAAACATGCTGACTGGACACTTGATAATGAAGATAGATTCGACGCTATTGACGCAAGATTTATGGCCATTGAAAACAAAATGTTGGACACCGATAAAGATGGTGTGGCTGATTATTTAGACGAAGAAGCCAATACTCCAGCTGGAACAATGGTGGACACAAAAGGACGTTCTATTGATAAAAATAATAATGGTGTTCCAGATGAAACTGAAGCTTATGTTTTGAAAAACTATGCTACAAATACAACTAATTCACCACTTTTATCAAATAACGAATTGATTACAAGCTTAATTAACGGTGGTTATGTTGCTGTATATTTTGACTTTAATAAATCAACTCCAACGAATGTTTCTTCAGAAGGTACTGATTTTATTTTGACTTACTTAAGAAACAATCCATCTGCATCAGTTGATATTATTGGTCACGCTGACGAAATTGGAAGATCTGCATACAATGACAAATTGTCTAATGCCAGAGCAAAAAATGTGAAAAACACTTTAGTGAAAGCAAATATCGACGCATCAAGATTGAATGTAATCGCTGCTGGCGAAGATACTTCAGTAGATAAAGATTCAGAAAATGCAAGAAGATTAGTTAGAAGAGTTACTTTTAGAGTAAAATAAAAAACACTCTTTAATTAATAAAGCCCTAAAGGAAATTTCTTTTAGGGCTTTTTTTTGCTTTGTATTGCCGTGAAAAATTAGGGAAACAAAAATTAAAAGATTTACTGTACTTTTGAAAAATTAAATTTCTACACAAATAATGAAAACCCTTTTAGACCTTGAAAATTGGAACCGAAAAGAACATTTTTTGTTTTTCAAACAATTCGAAGAACCCTTCTTTGGGTTAACCCTCGAAATAGATTGCACGAAAGCTTACGAGACTTCCAAACAAAGAGGAACGTCCTTTTTTGTGTATTATTTGCACAAAACCATGGTGGCTGTTAATACAATTGAATCCTTTCGTTATCGAATAATAAACGATGCCGTTTACATTTATGATACGATTGATGTGTCGGCCACGATACTGAGAGAAGACCAAACTTTCGGGTTTTCGCTGATTGAATATTCCCCAGATTTTGAAGTTTTTGCTGCCAATACTTTTCAAGAAATCGAAAGAATACAAAACACTTCGGGACTTTTAACTAGAGATTTTCCAAACGATAATTTGATTCATTTTTCGGCGGTTCCATGGATTAATTTCTCCTCACTTTCGCACGCCCGAAGCTATACTTTTCCAGATAGTTGTCCAAAAATTTCTTTTGGAAAAATGATGATTGCAAACGACGGAAAAAGAACGATGTCAATGTCCGTTCACGCACATCACGGTTTAATGGATGGTTTTCATGTGAGTCAATTTATAGATTGCTTTCAGGAATTAATGAATCAATAGTCTGTAATCATTCCCTTTTTAGAAAAATGGAGCTCAAAAAATTCTCTCTTATTAAAGGAATCCTAATAAGTCCAATCTTTTCTCAAAGCCAGTCATCTGCTTTAGATTATTTTATTTAAATTTGCTAAAAACCATTTACTTATGTTATCAAAAAATATAGAAATCGCTTTAAACAAACAAATTAGAATTGAGGCCGAATCTTCTCAAATCTATTTATCAATGGCTTGCTGGTCAGAAGTTAATGGACTAGAAGGAATCGCCAAATTTATGTATGCACAATCAGACGAAGAACGCCTGCATATGCTCAAGCTAATAAAGTACGTAAACGAACGCGGTGGCCACGCACAAATTACAGATTTGAGAGCACCTAACACTTCTTTCGAAACCTTCAAAGGCATGTTTGAAGAACTTTACAAACACGAGATTTTTGTTTCCAACTCCATTAATGAATTGGTCCACATCACTTTTGAAGAAAAGGATTATGCCACGCATAACTTCTTGCAATGGTATGTTGCCGAACAAATTGAAGAAGAAGCGACTGCCAAAACTATTTTGGACAAAATCAATTTAATTGGCGATGACAAAGGTGGCTTGTATTTATTCGACCGTGACATTCAATTAATTGCTGTTGCTGCTGGCGCTGCGGTTATAAAATAGTTTCTATTTCAGACAAATTGATTAAATGCCTTGAAGAAAATAAAAATTCTTTAAGGCATTTTTTTATTTAAATACAATGTTATTTAGAATAGATAAAAATAACCTATCTTTGTATACGTTTTAATTCTTTACAAAGTGAGCAAAAAAGAAAAGGAAAAAGAGAAAAAGAAAAAAAAGAAAAAAGATAATCCAGACAAAATCAAGAAAGCTGAAAAATGCAAATCTAGTTGTTGCGATAAATACAAAAAAGGAGAAAAAAAACGTTGCGACAACTGTCCAAAGTTTGATTTAATAAAAAAAATATCTGACTTAAAATAGAAATGCCCTCCGACTGAGAGGGCATTTTTTTTTAAAAAACTAATTCTACAAAGCATTCAAAATAGAAATAATATCATCTCCATATTTTAATGTCCTAATTTCTCCAAAACTTTTTATGCTTTTAAGTTCCTCTAAAGTTTGTGGTTTCGCTTTGGCAATGGATAGCAAATGAGAGTTATGACAAATTCTAAAAGCTGACCATCCAGATTCATTAGCCAAATCCGTTCTCCAATGTCTTAAAGCTGCATAGATTTTCTTTTCTTGAATAGATAATTCACTTTCTTCAACGGAGGATTTACTTTCTTTTTTGGGTTCAAAAAAAACAACGGCTGACCAAAAATCTACTGTCGATGTTGTAACAAAATTAGTAGAAGTAAGTTTTATCTCGACCGAGTCTAAAAACTCATTCATCCTGTTTTGATCGTCCAGACAATGCTCTTTATCCAGGCGAATATTAAAAACTTTGATGTTCATCTTTATGGCGTTTACTAATTAAACTATTTACCTAAAAGCATTACTTCATTCACAACTACTTCGGTGATGTACCGTTTTTCTCCATTTTTATCATCATAACTTCTGTGGGTCAATTTTCCCTCGATCCCAATTTGAAGACCTTTGGTCACATATTTTTCGACGAAGTCCGCTGTTGTTCCCCAAGCGGCCACTCTGTGCCATTCGGTTGTTTCAATTTTTTCTCCTTTGTCGTTTTTGTAACTATCGTTTGTGGCGATAGTCAAATTAGCTAATTTTTTTCCTCCATCAAAATTTTTGATTTCTGGATCGTTTCCTACGTTTCCAATTAACTGTACTGTGTTTTTCATTGCATTCATGGCGTTTAATATTTAAATTGTTTTTATATAGTTTGTTGAATTGTTCGTTCAAATCAACAGGGCAAAGATGCGATGCCTCTCAAAATTTATTCGGTTGATAACTATTTACTTTCGGTTGTAACTATTTGTAACCGTTTGTAAATGGAAATTTATTCGTTATATTTGTTGAATATCAAAAACTTATGCAAACTAAAATAAAGAAAGTAGTATTACGGAATCTGCAAATTGAAGACTATAAAGAGCTAAAAAAATCAATGAAAATGGCCTATCCCGATTTGGAAGATTCCTATTGGAGAGAGCAAGACATTGAAATTTTACTCGAGTTGTTTCCTGATGGACAATTAGTGGTTATGGCGGACGGAAAAGTGGTTGGTGCTGCTTTATCTTTAATCCTAGACGAAAATTTGGTAGACAAAAATCCTAATTACGCCAAGATAACTGGAAATTCCACTTTCTCAACACACAATCCAGAAGGAGAAATTTTATACGGAATCGACGTATTTATCAACCCTGATTATAGAGGTTTGCGCCTTGGAAGACGATTGTATGACGCCCGAAAAGAATTGTGCGAAAAATTGAATCTAAAATCCATTGTTTTTGCTGGCAGAATTCCAAATTACAAGGAACACTCCAAAAAGCTAACTCCCAAAAAATACATCGACAAAGTAAAACGCAAAGAATTGCACGATCCAGTGCTTTCCTTTCAGTTGAGTAATGATTTTCACGTAATGCGGATTATGAAAAACTATCTTGAAGGAGACATCGATTCTAAAGAATTTGCCGTTTTATTAGAATGGAACAATGTTTATTATGACGAAAGTCCACAATTAATCAACACCCAAAAAAGTGTCATCCGTCTGGGATTAATTCAGTGGCAAATGCGTTCCTTGGCCAATTTAGAAGCATTGTTCGAACAAGCCGAATTTTTTATTGATGCCGTTTCAGGCTACAAAAGTGACTTCGCCGTTTTTCCTGAGTTGTTCATTGCCCCATTGATGGCCGATTACAATCATTTATCGGAACCAGATGCCATCAGAGAATTGGCCAAATATGCCGACCCAATTCGCAAAAAATTTCAAGAATTTGCCATCTCATATAACATTAACATCATTTCTGGAAGTATGCCTTATTTGGAAAATGGTACCCTATACAATGTTGGTTTTCTGTGCAAAAGAGATGGAACTTCCGAAATGTATTATAAAATTCACATTACACCAAATGAAGTCTTGCATTGGGGAATGAAAGGCGGTTCGCAAATCAAAACTTTCGACACCGACTGTGGAAAAATAGGCATTATGATTTGTTATGATATTGAATTCCCAGAACTCTCCAGACTTTTGGCCGATGAGCAAATGAACATTTTATTTGTGCCATTTTTGACAGATACCCAAAGCGGTTACACCCGAGTACGACACTGCTCACAAGCACGCGCCATCGAAAACGAATGTTATGTGGCTATTGCTGGATGTGTTGGAAACCTTCCAAAAGTTAACAATATGGACATTCAATATGCGCAAACTGCCGTGTTTACGCCGTCTGATTTTGCCTTTCCAAGTACTGGAATAAAAGCCGAAACGACCCCAAACACAGAAATGACCTTGATTGTGGATGTCGATTTGGATTTATTAAAAGAACTTCACGAGCACGGAAGCGCCCGAATCCTGAAAGACCGTCGAACCGATTTATATGAAATTAAAAGAGTGATTAAAGTATAATGAAAAATAATTCCGACATAGAAAAGCTAAAATTTCCGATAGGAAAATGTCCGAAAATAGATTCCATTTCCGAAAAAGATTTGGAACCTTGGATAGCAATTATTGAACTTTTTCCCTCCAAAGTAAAGAATCTGACTTCAACACTTTCTGACGAAGAGTTGAATTGGATTTATCGTCCAAAAGGGTGGAGTATCAAACAAGTTGTGCATCATTGTGCCGACAGTCATATGAATAGTTTTGTTCGATTCAAACTCGCTTTGACCGAAGAGGTTCCTACCATAAAACCGTATGAGGAAGCACTTTGGGCAGAACTCGCCGATGGCAACTCGGATCATATTTTGCCATCCCTTCAAATCATCGAAGGTGTTCACGCTCGTTGGGTTTTGCTTTTGAAAAGTATGGGTTCAACAGCATTAAAACGACAATTTTTTCATCCTGTAAACCTCAAAATAGCCAGTTTAGAGGAAACCATTGGCGTTTATGCTTGGCATTGCAACCACCATTTGGCACATATTGAACAGGCTTTATTGCACAAAGGTCAATTTTAAGTATACAATTTCAATGGCAATGACAAAAACAAAAAAGCTTAATTTTCTTAATGTGCTAAATGGTTTAAAAACAATTTCAATGAGAATGACAATGACAATATAAAGAACTTAATTTTCTTAATGTGCTAATGGTTTAAAAAATAATTTCAATGACAATTTCAATGGCAATGACAATTTCAATGGCAATGACAATTTCAATGGCAATGGCAATGACAATGACAATATAAAAAAAGCTTAACTTTCTTAATGAACTTAATGGTTTGAAGAAAAAATAAATGGTTACAACAATTTCCGTAAAAACGAAAAACTATGGACAAAACCTGCCTGGAATGTGGCGATAAAATTGTGGGTCGCGAAGACAAAAAGTTTTGCAGTGATGGCTGTCGCAATGCTTACAACAATAAAATAAACAAAGACAGCACCAATTTTATGCGCAATGTGAACAACAAATTGCGCAAAAATTACCGCATTCTTTCGGCATCAAATGTCGATGGAAAAGCAAGAGCCACCAAATCAAAACTGTTGAGCAAAGGATTCGATTTTGAGTTTTTTACCAATATTTTGGAAACCAAAACAGGAAATACCTATTATTTTGTTTACGATCAAGGCTATCGCCTGCTGGAGGATGATTATTATATGCTTGTCAAAAAAGAAATTTAGATCCCAAATCTACTATTATGAAAAAAAGTTATTCCTCCGTTCTATCCGTGCTGTTCCTCCTCGGAATACTTGGATTTATTTTCTTCACAATGATGCCGCAATGGACATCCAATGATGATGCTCCACTTTCGGAATTTTCGACCAAAAGAGCTTTGGAACAAGTCAAAAATATTGCTCAAAAACCCCATTTTGTGGGCTCCGAAAATCACGACCTTGTCGCCAATTATTTGGTAAAAGAATTGCGAAATCTAGGTTTGGAAGCGTCCATCCAAGAAGGTTTTTCTTTCTCCGATAAAGGAATTTTGACCAAATGCAAAAACATTTTGGCTAGAATAAAAGGCAACAACAGCAACAAAGCCTTGCTACTGCTTACCCATTATGACAGCGCGCCACATTCCTTTTCAAAAGGTGCGAGCGATGCAGGTTCTGGTGTAGCGACAATCTTGGAAAGTGTTCGTGCTTTTACCTACAATAAAAAACAACACAAAAACGACATCATTATTCTGTTTACAGATGCAGAAGAATTGGGTTTGAATGGCGCAGCCCTTTTTGTAACCCAACATCATTGGGCAAAAGAAGTGGGCTTAGTCTTGAATTTTGAAGCCCGAGGAAGTTCCGGCCCAAGTTATATGTTGATGGAAACCAATGCTGGAAATGCTGGATTGGTCAAAGAATTTGCTTCTGCCAACGTCAAATATCCTGTTTCAAATTCCTTGATGTACAGCGTTTATAAAATGTTACCCAACGATACTGATTTGACGGTTTTTAGAGAACAAGGCAATGTTCAAGGCTACAATTTTGCTTTTATAGACGGTCATTACAACTACCACAGCGCTCAAGACGACCTTAATCATTTGGATAAAAACACGTTGACACATCAGGGAAAATACTTGATGCCGTTGTTGGATTATTTTTCGAACGCAGATTTAAACACGACGCAAACCATCGAAGATGATGTCTATTTTTCGATTCCATTTACCTTTATCAGCTATCCCTTTAGCTGGATTTGGCCAATGGCAATTACTGCTTTTTTGCTTTTGCTAATTTTGATATTCATTGGAATTGCCAAACGCCTTTTGTCTTTTCCAGAAATGGCGAAAGGATTTATTCCGCTTTTGGGTTCACTGATTGTTTCGGGATTAATTACGTTTTTGGGTTGGAAATTATTGCTGATACTCTATCCGCAATACAACGATTTGCTCAACGGATTTTCCTATAACGGTCACGACTACATTGCGGCTTTTGTATTGTTGACTCTGTCGATTTGTTTTGTTTTTTACCAACGTTTCTCTGCCAAAAAAGTGACTATAAACCATTATGTTGCGCCATTGTTGCTTTGGATTTTAATAAATTTATTGTTGGCTTTCTTCTTGAAAGGCGCAGCATTTTTGATCATTCCCGCTTTTGCAGGATTGCTGATGTTGGCTTCTTTTGTGTTAACTCAAAAATCAAAATGGATTTTGAACCTCGTTTTGAGCATTCCCACATTGCTCCTCATCGCACCGTTTATCCAAATGTTCCCGATTGGTTTGGGACTCAAAGAATTGTTTGGAAGTGCTATTCTCACTGTTTTTGCCTTCGGATTATTACTACCCATTTTTGGTTCCTTTATGCGAAAAGGAATGTTATCCATAATTCTGTTTGTACTGGCGATTGGATTTTTTGCTAAAGCCCATTATTATTCGGGTTATGAATTGGGCAAAGCCAAATCCAATAGTTTGGTTTATATTTTGGATGCCGACAAAAACAAGGCAACTTGGGCGACTTACGACACCAATCTAGACGAATGGACAAAAACGTATTTAGGTCAAAATCCAAAAGACGCCAAAGCTTTCAACTCCATTTCGCTACCTAGCAAATACAATTCTGGATTTACTTTCACTGCCGATGCACCAATGAAATTCCTTTCAAAACCCGTTGTGGAATTCTTGAAAGACAGTATTGTTGGTGCAAATCGCTATTTGAAAATAAGAATCACGCCAACCCGAAAAGTCAATCGGTATGATATTTTTGCCAATGAAAATCTGGTAATTCAAAATTTTAAGGCCAATGGTTTGACGTTGTTGGGACAAAAAGGTTCCAAATACGAGCGAAAAGGCAAGAAATTGTTGAGTTATTATGTGGTGGATCAACTTCCGTTGGAAATAGAATTCAGCGTTGCCGCCACGAGTGTTTTGGATTTAGATTTATTGGAAAGCTCTTTCGATTTAATGAGCAATTCACTTTTTTCGATGGCAAAAAGAGCCAATTGGATGATGCCAACACCTTTTGTGTTGAACGATGCCGTAATTATTAAAGAGAAAATAAAACCTTCGAGAAAAACGGTTAAACCACTTGCGTCGAATGTTGGAAATGGGATTGAAAAAGATAATTTGGAGGTTGAACAAGACAGTTTGCAAAAACCGTAAAACCTACAACAATTGCACATAATTATATAACATATTTCTCCCATAATTCTACCATTTTTACATAAATGAAATACTTTATGAAAAAATCGATTGTACTACTAGGAATTATATTGGCATTTACCACATTATCTTGTAAAAAAGGAGCCCCTGAAAATACGCCACAACCCGTTAAAACTGTCAAAAAAGCACCCGTAAGAATAGCTCCTAAAGTGGTGACCTATACTTTAAAAAACACGAAAGAATGGTTAAAAACAAACAAAGATTCCGCAAATCTTGCCATTGCGATTGCCGTAAACAGGACCGATAAAGCGTTTTTCACCAAAATGGATTCTGTGATTATTCCAACGGATATGAGCGGCGACCTTGCGTTTTATTTGCCTTTTCCGGTTGAAGTTCCTTATTTGGCAGGTGTCGATAAAATTCTTTTCTTCTCGTATCCGACTCAAACTTTTGCAGCATACGAAAATGGAATTTTGACGTACACTGGTCCAACAAATATGGGCAAGAAAAAAGCTCAAACACCTACAGGATTGTTTTTCACCAATTGGAAAGCCGAAGAAACAATCAGCACCGTTGATGATGAATGGAAATTACTATGGAATTTTAATATTGCAAACAAAGGAGGTGTTGGGTTTCACCAATACGATATGCCAGGTTATCCTGCCTCACATTCGTGCTTGAGGTTACAAGAAAAAGATGCCAAATATTTATACGAATGGGCCGATCAATGGGTTTTGATTGACGACGAAAACGTGAAATTCAAAGGAACTCCAGTGGTAGTTTTTGGAAGTTATCCTTTTGGCGCACCAAAACCGTGGTTGCAACTCGTTAAAAATCCAAAAGCCCTAACTATTTCTGCAAGTGAAATAGAAAAAATTACTGCTCCTTTTTTAAGCACTATTTTAATGGAACAAGAAAAAAAGAAGAAATCTTAACGCAATCCAATTTCCAAATGGTTGTTATTTAAACTACTTTTGAGCACTCTATTTTTTTTATAATGACTCAAATTAGTATTCTCGGTTGCGGTTGGTTGGGTTTGCCTTTGGCAAAAGCCTTGTTAGAAAATGGTTTTTCACTAAAGGGTTCGACAACTTCAAATGCTAAACTTTCAGTTTTAGAAAATTTGGGACTTCAAGCCTTTCAAATTGAATTATCTGAAACGAAAATTCACGGAGAAATCGATTCTTTTTTAGAAAATTCGAAGATTCTAATTATAGATATTCCGCCAAAACTAAGGGGAAACTCTAAAGAAGATTTTGTTTCCAAAATTAAAAACGTGATCCCGTTTATCGAAAAATCTACCGTTGAGAATGTAATTTTTATCAGTTCAACTTCTGTTTATGGTGAAGACAATTCGTTTGTAACTGAAGAAACGGAACTAAATCCTGACAGCGAAAGCGGCAAACAATTAGTAAAAACAGAGCAACTTTTGCGGGGCAATCCATACTTTAAAACTACCGTTTTGCGTTTTGGTGGCTTGATTGGCGAAGACCGAAATCCGATAAAATTCTTGGCGGGAAGAACCAATATTGAAAACCCAAATGCTCCTATAAATTTGATACAGCAAGAAGATTGCATTGGTATCATTCTGGAGATTGTTCAGCAAAATGACAAGTTGGTGTGGAACGAAACCTTCAATGCCGTAACGCCATTTCATCCCAGCCGAAAAGAATATTACACCCAAAAAGCCATCGATTTAAATCTAGATTTACCAGAATTCAATGCTGAAAATTCCAGTTTTGGGAAGACTATTTTGAGTTCAAAAGTTGAAAAAGTTTTGGGGTACACTTTTGCAAGACCAAAATTATAGATTGCTACCTTTTAAAAACTAATTGTCATTTCAGGAATTTCGCCTTCAATAATTAAATTGGCTTCGGTGGAGGCGATGATGTGTTCTACGGAAACCCCTGGCGCACGTTCTAAGAGCTTAAAACCTTTTGGAGTTACTTCGAGAACTGCAAGTTCGGTTACGACTTTTTTCACGCAGCCAACGCCTGTTAAGGGCAAAGTGCATTTTTTTAGGATTTTGGATTCGCCCGCTTTGTTGACGTGCATCATTGCCACAATAATATTTTCGGCAGAGGCGACTAAATCCATTGCGCCACCCATTCCTTTGACCATTTTTTCGGGGATTTTCCAGTTGGCAATATCGCCGTTTTCGGCAACTTCCATCGCACCAAGAATTGTTAAATCGACGTGTTGTCCTCGAATCATTCCAAAGCTCATTGCCGAGTCAAAGAAAGAAGCTCCTTCCAAAGTGGTGATGGTTTGTTTTCCAGCGTTGATTAAATCGGCATCTTCTTCGCCTTCGAAAGGGAATGGTCCCATTCCGAGAACACCGTTTTCACTTTGAAATTCCACCTCAATTCCTTTTGGAATATAGTTAGCTACCAATGTTGGAATCCCAATACCGAGGTTGACAAAGTATTTGTCTTTGACTTCTTGGGCGATTCGCTTGGCGATGTCTTCTTTTGTTAACATAAAAACAATGTATCAATTTTTCAATATAATAATTTACCAATTATCGAGATTTACTACTACTTATAATTTTATAAACAATAAGTCCAATTTCATTAATTTTGGATTTTAAAATAGGTTCATATGGATAGTTTGGTGACTTTTCACATAAAATTAACCAATATTTTGTTTCTTCAATTTCTTTTGCAGCTATTTTAATTTTATGGATGAAATCTGGTCGGCTTTCTGCGTTTTGAGCCTCGTGAACATTTGCACCAATACTAGTTCCAGATTTTAATAATTGATTTGCGATTACAAATTTTCTGTTTTGCTCCAAAATCTCACAAAAAGAGATAATTTCTAATGCAAAATCAATTGTCTTTGAAATGATTATATTTTCTTTCTCCGAATAATTATTACATTTTCACATTGAAAATCAATTAATTTTTTCTCGAACCGTCCTCTTCTCAATCCTCTTTTCGTATTTTTCCCCTTGAAAAATGCGTTGTACGAAGATTCCGGGAGTGTGAATTTGATTAGGATCTAAAGTTCCAGCTTCTACTAATTCCTCGACTTCGGCGATGGTGATTTTGGCAGCGCCAGCCATACAGGGATTAAAATTTCGAGCTGTTCCTTTGAAGATTAGGTTTCCAGCTGTGTCTCCTTTCCAAGCTTTTACAATGGCAAAATCAGCTTTGAAGGCCAATTCCATTACGTGCATTTTTCCGTTGAATTCTCGGGTTTCTTTGCCAATGGCGACTTCGGTTCCGAAACCTGCTGGTGTAAAAAAAGCAGGAATTCCCGTTTGTGCTGCGCGGCAACGTTCGGCCAAAGTTCCTTGTGGAATGAGGTCCACAGCGAGTTCGCCAGAAAGCATTTGGCGTTCGAATTCGGCATTTTCTCCCACATAGGAAGAAATCATTTTTTTTATTTGATGTTTTTGCAAAAGCAATCCCAATCCAAAATCATCAACTCCGGCATTGTTGGAAATACAAGTGAGGTTGTTGGTTTCTTTTTTTACGAGTTCGGCAATGGAGTTTTCGGGAATGCCACACAATCCGAAACCGCCCAGCATTAGGGTCATTCCGTTTTCGATTCCCTCGAGTGCGACTTGAACGTTGTTAACTTTTTTGTTGATCATATTTTAAAATGATTTTTAAACCATTAATGAAGGCATTAAGTTTTCAAGTATGTAATTACCCGATTGTTTATTTTGTAAACTAATTCTCTAGCCCCGATAGCAGTGAAAATCCTTTTGTGGCGTGGTTCGCCAAAAAAGATTGCAACGAATAGCGGGAAAAAGCTCCTAAATAAACTTCCTAAGATTCATCATAATCCCGATATGGAGTCCTTCGTGAAAATAATTGAAAGCCAGCGCATCTTCAACACTTTTTATGACAAACCCTGTAGATGTGGGGTATTCCTGATAATTTTTAAAAATAGTATTGCCATAATCTTCCTTGGTTTGATCGATAGTTTTTAATAATAAAGACTGGATTTCGTCCACTTCAGATTGCGTGACGTAGTGTTCTGGCCTAGTTCCTTTTTTATATTTTTCTACCATTTCATCTGAAATATTCATGGGCAAACCCGATAATTTGTACACTAGCATTTGCTCCACGACCACGATGTGAGCAATATTCCAAATGAGATTATTGCTAAATCCTTCGGGAATTTTGTTGAGTTCTTCTAGGGAATGTTTTTCTAAAAATTGAGACAGTATTTTTCTGCTTGTTCTGGTAATATCGAATGTTTGAGTCATTTTTTTTAAATTTTTGATAAAAATAATCATTTTCCTCGTCAAATGATTTTCTTTGTACAAAGAAATTAGCGTTTATTATGAACAAAATATATTATCTCGCTTCCTGCGATACGTGTCGGAAAATTATAAAATCCTTGCCAAAAGATCACGATTTGGTTTTTCACGACATCAAACAAAACCCCATCACGGTTGAAGAATTGGAAAAAATGCGAGAGCTTTCAGGAAGTTATGAGGCGCTTTTCAGTAAAAAAGCACAACTTTATAAATCGATGGATTTAAAAAATAAATCCCTGACCGAAACTGATTTCAAGAACTATATTTTGGAACATTACACTTTCCTGAGTCGGCCGGTTTTTATTATTGACGACAAGATTTACATTGGAAACAGCCAGCAAAATATGCTTCAGGTGATGAATAAATTAGTGGCCAGTAATCTGTAAACAGTGGTGGGTTTTGCAGTTTTAAACTGACATTGAAAACCGAACACTAAATTCTTTTCCTTATATTTGAACTCTTTTAGAAAATAATATGATACAATCAATGACCGGATTTGGCAAAGCGACTTTGCAATTGTCAACCAAAAAAATAACTGTAGAAGTAAAATCCCTGAACAGTAAAGGTTTGGATTTAAGCGTACGAATGCCATCGACTTATCGCGAAATGGAATTGGGTTTACGCAACCAAATTGCCTTGAAACTCGAAAGAGGAAAAGTAGATTTTTCGATTTTTATCGAAAGCACCGCCGAACAAACTTCTACAAAAGTAAATGTTCCCATTGTGAAAGCGTACATCAATCAATTGCGCGAAGTTTATGCCGATGCCGATGAAACCGAATTGATGAAAATGGCTGTCAGAATGCCAGACACCATGAAAATTGAACGGGAAGAAATCGACGAAAATGACTGGGTTCAAATTCAAACCGTTATCGAAGAATCTTTGCAAAATATTTTGAATTTTCGCAAAGACGAAGGCGAATCTTTAGAGAAAGAATTCCAATTGCGCATTGGCAATATTCGTCAATATATGAATGAGGCCTTGGCACTGGATCCAGAACGTGTTCAGGCGATAAAAGACCGTTTGCAAACCGCGATTTCTGAGCTAAAAGTCAATGTTGATGAAAACCGTTTTGAGCAAGAATTGATTTATTACCTTGAAAAATTAGACATCACCGAGGAAAAAGTGCGTTTGACCAATCACCTAGATTATTTCCTAGAAACCATCAACGGAACTGAAGCCAATGGTCGAAAACTAGGTTTTATTACCCAAGAAATGGGACGCGAAATCAACACAATGGGTTCTAAATCGAATCATGCACAAATGCAAAAATTAGTTGTGATGATGAAAGATGAATTAGAAAAAATTAAGGAGCAGGTTTTGAATGTACTTTAGATTTTAAAAAATTGATGAATAAAATAGTAATAGAAACTAAGGAATTGTTATTTGACAAATGCAATTTTGAATTTTCTAATATTGAAATCGAGAAACAAAGTTCAGAGTATTGTGCCCATCGATTTGAAATTAACAAACAGAAAGTCTTGTTTCGTTCTGCGAAAATCACTCCAACAAAAATGGGACAATTCGTAACTTTGTGGAAACGAAAAAACGAAAAAAGCAGCATTGAGCCTTTTGAAATTTCTGACAATTTTGATTTGTTTGTAATAAATGTAAAAACTGAAACTAATTTTGGCCAATTTGTATTTCCTAAATCGGTTCTTGTTGAACAAGGAATTATTACCGATAAAAAAGAAGGTAAAAGAGGCATTAGAGTTTATCCTATTTGGGATTTTACTGAAAGCAAACAAGCCAAAAAAACACAAAAATGGCAACTGGATTATTTTTTAAAAATTCCATTTGACGAAACTTTAGATATAAATCGAGCAGAATTGCTTTATTTAAAAAATAGCATTCTTATAAAATGAAAAAAGGAAAATTAATAGTGTTTTCGGCGCCATCGGGTTCAGGAAAAACCACCATCGTTAGGCATTTATTGGGAAAAGAAGACTTGAATTTAGAGTTTTCGATTTCGGCGGCTTCTCGTCCTGCAAGAGGCGAAGAAGTGAACGGAAAAGATTATTATTTTATTTCTACCAAAGAGTTTAAACAACACATCAAAAACGGTGATTTTCTAGAATGGGAGGAAGTCTATCGCGATAATTTTTACGGAACTTTAAAAAGTGAAATCGACCGCATTTGGGAAAAAGGAAAAAACGTGATTTTTGACATTGATGTTTCGGGTGGATTGCGAATTAAGCATAAATTTCCTGAGGAAACTTTGGCTGTTTTCGTAAAACCACCAAGCATTGACGAGTTAAAAATTCGCCTTAAAAAACGCTCCACCGAAAGCGATGACAAAATCAATATGCGTATTGCAAAAGCTTCTGTAGAACTGGCAACCGCACCACAATTTGACAAAATTATCAAAAATTACGATTTGGAAACTGCTAAAGAAGATGCATATCAATTGGTAAAAGAATTTGTGAGTGAATCATAGTGATTAGCAAAGAGTAATTAGCATAAAAATGGTAGAAATAAAATCATATAAAGATTTATTGATTTGGCAAAAAGGAATTAAAATTGTCTGTTTAGTTTATCAGCTAGTAAATTCATTTCCCAAAGAAGAACTATATATTAACCACTAGTTACTAAAATAATGAAAATCGGTCTCTATTTCGGAACATTCAACCCCATTCATATTGGGCACTTGATTATTGCGAATCACGTGGCGGAATATTCGGGTTTGGACCAAATTTGGATCGTCGTAACACCACACAATCCATTAAAAAATAAGCAGACTTTGCTTGATGATTACCAACGCTTGCAATTGGTTTTCTTGGCAACCGAAGAGTATCCAAAAATCAAACCTTCGGATATTGAGTTCAAGTTGTCGCAGCCCAATTATACTGTAAATACTTTGGCTCATTTACAGGAAAAATTTCCTCAAAATATCTTTTCATTGATTATGGGAGAAGACAATTTGAAGTCGTTGCACAAATGGAAAAACTTTGAGGTAATTTTGGAAAATTACGAAATTTATGTATATCCAAGAATCGATACCAACGGTCAAACAGCTGAGTCAATTTCGGAAAAAGCTAAAATTTTGAAGTTCAAAAATAATTCAAAAATTCACTTCATTGATGCTCCAATTGTAGAAATTTCGTCCACATTTATTCGCGAAAACATCAAAAACAAGAAAAATGTTCGTCCGCTTTTACCTTCAAAAGTTTGGGAATATATTGACCACAATAATTTATATAAGAAGTAGCCTCTTAAATACTTTCGCTAAATTATTTATCACAAAATTTTGATAAATAGAATTCGTTACTACCCTATTCAACTTAATTTTGTACAAACAATTAAGTTATGAAAAAAATTGCACTTTTAATCATTTTAGCATTAACCGTAAATTGCATAACAGCAACTGCACAAACAAAAAAGAAAAAAGGTATGAAAAAGGTATTATTTGTTGTTACCAGTCACAATAAATTGGGCAACACAGGAGAAAAAACAGGATTCTGGACAGAAGAATTAGCAGCACCCTATTATGCTTTGACAGATCAAGGAGTGGAAATTGATATTGCCACACCACTTGGTGGACAGCCTCCAATTGACCCAAAAAGCGAGGATCCATCGGCAGCGACGGAAGACACCAAAAGATATGATAACGATAAGGTGCTTCTCGAAAAACTGAAAAACACAAAAAAATTATCAGCAATCAATCAAGCCGATTATGATGCGGTTTTTTATCCCGGTGGCCACGGCCCATTATGGGATTTGGCCGAAGATGCAACTTCAGCAGCTTTGATCGAAGCTTTTTACACCAACAACAAACCGGTGAGTTTCGTTTGTCACGCTCCAGGAGCTCTCAAAAACGTAAAAATTAATGGTGAATTTCTTGTAAAAGGAAAAAAAGTAACTGGTTTTTCAAATACTGAAGAAGAAGCAGTTGGTTTAACCAAAATTGTTCCTTTTTTATTAGAAGACGTTTTACAAGAAAATGGCGCAACTTATTCAAAAGTAAGCGATTGGCAGCCTTATGCCGTTGAAGATGGCTTGTTAATAACTGGGCAAAATCCAGCTTCGTCTAAACTAGTTGCTGAAAAATTATTGCACCAATTGAACTCAAAATAATATTTTTTTGGATATTAAAAAATAAAAAGGCGTTCCTAAATTAACTTTTAGGACGCCTTTTTTTTAAAAATACTAAAACAAAACTAACTAATTCAATCCGTTTATTATTTTATAAAAAACTGTTTTTTAATAGATTAAAACGTGTTCTTAAAAAAATTATTGTGTTGAAATAAAAAAAATAAATTTATTTACAACTATTTCTCGCCTTCTAAAAATCAATATCTGTGGCTTATCCATTGCTTTATTAGTATATTT
>JAAFGY010000166.1 GCA_010365135.1 Flavobacterium sp.
GTCAAAGGCAAACTAAATATTAAAGCTAAGGTACTACCAATAAGCAAAATCTTAGAAATTGGCTCTTTTGACAACCAAAAGTAAAACACAAATACGGAAGCCATAATATAAAAAGCCGATAAACCTGTTGTAAATGAAAAAGTACCGGAAGGTCGGAAATATCCCATCGCGCCAGAAAAACCAGCACTACCTTCTCCGCCGACACCTATATTTATAAAGGCTGATTGAGGACTAATAAATTGCAAATAAACAATTAAAGTCATCAATATATTTGCAACTAACAACACTTGACCAACTTTGAGAATATCTTCTTTAACAAAAACAGCTCCAATAATAAAAATCAAGGGAAAATGAAGCAACATAATCCTTGCGCCATAAACTCCGACAACTAAATTCCCATGACCAAAAGTAAGTGTTACAATTAATGATAAAAGTGTAATGATATAAGCACTCACTACAAACCCATTAAAAAACTTAACATTTGAATAAATAGCTCTAAGTATTATATATATTGCAACAGGATCACGAACAATTAATAATGGAGTAGCTAAACTCGATAAAACCCATTTACGTAAAGCACCTTCTACAATCCATAAGAAAAAATACAACCAAATGGCTATTTTTATTGCATTATAATTTGGAATTACTTCTTGTTCTGTTACTGTATTCACTTATATCGTTTTTTATAAAATCTTTAATAAAGAAATTGCATCAGCCATTTCTTGACCGTACACCGACCAAGGTCTAGTTTGAGCTTTTTTTTGAGCCGCCATCCCAAATTGTTCCAATATTTCTGGTTTTTCGAGTATTTTAGTAATTATTTCCTTTATTGCATTTGAAGATCCAGCTGGTACTATCCATCCATCTTCACCATTTTTAATTATATCGGGTCCAGCCGTACGATCTGTTGTAATGACAGCAAGACCTTGAGACATTGCCTCTGTAATAACCAAACCAAAACCTTCAAAAAGAGAAGGAAAAACAAAAACATCATGTTCACGCATACAAGCTAAAACTTGGTCATGAGATAATGATGGAATCCATTTATGTTTGTCTAAGGCTAGATTTAGTACACTGCAATTTGCTACGGCTTTTTGTCCAACGATGGTCAACTCCACTTGGTTTTGCATTCCTTCAACTGCCTCAAATAAATAAGAAATCCCTTTTCGTTGGGATAAAAGACCAACAAATAAAACTTTAAGTTTTCTATTAGCAAGCGGTTGGTATTCTTTTTTTTGAAGAACTTCTGGAAAACCATATGGAATTATTTTTATTTCTGGTAAATTTCCTGAATATTCATCCAATGTTTTCTTGGTAAAACTACTAGCTACAAAAATTACATCAGCCAAAGACAATTCTTGATCTTTTCTATTCAACTTGGCTGGCGAGTCACTAAAACCGGTAAGTGTACTTGACCAATCGGGATTGATATCAAATTCCTTTTGCATTAACAGACGAGCACTTTTCCAATAACCAATAGGTAAATCATAAATACAATAAAGACCCAATTTCTTAGCTTTTATAAAAGTGGCTAATGCTCCATCTTCATAAGCGTATGTGCCTGATAATCCATTTTTTTTAGCCTTAAGCAAATTATTGGCAACCCACTTATCGTGTTTTTGGTAAACCTGATCAATACAAAAAAATCCTTTCTCGTGTTTTACTAAAAACTCCAAATGTAATTTAGAAGCCAATAGACGTCCCAACTCAAAAAATGATTGTGAGCGCGTATAAGGTTGCCATGTTTTATCTAAACTCCTTCTTTTTAGTTCTCTTAATATTGGAATACTGCCTAACTTAAATAATAATTGACCTGGAAATATTGCAAATGTTGTGAATAATTTAAAAAGTAATTTATTTGCAAATAACCCACTCACCACGTTTTTTGAATTTGCATTTAAAGTCGGATGCGATACTATTATTTTCATATTTTGTAAAGTGAATTAATAAATTGCGCCGCCATAAATTGTAAATCATACACTTCAATATCCATTTGAGCTATATTCAAATTATTTTTTTCATATTTAATAATTTGTGGAATTTCATATTGTCCTTTTGTAGGTGTCCAATTACGTGAAACACAAATAGTATTTAATTGGTGTTCTCTATATGCTGCATAAACACCACTTTTTTCAGTTTGAAAATAGGGAGTTGTAGATATTCCATAATCACTATTAATAAGTATTTGAGAAATTATACTTTCTGTTTGAATTCCCAATACTTCATAATGTATAATATTACTTTCTAACACATTTATGTATTTAGACAGCTCTGAACCGTTATTTCCCACAAAAATAAATTTTATTGGTTTGTTTAATTTGCTTTTAATACTTTCTAAATCCTCAATAAAATCGTTGAAAGGAGCTCCCGGATGGATCGTTCCAAACAAAACAAATTGCGTAAATTTTTTTGCTTCATCTTTAATAGCTGTCAACGGTATATTTCCACAAATAGGTAAAATATCAGCAGCAATCTCGTGTGATTGAAGAAAGAATTGGTATAATTTATTTTGTGTATTAATCAATTGGGGTTTTGTGTTATGGACGGTTTTATTTACAATTAATTGTTGCAATTTACCAATACATTTGTGTCTAAATGAAGACTCTTTATCTATTCCAAGCCATAATTCATGAAACATGATGTGCCATTTATGATTTCCTTTTAATTTTTTTAAAAAAGAAGGCAACCAAAAAGGCAATCCCTTTGGGTTAAAACTATAGGGTACAAATTGCAAAGAAATCCAATCGGGTTCAAAATCATTTAAAACATTTTGAGACCAGATACGCCGCCGTTTCTTTGAAGTTGCTTGAGGTATGCGATTTGCCAAAACTTTTGTTCCTTCAATTTCCTTATAATCTAATGTAAAAAAAGGAATTTGATGATCGCATAATGACAAGATATGAGCTTCATGTCCTAATTTAATAAGTTCACCGCACAAACGACGAGTGTAATCGCCTACCCCATCTTTGCCCGGTTCGGCTGAGCCACAAATGAAGAGAATATTCATGTTTTATTTTATGAATTAAAAATTTAAACTTTATAAAACCTTCCTAGAAACTTACTAATCTTTATGGCTATCAATTTTTTGTTTTTTTCCCCTTTAGAATGGGCAAAAATAGGATGAACGGCCTCTTGCCAATAACATTCATCAACAGGTCTGGGTAATCTGCCATGCAAGGCTCTTTGTATAAAATTTACATTCCAAGGTTTATTTGCACCCAAAGCGTGATACATAATTGCTTTACCAGATTCAAATCCCATGCCATCTTTACCAAAGTAACTAATGGCACCGTTGTATGCCTCAATTGTGGCATTTAATGCATCTTGATCGGATTTATCAAAAATCTGAAATCCGTTCATTTTCAATATGGTTGAATGGTAATCCAAATTTGAAAAAATGGATTTATCAAGTCCTCCTATTGCATCTCCCATACTCTCCTGTACCTTAATCCATAAGGTCAAAAATGAAATATCTTTTTTGAGAAGCCCAACGAATCCACCGTTTACATAAATTTGATTTTTATATTGTAAATCAATATTGTATTTTTTAAAATAGGTTTTCCAGCCTTGTCTCCGGGGATGAAATTCTTGCAAAGGAGAATTTACATCTTCACAAACCGCTACTCCGCAATTTGCCCATTGTTCAAAACAAGACCAAGAATCATTAATGACAATGTCGGGGTCAAAATAATATAATACTGCTGCCTCTTTAGCTACACCTTCCCATAATTCCAACATAAAGTCGGGCTTATAATTTGTCAAGCTATAATTTGTATTTAGCGGTAAAAAAACTAGTTGCATCCCTTCAACAGGGCTTAATGTAACTGCTTCACTCCATTTACCAACGGGTGCTTTTTTTCCTTCTAATATCCAGTTGGGTAATTCCCCACGATAGCCAGCATAGATAGTCCCACGGAAACCTTGCTTATATAGTGAATTAGAAAGTGTAGCAACACCGTAATGATAATTTCCCTCAAAAAGAGTACAAATTGCTGAGTTCATAATTGTTATTTAGATATTATAATATATGGAAACCTGAAATCCTGATTATATTGCGTTATGAATCAGGATAGTAACCAGTTTTTCGAATCAATCTCCCTAAATTATAATATAAGAAAGAGGACTCCTTTGAGTATAATATATTTTTGAGCAGCCAGTCATCACTAATTATTTTCATAGACTCTCTAAGAAATAAATTAGATTTGGCCTCATCACCCAAAAGACGCTTAAAATATCCAGTTCTACTTTCAAAATCATTAACTAACCAACTTAAAATCACCCCTTTAGCTCGTTTAAAAGCTTTCTGTGAAAGCGATTTATCAACGGTATATAATTGCTCCTGCGCTGACCGAAACATTAAAGGCCAACAATCTGTAGTAACGGATTGTGATTTAACTGCATCCTGATCAGGATGCCTTCTCCAGTAATTGATTGTTTCGTTTGTAGCATATAAATTTAAAGTCGTCGCATTAGAATAAATCCATAACCAATCATTACCACTATGAGGTTTAGAAACAAAAGGATATTTCAAGATTTTGGTTTTACGCATAATTGATAAAACTGGAAAACAGGGACCGTTTAAAATTGCATCCTTCAGTAATTCCGTTCCTTTTATTATTCCGGCTTTAAAATGTCGATGAACAATTGCATCACTTTTATCATTTGTAAAAGTTGCAAATGTTCCAAAAAAAACATCAATATCGCTATTCTTTTTATATGCTTTAGCAAAAAGTATATAGGCATTTGATTCAATTAAATCATCGCTACATAAAATGGATACAAAATCCCCATTAGCTTCTTGAATGCATCTATTCCAATTGCCAAACAGACCAATATTTTCTTTATTTTTCAAATATCTAATTCTATTATCTTGAAATGAATTGCAAATTTCCTCGAATTTATTATGGTTCGAATTATCGTCAATAACTAAAATTTCACTAACACCTTCTACCAAAAGTGCTGATTCTAATGCATTTTTAAACCCTAAAATTCTCATGTAAACTGGAATAGCAATCGTATATTCAGGTCCATTCATAGCGATTTAGTTTTATTGTAATTATTTTTAGTTGTTCTATAATAGTTAATTATCAAGTTTTAATATTTTTTGAAATGTATATCCCCCATAAATGAAAAGTCCCCATAATGAACCAAATAAGCTTAATATTAGCACACCCTTTAAAGTGGAAACATCAACAAAAAAAAGTGGAAAAACGGTTCCAAAAATATTAAAAATCATCATTAAAAAGGGATTTATGACCCAACCTCTCGAAGAAGAAAAAGAAATAAAAACTCCAGTTCCTAAATTAACACAACCAATTAGAACGCTTAATATCATTGCCATATTTAAATTCTTGTATTGATTTCCTAAAATTAAAAGAATTTCGGTAGGAAATAGAACAACTAGAAGAATTATTATCATATTTATGAAAAGGACTAAACTTATAGTGTATAAAACTTTTTTTAGTAAATCCTTTTTTCTTGGCTGTAACCTTGCAAATCGTGGGACAATTAATATATTTATTATAACACCGACAATGTTTAGTAGCATAGCTAACCTTCCTAAAGCTCCTAATTGTGCCACTGCAATTGTATTTCCAAAAATAGAGATTAGCCAAATTGTAATCTGCCCTGAGACGCAAAAATATATGGCTCCCGGAAGAATATTTTTCACAATTAGCATAATTTCTCTTTGAATAGCCGGGTCCGATTTTTGCGTTTTATCCACAAACCTATCTGCTATTTTTCTCAATTTAATATTACCAAAAATTCTTGGTATTCCATTAGCCAATAAGGCTATAAATGCCCACGGAAAAACAAACATTGTCAATCCAATAAGTAGCAATCTAAGGATGCCTACGGAGACTTGATTTTTTTGTAATGGTAAAATATCTTGATGCAGTTTAGGAACAATTTCTAATAAAGAATCAGATAAAGCTGCAAAAAAAGCAGGAATTAATGCAGCTACTATAAGGCAGGAAGTCAACCATGAAGCATTATTGTGCAGTAACAAATAAATTAGTACAGGAATAGAAATTATTAAACTGCCAATAGCAAACTTACGTCGTAAATCAAGACCAGTTGCTAACACCACACCCAGTTCTTTTTTGCTTTGCCACACTTTTGCTCCTTGTGCCATTACACCGGTAGATATTCCTGCATCAGCTAAAACAGTCATAGTTCCCAACATCGTATTGGCTAAAGTATATAGTCCATATTCTTCTACTGGTAGTAAACGTATAATTAAAATACCAGATGCAAATCCTAAAGCCTGTATGATAATTTGAGCACTGCCAGTAATTGAAATTAATTTTGCCCAACTTACAATTGTATCGTACTTAGGATGTTGTTTAAAGTGTATCAAAGTATTTTTCAAAAAATGGAAATAAAATGGTTAAAAAAATTAATGCGCACGACATTCGTAATTCCCTGCACCTGAAACCGATTATGGCTAATTTTTATGTTATAAAATGCTTAGTACCTGAACTACATATTTGTATTTGGAAATAATTTGCTGCTATGGTCTTCAAATAATCTCATAATTCAAATCAGCGTGACGCCGACTATTTGCTGTGATAAACTTAATTTTTTATAATAATTTAATACGGGTTCCCCGTGAATAGTTACAAATTAACTATCCAAAAAGGAAAAATAAGGCTTGTAAAAACTACTAATTATATTACTTAATTCTTACAAATTGATCTTAATAGATATGTTGTGAATTTAAAATCAATTATAACCCTCTGTCAATAATGTTAATTTATTCAAAATTAAAATAATGTAGTACATGAAAACTGTTTTTTGGTTGTTAAATATCCTTAATCAGGAAAAATTAGTATTAAAAAATAATGAATTTAAGGTTCTTAAAATTAAATTTACATCAGAAATTTGTATTACAACACCTATCACCTTTAATTAAACACAAAACAAATTATTTTATTATTAATATTTCTTACAATGAGACTATACTTTGTGACTAGCCTTTAAAAAAATTTTATTCATTAAAGAAGGGAAAAGGACAAATGCTAATTCAAACATCTCGGCTTATTCTAGAACAACTAATCAACAAATTGAATTAATAAATTACGGATATGAAATGGTATGTATTATACACAAAACCCAAATGGGAAAAAAGAGCTGCTGATCAATTAATTAAGGTTGGAATAAATTGTTACTGCCCAATGATTACTAAATTACAACAAAGATCAGACAGGAAAATAAAGGCAACCGTGCCATTATTCAATCATTATATCTTTGTACAATTAGCAGATAAAGACAGGAATAATGTATTTCTTTCCCCTGGCGTGGTTAGATATTTATTTTGGTTAGGAGTTCATGCTGTTGTTAAAGACAAAGAAATTCAAACAATTAAAGAATGGCTTAATACCAGTGATGCTGCTGCTGATATTTCGGTTATGCAATACCAAATTGGACAAAAAATTAAGTTAGATTCTGGACCATTTTGTGAGCAAAATGCTATTGTAAAAGATATCACAAAAACACATTTTGTTTTAATCTTAGAATCGATAGGATATGTTTTAAAAGTAAAACACAAATAAACAAAAATAGACTTACTCAAGAAATTAAATATCTTAACTTCGACCTTTGTGATGAAGAAGATGTTAAGAGGACTGTCTAAAACTATTAATTATCCAATTTGAAAATTTCACTTTTTTTAATTCCTAAAATCTTAACTAATCTGTCTAGTTTTGACAATTTGAGATCAACAATTCCTTTTTCGATATTTTCGTAATTTTTTACACTAATTTCCATTTGAATAGCGATGTATTCGGGAGTATGGTTATTTTGTATCCTATACTCTCTTATTTTTGAATAGTAATTTTCCATAGACTTAATATTTTTATTACTTGCAATCTTTAGCTTTATTAAAAAAGATAAAACAAATTTTGAATTATGAAACTACTTGGGTTAGCAAAATTTAATTTTTTATTCCTTTACATTCAAATTGCTTTACTCTATTTTATTTGGTCTCATTAAAGAAAATTGAAACATCGAAACTAAATATAAACTCAATTGAAACCTCTAAAACTTTTGAAATTTCAATTAATTTTGACACTGTTAAATCAACATCTCCTCTTTCAATTTTACCATAACCGCTGGTACTCATTTTCAACTCCGCCGCTACATATTCTCTAGTCAAATTTTTTAATTCTCTTATTTTTCTAATATTTTCGTATACGCTATATTTCATAAATAAAAATAATTGAGGTCTGCATCTAATTACATATCATTTTTTGATGTGTAATATTATCAGCTTTGACCATTCTTTTGATTAAATTATTAAAGATT
>JAAFGY010000167.1 GCA_010365135.1 Flavobacterium sp.
TTGACCATTTTATTTAAAAAAGCTTTAATTGAGCCGTGGTAGCATTGGCCCTGTTTTGATTCCAAGAACAAGGAATTCTAATGGCATTAAAACCATCAGTCTTTACTAAATCAATCAAGGCTTTAGTCCCTTTTGGATTTCCCCAAGCCGTATTTGCTGATGCAGTCATGCTTACCAATGACGAACCCGCATTTCCAGAAGTTTTACTCAACTGAATCAAAGTTGCATCTGAACTGCACATAAGTAATAAAAACGGTGTAATGTCGCATTTAGTAATGTTTTAAAAATCATACATTATATTGATTATTAACACATTGTTTTAATACTGAGCAAAAACTTTCGACTTACATAGAATGGTAACAATTATTTTTTTTATTAGTGATTTATTTAATGGTTACAACAACTTCTTTTTTAATGTCTCTGGAAGAACTTCCTAATTTCAAGCTGTAATCTCCTTGTTCAACTGTCCATTTTTTGGTATCCACATTGTAATAAGCCAACTCTTGTACTGGAACTTTAAGGGTTATGGTTGCTGATTGTCCGGCTTTGACCAAAACTTTTTCAAAGCCTTTGAGTTCTTGATTAGCACGAGTAATTTTCGAATTGGATTTAGAAGCATACAATTGAACGACTTCTTTGCCATCCACTTTTCCAGTGTTTTTGATTGTAACAGAAACTGTAATTATTTCATTTTCAGCATATGATTTATGATCCGTTGTTGCATTGTCGAAAGCAAAAGTGGTATAGGATAATCCGTAACCAAATGGATAAAGTGGTTCAATTTTTTTGGTATCAAACCAACGGTAGCCAACCAAAATTCCTTCTTTATATTCAACTGTTTTACCACCCGGAAAACTGTTGGTGGCGTGTGCTGGAGAATCTTCAATCTTTTTGGGCATTGTCCAAGGCAATTTTCCGGATGGGTTTATTTTTCCAAGCAATACATCGGCCAAAGCGTTTCCTCCTTCGGAACCATTGAACCAACTCCAAACCAAGGTGGATGATTTTTGACTCAAATCAACAATGTCAAAAGGAGCTCCAGCGATGACGACAACGATGGTATTTGGATTGACCGCTCTAACTTTGTTGATTAATTCTTCTTGACCAAAAGGCAAATTCAAATTTCTACGATCCGAAGCTTCGGTTTCGTAATCACGGTTGGAACCTGCAAAAACAATGGCAATATCTGAATTTTTAGCTACATCAATGGCTTCTTGCAATTTGGCTGGATCCAATTGGTCGATGGGCACAGGACCATTCAAAGTAATGTCCCCTAATTTGCCTTTGTTTTTTTTGTCATAACGCTCTAAATATCCCTCGGCATAATTAATTTTGATGGAAGCTGGCAATCTGTTTTTCAAGCCTTCCAAAGGCGTGATTTCTCTATTGGTTTTAACACCTGCACCAAATCCGCCCAAGGCATTTTTTTTGGTTGCATTGTTCCCGATTACGGCAATGGATTTTATTCCATTCAACTTTAATGGTAAAACATTTTTGTCATTTTTCAATAAAACTATCGCTTCCGATGCAATTTTGTAGGCATCTTGGTAGTGTGCTTCGTTGGCAATGCTGCCTTTCACTCGGTCTTTTCCATCAATGGCTTTTACTTGAAACAAAACACCCAGTATTCGTTGTACGTGTTTGTCAATTTCTGCTTCCGAAATTTCTCCAGCCTTGACAGCTGCAATTAGTTTGTCTGCCAACAAAAATTCGTTAAACTTTTTCGTTGGCGTTCCCATTTCGATGTCCAAACCATTTTTCAAGGTTTTCACGGTCGAATGCACCGCAGCCCAATCGGAAACCACTACGCCTTTGAAACCCCATTCGTTGCGCAAAATGGAATTCAGCATATAATCATTTTCACATAAATAATCGCCTCTAAACTTGTTGTAAGCCCCCATTATACTATAGGCTTTGGCTTCTTTTACAGCAGCTTCAAAAGCGGGTAAATAAATTTCACGCAAGGTTCTTTCGTCCATCTGCACGTCATAAATGTCTCGATTGGTTTCTTGGTTATTGGCAGCGAAGTGTTTGACACAAGCCATAACATCGTTGTTTTGAAGTCCAACAATTAGTGGCACGGCAATTTTTTTATTCAAAAAAGGATCTTCCGACATATATTCATAAGTTCGCCCGCCCAAAGGTGTTCTGACAATATTGATGGCTGGCGAAAGCAACATATCTTTGCCTCTGGCACGCAATTCTTGCCCTACACTATTTCCAAAAGTATAAGCCATCTTGGCATTCCAAGTAGCAGCCAAAGCTCCAGAAGCCGGATAATAAGTCGCAAAATCATTTGTCCAACCCGCTGCCGACCAGTTGTTACGAGAAATTTCTTCACGAACGCCTAGCGGACCATCGGCCATTTTCAATTCTGGAATGCCCAAACGTTTTACGCCTCCATTGGCAAACATGCTATTGCCGTGGAGCATTCCTATTTTTTCTTCCAGTGTCATTTGGGCAACAAGCTTGTCTATTTTTGCATCAAATTGAGAACCTAAAGATTTTACAGGTTTCGCCGCATTTAGAAGGTTCATGCTTTTAGTTGTTTGGGAATTTGCTTGGTTTCCCGCAAACAATAACATTGAAAAAAGGGATAGCGCAATTATTTTATTTTTCATAAATATTTTTTTTAACTATTGTTTCACAAAATTCTGCAACAGCAAATCATTTTCATTAATTGGAAAATCTTTTTTATAAATTCCATTTGAATCAATGGTTACTGTTTAAGTGGAAGTTGGTTTTCCATTATTTTTTTCCTTAAGCGTATTTACTTTCTCTTTAGTCAACTGATTATTTAATTGACTATCATTTTTCGGAAATAGCGGCCACTCGCATTAGTTATTTCTAAAATATAAGTACCGGGGGGGTTATTAAACGGAAAGGAAGCTTCATTAACTGCTGATTTCAAATTATAATCAAATAAAATTTTACCATTCAATTGCAAAACCCGAACACCTGTGAATTCGGCATCACTTTTCAGGCTAAACTGATTCTTAATTGGGTTAGGATAAATCACTAAATTATTCAAGCTAGACTTTTCTTTAATTAATCCATTAGTATTCAGCAGCTGCGAAGTATCAATAAATCTAAAAGATTTCAAAATAAAAAGTTCTTCCGTACCACTTCCAACAAATCGCAAATAAACATCGTGCATTCCAGTAATAGCATCAACCGAAGAGTTGTAGGGTTTGAAAATGGATAAACTACCACTCGAAGTTATCGGACAATCAGCAATTTTTGTTCCTGTATCAATAGAATCAAGCCAAACCTCAATTTTACCTAATGAATTGATTGCTGAAACTGTTGCTTCAAATTGCAGGGCTTTTTTTGTATAATCCTCATTTCCAAACTCAACTCCAGCATATAAAGCCCAGTCGTTATGGTGTATTTTCCCAAGATTACTAACCCCGTTTACAGCCGCAGTTTTGAATGTTCCAAATTGATTTGCAGGACATTCAGCTAAAATCGAAGTATATGCATCGCGGTAAATGTACAAATCGAAATCGGCAGTGTTGCCTTTTACAAAAATGCCTTGACTATTACCAACCCATCCATTAGACGCTACTGCTTGCTTGTCTAAGAGACTGACATCAAGAGGTTGACCTACAACTGTCCAAGAACTGCCATTGGCACTAAAATAACCTGTCATTAAATGATTGACGCGTTCCATTTTTAGCCAGACCAAGTTCCCAGCAGTATTGGGAACTTCATAAACCAAAGTTTCAAAACTAAATTTAATAACTTTTGATCCCGAAGCATTCAAGGTGCTGTACAATCGCACTCCCATAACTTGATTGCCTGCCAAGATATTTAATCCAGCTTGTGTTGTGCTAACTTTAGGATCTATATCAAGCCTTGTAATTAAAGAATAATTGTGCTCAGCATCAGCTTTTAAAAGTGTATTGTGGGTGTTATTTGGAAAGAGTCGCAACCAACCTGTACGCTGTGTGAGGGAGTAAACCGGGTTGGGTGTATATCCCAAAGTGGACCATTCTGGTTGTAAAGTGGATGAATTAAAATTATCGCTATGCGGCACCATATATGGAATTCCACTAGAGGGAAGAGTTGGTGCAGTCATTGGTTCATTTATAGGATAGTTACTAACTGGAATACCAGTAGTGGCATTGTATTTCACTTGAGTTAGAATTCCTTGACGACCACTACCTTTCCATACCGTACCATTTGTAGTCGATTGTCCGATAACCCAAGAAGTGTTATCATCTAGCTTCACTACTTGTGAACAATGATTAGGGCCTGTAAATATTGCATCTACCTTTTTGGGATCGGATTCGTTATAAAAATCACCAATAATTTCCCAAGCAGTTTGATCTGCTACCAACGTTTTACTTCTCATTAACTTTTGACCACCACCAGCATTTAGTGCAAAAGAGTAATAATAGTAGCCATTATTTTTCCACATTACTGGCCCTTCTGCATATCCAAATCTATAGGAAGGAGCAGGATTAATCCAAGTAAGGTCAAGAATCTTACCATTGGGCTGGCCATTAGATCCTAATTCTAAAATCCAATTGTTGTCTTGCCCATTTTTTACCAGTAAATATGGGGTTTTATTGATGTCATCATCTATAAAAATTGAGTTATCCATTCCTAATCCTGGAACTGATTTGGGACATATCATTTGGACTGGATCACTCCAAGAACCTTCGGGTTTTGTAGCTTTTACAAAATACATTTTGCCTTTATTTCCAAAAAAATACCAATAACTAGAATTGAAATATACAAAATTTCCACCCCAAGCTCCAACACTCGTACTGGTTCCATTAAAGTGATTATTACTGCCGTTCAATGGATTTGAGATTGCTTCCCAATGCACCAAATCTGTCGAATGGTAAATAATTGGGGAACGCGCAAAAGAAGAACCAGATGTATAAAAATCATTTCCTATACGAGTCAATGTAGGATCAGGATGATCACCTGGAAGAACCAATGTCATAAAAGTGGAGAACGACGGACTCTGTGCCAAAGTTGGTCTGGCGAGTAAACTAATAAAACAAATCAATAAAAGGGTAGTTTTTGTTAATTTATGCATTATGTGCTGACTTCTTAGATCGTTATGCTGATTCTCATATTTTTTCTTTATTCTATTATAAGTTTTGAACTCCAGTTTTGCTCTGAATTTGGTAAACTTACATTTACTATGTACATTCCGGCACTTAAACCGTTAGGTAATACTATTTGAAAATTCTGATTACTAGAAGCAACTTTTTTTTCTAAAATTAAAGTGCCATTACTGTTGTATATTTTGACTAAACAATCAATTGCCAATGATTCTTCAATCTGAAAATTGATGCTGTTTTTAGCTGGATTAGGAAAAATTTGCAAAGATTTTGAATCTCTATCAAATGCTTCAATTCCAAGCGGTGTGCTTAAAGTTAGTCCTTCTTGAACGCCGTAATAAGCTGTTTTAGTAGTTAAATCATTCGCAAAAAGTAATGGACTGTTGTCATACAACCAAAATTGATTCCAATTGTCACGAACTCCCCAGAAACAAATCCATTGTATTCCGCCTTCAACCGCTGCTTTTATCATCAGTTTGTATTGTTCTCTTTGAATTTCAGCTTTCGCGGGTGACCACAATTTCAATTTGTCAGCATAGTCAATTTCAGTAAGATAAACTTCAAGTCCAAGCTTTCTAAATTCTTGAATGGTTTGCTTTAATCTGCTCCAATCATAGGTTTTGCCAATATCTAAATGACACTGTAATCCAACTGCATCAATTGGTACTCCTGAATTCTTCAAATGCTTGGCTAATTGATAGAAGGCTTTTGTTTTTGCATCCCCCCAAAACTCTGCTCCATAATCTCGTAATTCCAACTTTTTGTTGGTATATTTCCGAGCATATTCAAAAGCTTTGCGAATATAAACGGGATGTTGTGTAAGTACTTTATTGGTTCCTGCCAAGCCTGACAAATCGGCTTCGTATCCCAAATTTTGCAACTTACAACCGGGGTCAGTTGCATTAGTATTATAGTAAGTACCATTCCAGCGTAATGACTCATTGACAACATTCCAATAGTCCACTTTATCAAAGTTATTGTTAGAGGTTATAGTAGCACGAATATAATCTTCTAAAATACTATCTAATTCATCAACTGTATAGGTGGCAGTTTTATACCAATCAGGAAAATAGGTGTCCTGACCTGCCAATAAATGGGCAACTACAGGCATATTATTAGCCACAAACCAGTTTACCGATTTATTGAACTCTATGAAATCATAAGTTTTTAAACCTTTCCAAGTATCCCAAGCTGGATAACAAGTTGCCTGACCTAGATTAAACTCTCGTTTAAAAATATTTTGAATGGGAGTATTCGCTGTCAACACATTTTTTGTGTCATTATTCCCTGTTTGCAATACTGCTCCTACTAAAACAGCTGGGTTTATATCTTTTAACCGCTGCCCAGTAGGTACAGTTTGAGCAGTGGCTATTAGACATAAACAGGATAGACTAAAACTTAATAAATTTTTCAATTTCATAAGAACTTTATTTTTCGGTATAATAGAAACTATCGAAATAAACGACATTCTGACTTTGTTTTCCATTTGATGAAGCATACATTCCAATCAAAGGTCCAGTAAATTTCCCGCCCGAAACTAATCCTGATGATACTAAATCAATATCTTGATCTAAAGATTTCCATTTTTTTCCATCTAAAGAATAACTAAACGAATATGTTGATTCAATTGCGCTTATTTTTAAGTGTATATTTCCAGACTTCACTTTAGCTTGAGTAATTTCTGAATCATCAGTAGCTTTTCCAGAACGTACTGCTAGCTTTAAAACTAACTCATTGTTCACACGTGATAATGTATATTTTAAGTAACAATTCCTGTCACGCTCGATTACTATACCTGCTTCTTCATTTTCAGTCGTTGGATTAAATTCCATTTTGGCAACAACTTCAAAATCGGAATGCTCTTGCCGTTTACAAATAAAGGAAGGATTTACTTTTTCGTTTATCATTTCAGGACGCAATTGTAAACGCAAGTAGCCTTTTTTATCCGTCAATGACCACCACTCAGAGCGAGGAGTTCGCAAGAAATTCCATTGAGAATGAAGTTTATCGGCGTTGAAATCATCTTTGAGATGGCTTTTATCGACTTTCATTTCTGGTAGATTTGGTTTTTGTTGCACCAATTCGCTTCGACCAATCTTACCTTTAGGATTAACTATCGGCCACTCCCCTGACCAATCGACCATGCTGACATAGGTTTCGCGACCTAAAATGATTTTAGCATTATTACTTTTGCCATCTTGCATTGGTCGTTTACCCAAATGAACAATAGCCCAGTCGCCGTTTTGTATTTGAATTAAATCAGCATGTCCTGTGGCAGTAATCGGATGTGTTGTGGGTAAATCACGGTGAGTAAGAATTGGATTTGCAGGATTCATTTCCCAAGGACCAAAGACATTCTTGCTTCGGAGTATAATAAAAGCATGGTTCTGACCGGTTCCCCCAATAGAACAAGTAAAATAATAAGTGCCGTCTTTTTTATAAATATGGGGCCCTTCCATAGCATTTAGATAATTAACATTATCAGCTTTGAGTGGATTTACTGTACTGTAAAAATCACCTGAATCTAAGTTTGTATGTCTTTCACCCACCAATTCCCATTTTGTCAAATCTACTTCTTGTGTCCAAATAGTATTTTGCCCAGGCCATACCTTTTCTGCTGGTTTAAACGTACCTGACATATACACTTTGCCATCGTCATCAAATAATAAATCAGGATCAATTCCTGGGGCACCTTTAATAAAATGAGGTTCTGACCAAGGCCCTGCGGGATTTGTTGCTGTACATATAAAATCTCCTCCTCCCTTACCAATAAGGGTAGTTACCATATAAAAAACACCTTTATTGTACCGAATGCAAGGGGCAAAAATACCACCTGAACTCTCGCATCCATCGAGGTTGAGTTGTGATGGTCGATCAAGAACGTGTCCAATCATTTTCCAATTTACTAAGTCGGTGCTATGATAAACAGGAACTCCTGGAAAGTATTCGAATGTAGAAGTGACCAAGTAATAATCATTGCCTACTTTACAAATACTCGGGTCGGGATTAAAACCCGTAATAACAGGATTGTTGTATGTGTTTTTTGATTTTCCTTGGGCATTGCCTTCGTTAGCAAATAGAAGAGTCAACGTAATAAGCAGACCTAAAAGAAATTGTTTGTTTTTCATAATTATAATTTTTATTTAAATGTTGTATTTGTCAAAATATAAATCT
>JAAFGY010000168.1 GCA_010365135.1 Flavobacterium sp.
ACAAAAATACTACTAAATTAAAATCATAAATTATAAAATAAAAAATAAAAGTATCAATATTTTTGGATAATTCCGAGTGTCTAATATTTATAAACCGTCACGCTCAAAGGAGGCAAAAGCAATTCTATTGAATGATCTCTTCCATCGTAAGGCATCGCTTCTACAGCCAATTTATTTGAATTTTTTACTCCACTTCCACCATAAATAGTAGCATCGCTATTGAAAATTTCTGTCAGTTTTCCTTTTTTTGGCACACCAATACGATACTTTTCGCGAACTACCTGAGTGAAGTTACAAACAACAATTACATCGTCTTTTGGTTTATTTCCTTTTCGGATAAAAGTCATCACGGCATTTTGATGATCTGAATAATTGATCCATTCGAAACCTTCAGGACTAAATTGCTTTTCGTGCAATGCGGGTTGTGTTTTATACAAGGCATTCAAATCGGTTATTGTTTTTTTAATTCCTTCGTGGAAATCATATTGCAACAAATGCCAATCCAAACTTCCTTCAAAATTCCATTCGGCACTTTGTCCAAATTCACTTCCCATAAATAATAATTTTGCTCCAGGATGCATAAACATATAGCCATAAAGCAATCTCAAATTGGCGAATTTCTGCCATTCGTCACCAGGCATTCTTCCAGCAATTGATTTTTTCCCGTAAACCACTTCATCGTGCGAAAGAGGTAACATAAAATTTTCAGAAAAAACATAAGTCATTCCAAAAGTCAAATCGTTCTGATGGTATTTTCGATACACCGTTTCTTTTTGAAAATATTGCAAAGTATCGTGCATCCAACCCATCATCCATTTCATTCCAAAACCTAAACCGCCCACAAATGTTGGACGAGAAACCATCGGGAAAGAGGTGCTTTCTTCGGCAATCGTTTGCACTCCTTCAAAACTAGAGTATACCGCTTCGTTAAATTCTTTCAAGAAACTTATGGTGTCTAAATTTTCTCTGCCACCATAAATATTAGGTTCCCATTCCCCTTCTTCTCTGGAATAATCCAAATACAACATCGAAGCCACCGCATCCACACGAAGTGCATCAGCGTGGTAATGTTGCAACCAAAAAATGGCATTGCTAATTAAAAAAGAACGTACTTCATTCCGTCCGTAATTAAAAACTAAACTTTTCCAATCTGGATGATAGCCTTTTTTACGATCTGGATGTTCGAAAAGATTAGAACCGTCAAAAAATCCTAAACCGTGTGCATCATCAGGAAAATGTGATGGAACCCAATCCAAGATTACTCCAATTCCTGCTTGGTGTAATTTATCGACCAAAACCATAAAATCCTGAGGTGTTCCAAAACGGGAAGTAGGTGCGAAATATCCAATTAATTGATAACCCCAAGATGGGTCATATGGATATTCCATTATCGGCATAAATTCCACGTGCGTAAAACCTGTTTCTTTAACATAATTTACCAAATCTTCAGCCAATTCTAGATAAGTCAAAAATTTTCCTTCTGCATTGCGTTTCCAAGAACCCAAATGAACTTCATAAACAGAATAAGGTTTGTCTAAATCATTGTGTTCTTTCCGGGTTTCCATCCATTTTTTGTCCTTCCATTGGTACTCTAAATCCCAAAGTACAGAGGCGGTATGAGGCGGATGTTCGCAGTATAAAGCAAATGGATCGGCTTTTTCAGTAATAAGTCCACCATTGTTCGATTGGATTTTATACTTATAAGTGGTTCCTTTTTCGATTCTTGGAATAAATCCTTCCCAAATTCCAGAGGAATCCCAGCGCACTTGCAATTGGTGTTCGCCCTGAATCCAAAAATTGAAATCCCCAACTACAGAAACAGAACGCGCTGATGGTGCCCAAACAGCAAAATATACGCCTTTCACGCCGTCAACTTCTATAAGATGTGCGCCTAGTTTTTCGTATAATCGGAAATGTTTTCCCGCTTTAAATAAATCAATATCGAAATCGGTTAAAAGGGAATAAGGTTGTACTTTGTTCATTTTTATGTTTTTTGAAACGCAATTGAAACGGATTTCAAAGGCGGATTTTATTATTTACTAAACGAAATCAGAAGATTTTCCAGAATCGTAATTTTTAATTTTTAATTCGTAATTTTTAATTAATTTTTAAACTCCATAATACTAGCAATTCCAGTCAAAGGAATTACAGCCCAACGTGGTCGCGAATTGAGTTCATATCCCAATTCGTAAATAGCTTTTTCAAGCAGACAATATTTCAATAAGAAATCAATTTCTTTTCGGTAGCCAATGTTCAAGTTTTCGCCTTGGGCAACATCAGTATAAGTCTGAAGAAACACGCCAACAAAATATTTGAACAGAATTTCTCCAGCCCTAAAAAGATCTTCTTGTTCATAAGGATATTTTTCTTTATTGTTGAAAATCGTGGCATAAATTGCATAATGAAACGAGCGAAACATTCCCGCAACGTCTTTCAAAGGGGGTTGTTTTACTTTTCGGTCTCGAATGGTACTTTCGGGTTCACCTTCAAAATCCAAAATACAAAAATCGTCCCCATTGACCAAAACCTGACCCAAATGATAATCTCCGTGAATGCGAATTCGTTCCGATTTCATTTTTGTCCAATCGAAATCTAGAAATAATTTCCGAATTTCTTTTTTATGATCCAAAAATTGATTGGCCAATTCTAAAGCCAATCCGTCGAGTTTATGAAGGTTGTTTTCGAGAATATTCAGTCGGTTTTGAAACTGATAGGTCAATCGGTTTTTGAGCCAAACCGTGTAATCTCCATTATAAGTTGTTGGCGTAAAAGCAGTTTCATGAACATCACTTCCCAATGCGATATGCATTTCGGCAGTTCGTGTCGCCAATGTTTGGATGCGCATAAAAATACTTAAACCAGCCCAATCGATGATTTCGTGAGGAACATGGTTGATTTTTAATCTTTTGAATAATTCAATATCAGGTAATTTACAAATATTTATATTCTTATATTTTAAATTGCCAAAAATTTTATCGACTTCACCCAACATAAATTGCCAAGCATCTCCTTGATTTGGAACTAATTCCTGCATCAATCCTAATGTAATACTTCCTTCGGATAATGCTACACTAATACTACCCATATAAGCTGGCGAACTTTTGAAATCCATTCTTTCGGTCAGAAAACGACTGATTTCGTAATCGGGGTTTGTGCTGATATAGATTCTTCTGAAAATTTTCAACACTAAAGTATCATTGTAAATTATGGAAGTATTACTTTGCTCCACTCCCATAAATTTGGAAGATTTATATTCTTTTTCTTCTAGTTTTTCGCCCTTGTGGAATTTAACTTTCGAATCCGATTTATCTCTGGAATTGACAATTTTATCAAACAATAATTTTTTAAAATCGTCCTGATGCAAAGCATCTACAAGAAATCCTGCTTGCCCGTTCATGTTTACAGGTGCAATTATAGTATTGGTATCCAACTCTTCCTCGGACATAAAAGCCAAAGGCATAAAATAATGTTGATAAAATGCTTCCTTAAAATTAACTTCCAGCAAAACTCCGTAATATATATTTGCTTTTGAAACAATTTTGAAGAAATCGACAACTTCTATATACTTTAAAGTACTTGCTTTTCCACCATACCAACGCTTATTAATAATATAATTTTCAAGAATATCCGAAGAAAAAACCTTTACAAATTCCTTGTCTTCAAACGCATTGAGCCAATCTGTTGAAAACACAAATGGATTTTGAAATTCCTCTTCATTTATCTTGTTTCGTTTCATTATCGTTGAATTTTAAATAAGTGGAAAGGTAATTCGGCAGAAAGTTCTACAAAATTCCATTCTTTATCCCAAATATAACTATTCCCTGTAATTAAATCGGTAATCTGAACTGGCAAATTACTTAGTAAGGCATTCGGAAGTCGAACCATTGCATGAATGGTGTTAAATGCGTCAAGGCTTACAACCATTAAAGTTTCATTCTGCTTGTCATCATCAAATTTGTAATACCCCATAACTTGTTCGGTATTGGTATCACAAAAAACAATATTATTGGTTTGTTGCAACGAAATTTGTTCTTTTCTAATCGTATTGACACGAGTAATTAAGGTGGTGATTTTATTTTGTTTATCCCAATCCCATTTATAATATTCATATTTTTCCGAATTTAAATATTCTTCTTTCCCTGGAGCCAATGGTGCCGAAATTTGATACTCGAAAACTGGTCCATAAATTCCAACATTTGAACTCAATGTTGCTGCTAAGAAGTATTTTTGAAGATGAATAGATTCATTCCCGTGCTGCAAATGTTGAGGATTTATATCAGGTGTATTAGGCCAAAAGTTGGGACGGTAAAATTCTTTTTGTTCGGATTTTGTCAATTCTTCGACATATTCTGTCAATTCTTTTTTAGAATTTCGCCAAGTAAAATACGTGTAAGACTGCGTAAATCCTTGCTTTGCTAATTCATTCATGATTTTTGGACGTGTGAAAGCTTCCGCCAAAAACAATACATCGGGATGTTTTTTCTTGATTTCACCTATCAACCATCCCCAGAAATAGAAAGGCTTAGTGTGCGGATTATCAACTCTATAGATTTTAACATCACATTCTTCAATCCAAAACAAAGCTACGTCTAATAATTCTTTCCAAAGATTTTTCCAATCGCTACTTTCGAAATAAATAGGCTGAATATCTTGGTATTTTTTGGGAGGATTTTCAGCATATTGAACCGTTCCATCCGGTCGCCATTTGAACCATTGTGGAAAATCTTTTACATAAGGATGATCTGGAGCCGCTTGCAAAGCATAATCCAAAGCAACTTCAATGCCTAAATCTTTGGCTTTTTTGACCAATGATTTAAAATCTTCAATAGTTCCCAATTCAGGATGTGTGGATTTGTGTCCGCCAAAGTGTGAACCAATTCCCCAAGGCGAACCCACATCTTCGGGATTTGCATTAGTAGCATTGTTTTTACCTTTTCTATTTACTTCTCCAATAGGATGAATAGGCGGAAAATACAAAGTATCAAACCCCATAGACGCAACTCTTGGCAAAAGTCTTTCGCAATCTTTGAAAGTTCCGTGTTTCCCTTCTTCGGCAGAAGCAGAACGGGGAAAAAACTCATACCAAGTACTGAATAATGCTTTTTTTCGATCAACGTAAACCTGCAATTCTAATGACTTATTTTCTAAAAAACGAATGGGATATTTCTTAAAAATTTGATGCAAATAAGACGATGTAGCTTCCTCAATTGCCTTATCATAATTAGATTCAGTGGTGAAATAATGGGCTACTTTTTCAAGATATTCATTCTCTTGAGCGTCTCCAAATTTCTGAACAGCTTTTACATATTCAGCACCTTCAAGCAATTCTGATTTTACGTGTTGATTGTCTTGAATTTTTCGTTCAGTTCCATGTTGCCAGTTCAAGGCATGATCAATCCAACCTTCAACAAAATAAGTATAAAAGCCTTGTTTTTCGACCCTAAAGCTAGCATTCCAAAGGTCATTTTCGGCGGGAATCATTCGTACTTCCTGCCATTTTTCGTCGTTTTCATGTTTAAATTTGACACAACATTGAATGACATCGTGTCCATCTGCAAAAACATCGGCGGATATTGCTACTTTTTGATTTACAACTCTTTTAATAGGATTGATACCGCCATCAAGTTGTGGTGAAACATTTTCAATAATTATTCTTGTTTGGTTCTGCATTTTGTATTTTTAAAATTCTACTCAATTTAGAGCTACGTCTATGATATCTTTATTTTATAGTATAATTATTGGGGATAGTCACCCCTTTTTTGATAACTACAATCCCCTCTTTTATGGCATATAATTCATGATTGATGTTTTCTAAATGCGCGCCTCCCTTTATATAAACATCATTTCCTATTCTACAATTTTTATCTACAATGGCGTTATTTATAAAACATCTTTCACCGATTCCCATCAATTGCATGTTATTCGCAATATCTTCATTCATGTCATCAATATTTTGATAAAAATCATTACCCATAACATAACTGTTTTGGATTATGGTTCCTTCTCCAATTCTAGATCGAATTCCAATTACCGATTTACTAATTTCTTTGGCATTAATAATACATCCTTCCGATATTAATGATTTATCGACCTTCGTATTTTGGAATTTTGAAGGAGGCAATAGTCTTGGTCGAGTGTAAATTTTATTTTCATTGTCGAATAAATTAAATTTCGGCACATCGTCCGTTAAACCTATATTAGCTTCAAAAAAGGAATCAATATTTCCAATATCAGTCCAATATCCTTCGTATTGGAAGCTTAATATTTTTTTGTTCCCAACTGCCTGAGGAATTATTTCTTTACCAAAATCCTTAGTATCGGGATTTTTCATGAGTTCAATCAAAAGTTTTTTGTTGAAAATGTAAATTCCCATCGAAGCTAAGTATAATTTACCTTCACTTTTCATTTGTTCCCCTACTTCCGATTCCCATTCTGGCAAAAGTGCTGCGGCTGGTTTTTCGATAAAAGATTCTACACAACTTTCGCTATTGGTCTTTAAAATTCCAAATTCGGGTGCGTCTTTTGCATTTACAGGTAAGGTCGCAATAGAAATATCGGCATTAGCTTCAATATGCGCATCAATCATTTCATTAAAATCCATTTGATACAATTGATCTCCCGAAAGAATCAAAGCATAATCAAAATCATGATTCAAAAAATGGGGCATACATTGTCTTACAGCATCCGATGTCCCTTGAAACCATGTTGGATTATCAGGAGTTTGTTCAGCAGCTATAATATCTACAAAAGCCATGCTAAAAGCATTGAAAGTATAGGTGTTTTTTATATGTGCATTTAAGGAAGCAGAATTAAACTGTGTCAGTACAAATATTCGTTTCAGATCAGAATTCATACAATTCGAAATCGGAATATCAACTAATCTGTATTTACCAGCAATAGGCACTGCCGGTTTGGATCTTGATTTTGTCAATGGATATAATCTTGAGCCTTGTCCTCCTCCCAAAATAATGGAGATAACACTTTTCTTTTTTGCTTTCATTTTAGTTAGATATTAAATGGTATATTTCTAGATATTCTTGACAAACACTCTCCCAAGAGTGGTCAATATTCATTCCTATTTTCCGAATATTTTTAAGACTTTTCTTGTCTTTATACAACTTTAAAGCCCTTTGAATCGAATAACAAACATCAGTAATTGAGGCTTGTTCGTGACAAATTCCGTTTCCATTATCTCCAATATCAATTACAGTATCTTTCAAACCTCCCGTCCTTCTTACAATAGGAATCGTTCCATATCTAAAAGAGTACATCTGATTCAGACCGCAAGGTTCCACTCGGGAAGGCATTAGTAAAAAATCAGAACCTGCATAAATTTGATGCGCTAATTCTTCGTTATAACCAATGAAAACATTGTAATGTCCTTTGAAACTCGTTACTAAATGACTCAATTGATTTTCAATTTCAACATTTCCTGAACCTAAAATTAAAATATTTATTGCCGCAAAATTTTCAGACAATGACAATGCAGCGACGTGTGGCAACAAATCAGCGCCTTTTTCGTCTAATAATCGTCCAATAAAACTAAAAAGCGGTTTTGTGGGGTCTAAATCAAATTGAGTACACAACTTTTCTTTATTGGCTTGCTTTCCTTTTTCTAAAGTTCTAACTGAATAATTGGCTGATATCATTTTATCCTTTTCAGGATTCCAAACTTCTGTATCAATTCCGTTCAAAATCCCTTTAGATTTAAGCCTTACAAGCTTAAATAAAGATTCTAATCCAAAGCCAAAATTATTGATTTCATTCAAAAAATTTGGCGAAACCGTCGTCACTGCCGAGGCACATTTTATGGCTGTTGCCAATGAATTAATTCGATTATCCCATTCTAAAAACGTTACTTTCGACAAATCGAACTCTGGCAAATAATACAATTTATCGAATCCAAATTGCCCTTGATAAATAGAGTTATGAATCGTAATTACCGTCGGCGTACCTTTTAATTTTTCAAATTTAAAAGCATATTCCATCATAAACGGAACCAGCCCTGTATGATGATCGTGACAATTAATAACGTCTGGAACCTCATTTCTAGAATTAATCCACTCCAATGTAGCAATTTGAAAAGACAAAAAACGCTCAATGTCATCTGCATACCCATACACTTCCTTCCTATCGAATAATTCTGGAATTTCAACCAAATACAATTCGAAACCTAAAATGTTTGTACTTTCTTTTTTAATATTGAAAGGAAAATTAAAATTTCCTAATTTTACAAAACCCGA
>JAAFGY010000008.1 GCA_010365135.1 Flavobacterium sp.
TTCTTTGTCAATATCGCCATGGTTTTGGGAATATTCCCGACGATTGGAGTTCCATTACCTTTCTTTTCTTATGGTGGTTCTGGGCTTTGGGGTTTTACTATTTTACTTTTTATTTTTATAAAAATGGATGCCAATAAGGTAAATGAGTGGTAGCTAAACGTCGAAAGTTGTAAAGTCGTAAAGTCAAAAGGCTCAATACGATAACCCTATTAAAAATCAAATGTGTTATATGATTTTACAACTTCTAACTTCTAAATAAAAACGCTCCAGTAATTCTTATTGAATTTCTGAAGCGTTTTAGTTCTAAGGTCGATTCTAGATAATAACTTCTTAAGATTTAACCAATTTTTCTTTTTTTAATGTTTCGGGAACGCTTTTTTTAGCCACAGGGTTCGATTGTAAATCGTCCAAAACATTTAGGGCTTCTTCCACATAAATATCTTTCGACAAACTTTCGTGCCATCTTTCTCGTTTTTCTTTGAGAGAAGCGTCTTTCTTCATTGCCTCCATTTCCTGAGGTAAAGAAGTGAACTTCAAGTGATAATTATAATCAGCAATAGATTTGAATTTTTTATTAGTGTCTTCAATTGCTTTCTGATTCTTTTTGAAATCCTCGATTTTTAAACTATAATCATTTTCTTTACTTCTTTCGTCAATCCATTTGGCATTTTCTTCAATTAATTTAAATTGTTCACTTTTCGCAATTCTATTTTTACTATCCGCGATTGCTTTATTAAATTTAGAGTTCTTCGTCCAAACATTATATTGAGCAGGGTCAATTTTGTCCCAAGGCATTGCATTGTCTACATCGCGTTCACCCATTTTTAAATAAGCATAACGGTCTGGCATAACCACATCGCTACTTACTCCTTCAAGCTGCGTAGAACCACCATTAATTCTATAAAATTTTTGTGTTGTAGTCTTCAATGCTCCCAAATCTCCTTGATCGCTGCTTCTTACAAATTGATTCAAATCGATAACATTTTGAACCGTCCCTTTGCCGTAAGTTTGTTTGCTACCAATGATAATTCCTCTTTTATAATCCTGAATGGCTGCAGCCAAAATCTCTGAAGCCGAAGCAGAGAAGCTATTAACCATAATGACTAAAGGTCCATCCCATTCAATTTTTTTGTCTCTATCGAATAAAACTTCTTTTTTTCTGCCAGCCGATTTTATTTGTACAATAGGTCCTTGTTCAATAAACAGTCCTGCAATATCAACCACTGTTGAAAGCGAACCTCCACCATCATCACGAACGTCAAGTACAATACCGTTTACGCCTGCTTTTTTCAAAGATTCCACTTCTGCAGCAACATCTTTTCCAGCATCTCTACCATCTCTATTTTCAAAATCGATATAGAATTTTGGCAAATAAATTACCCCATATTTTACTCCATTACGTTCTACAACACTAGACTTTGCGTAGGTTTCCTCGATTTCAACAATATCTCTAACAATAGCAATAGTTTTGATTGTGCCGTCCACTTTCTTCACTGTCAAACGAACTTCAGAACCTTTGGCTCCTTTAATTTTTTTAACAACATCGTCTAGACGCATCCCAACAATATCAACAGGTTCGGCTTTTCCTTGAGCTACTTTCATAATCACATCGCCAGCTTCCAGTTGTTTTCCTCTCCAAGCTGGACCTCCTGAAATAAGCTCCGTGATTTCCGTAAAGTCGTTTTTCTTTTGAAGACGCGCTCCAATCCCTTCAAATTTTCCGCTAATTTCCACATCAAAACGCTCTTTTTCCTCTGGTGGAAAATAATTGGTGTGTGGATCAAATCTGGATGTAATTGAATTAATATAAACCGAAAACCAATCATCTCGGGTTAAATCCTTCATAAAACCAAAATACTCGTCTAATGATTTCAACGAACTTTCACGGGTGATTTTTTCTAATTCCTGAAAAGTTTTTGGCTTGCCATCAGCAGATTTATCTTTTTCAACATCAGCTGTATTGTCGGCAAATTCTCCAGGTTTCAATACTTCAGAAACGCTCTTGTCGTCTTTATCCGAAATACCTTTTTCTTTATTTTCCTGAATTTTTAAGCGATCCGTCAATGACGAAAGTGTAGACAACTTGATTTGCTTGCGCCATCTGTCCTTTAAATCCTTTGCCGTCTTGGCATAAGGAGCTTTTTCATAATCAGTATTGAAACTTTCATCAACAGAATAATCAAAAGGAGTACTCAGAATAGCGCTATACACTTTTTTGCCTTCGTCCATTCTTTTCATCAAACGGTTGTAAGTAAGCTCAAAGAAAGTCAAGTCTTTATTCATCAATTCATCATCTAGTTCCGTTTCGTATTTAGAAAATTCATCAATATCCGATTGCAGGAAGAATCTTTTTGAAGGATCTAATGCCTGAATATAATCCTTATAAACCCCTTTAGAAAACGCATCGTCAATCTTTGCAGGATTATAATGGCCTTTTTCTATAACAAAAGTTAGTAACTCCAACAGCATTTTATCCTTTTCAGGATCAGCCGTTTTGGTGGAGTTAATCTTAAATGCAAATAGTGATACCGAAAGTAAAACCACTGCGAGAATTATTTTATAATTTCTTTTCATAAAGTCAATAATTGTATCCATAAATATCTAAAATCCAAATTACGGAAAAAACTATGCCAACAAATGCTAAGGCTCGCATAAATTTTTGTTAAAGATATAAAATTGTTTTTTTGTTACGGGTTTAATCTTCGAACCTAGAATAATTTTGTTTCTTTGTTTACAGAAAAAATTAGTGCTATTATAATTTAAAATTTAACGACGACAATTTGAAAACTGCCTCCATAAAACAAGACAAACCTTTAATTTTGGTAACCAATGACGACGGTATTTCAGCACCCGGAATCCGAGCTTTAGTTGCTGTTATGGCAGAAATTGGCACTGTTGTAGTAGTTGCTCCAGACAGTCCGCAAAGCGCCACGGGACATGCTATTACGATAAATAACACATTATTTATCAATAAAATTTCCAAGGAAAATGAGGTTATTCAGGAATATAGTACTTCGGGAACGCCGGTCGATTGTGTGAAATTAGCGGTAAATGAAATCCTGAAAAGAAAGCCGGATTTGTGTGTTTCGGGCATCAATCACGGTTCTAATTCTTCGATAAATGTGATTTATTCTGGTACGATGAGCGCCGCTGTTGAAGCTGGAATCGAAGGAATTCCTGCTATTGGGTTTTCCCTTTTAGATTATAGTTGGAATGCCGATTTTGAACACATAAAATCATATATCAGAGCGATTACTTTGGAGGTTTTGGAAAAAGGACTTCCCGAAAGTGTGGTTTTGAACGTTAATTTTCCCAAATTGGAGAAAAAAGAAATTAAAGGAATCAAAATCTGTCGTCAGGCAAAAGCACTTTGGATAGAAAAATTTGACAAACGAAAAACACCTCAAGGTAGAGATTATTATTGGCTCACAGGCGAGTTTGTCAACGAAGATAAAGGCGAAGATACAGATGAATGGGCACTTGCCCACGGTTATATTTCGGTGGTTCCTGTTCAATTTGATTTGACTGCACATCACGCTATACAAAAACTTAACACTTGGAAATGGAATGAATAAAAGAGATCTATTGATTGGTTTTGCGATAGGAATATTGGCGTCAATATTGGGTAGTTTTCTATTTGTCTCTTTTTTTACGGACTTTGATTTTATGTCTGGAATTGAAAGCATGAAATCTGAGGGCAAATTGGGTAAATTAATTACATTGGGTTCTATTCTTGATTTAGTTGCTTTTGGTATTTTACTAAAAATGAATAAAGAAATGATGGCTCGCGGTGTGGTGTTGGCCGTTATTGCTATTGCGATTATTACTTTATTTGCCTAAATTTGATTAAACTTCAAAAATGAAATACTACATAATTGCAGGAGAAGCTTCGGGCGATTTGCATGGCTCGAATTTGATGAAAGCGTTGTACAAAGAAGATTCTAGTGCCGATATTCGGTTTTGGGGCGGTGATTTAATGCAGGCTGTTGGCGGAACTTTGGTAAAACATTACAAGGAATTGGCTTTTATGGGTTTTGTTGAAGTCTTTTTTCATTTGAAAACCATTCTGAATAACATCAAAATTTGTAAAAAGGATATTAGTGATTTTAACCCTGATGTGATTATTTTTATTGATTATCCGGGTTTTAATTTGCGGATTGCCAAATGGGCCAAAGAAAAAGGCTTTAAAACACATTATTATATTTCGCCACAAATTTGGGCTTGGAAAGAAAGCCGAATTGCAGACATCAAACGCGATGTCGATAAAATGTATGTGATTCTGCCTTTTGAAAAAGAATTTTATGAGGCCAAACATCATTTTCCTGCCGAATTTGTGGGTCATCCTTTGATTGATGCCATACATAATCATCCTGTACTCGACGGTGCTATTTTTAGAAAAGAAAACCGACTGGATGACAAACCAATTATTGCCGTTTTGCCAGGTAGTCGCAAGCAGGAAATAACCAAAATGTTGTCGGTTATGTTGAGTGTGGTCAAAGATTTTCCAGACTATCAATTTGTGATTGCAGGAGCGCCTAGTCAGGAATTTTCTTTTTATGAAGGCTTTTTATCCAATGAAAATATCAAGTTTGTCTCCAATAAAACCTATGATTTATTGAGCAATGCTACGGCTGCATTGGTGACTTCGGGAACGGCGACACTAGAAACAGCGCTTTTTAAAGTTCCAGAAGTAGTGTGTTATAAAGGGAGTTCGATTTCGTACCAAATTGCAAAACGTATTATTACCCTAAAATATATTTCGCTGGTCAACTTGATTATGGATGAGGAAGTCGTGACCGAATTGATTCAGGGAGACTGCAATACAAAACGCATTGGTGAGGAATTGAAGAAACTATTAGATGCTAATTATCGCCAAATGTTATTGCATAAATATGATGTATTGGAAGAAAAATTGGGAGGTATTGGTGCTAGTCAAAAAACTGCTAAACTAATTGTGGGGAATATTTAAGCCTTCTTTCTATTATAAAAATCACGAAATAGAAAAATAATCAACAGTTTTTTGGCTCCAATACCACTTTTCAAAATCAAATTTACATAAGGCTTAGCTCGCCACTTGACCGCGGTCGCTTTATAAAACGACCGCGGTACATTGATTGTTTGACCGCGGTAGATTAGAGAATTCGTACTGACGTTTTCGAGGTGTACTCTAAGCCAAGATTTTATCAATTGAAGATGACTTTCTTAGTGACTTCGTTTCCATTTTGCAAAGTTACTTTAACTAAAACTGTTTGTTCGTTGGAAACCAAATTGAGTATGGAAAATTCACTGCTATTTATTTTGTCTTTTTTGAATAGTTGTCTTCCTAAAAGGTCATAAACCGACACTTTACCTATTGTTTCTCCTTTTGAATTGACTTTTATCTGTTTGTTTTTATTGGAAACCAAAACTTGGTTTTCTACTGTAATTATATCCGACGTTCCTAATGTTTTATTAGTATAACGCAATACAAAACGATTGTTGAAGATACCCGCAACAGTATTGAAAGTAAAAGCGCCACTTCTTAAATCAAAAATAGTATTGGTTAACTTGTCTTCTATAAACACCGCTTGATTGGCTAGAACCCCATCCAGATGATCAATATTTATGGCAAAAACTCCATCGATTGTAGTTCGGAATCCTAATGGAACTTGGTCATTTTCATCAAATGGTACTGCACGTCCTTGAATCACTAAATTCTTGTCTTGGCTGATACTATAAAAATCTGCAAATTCATTGGCATCAAAACTTATCCCATCAAAACGATTGTCGTATTGATTTGTAGCATCTGTTATATACCCAATTAATGTTTGTTTGAAAACTCCTTGACTGTTCGTTAAATCTAACCAAATACGGTGTTTTTCGATAGCTGTTGTTTTTGTTTGTGGGTTTCTAGTTTTGAAAAACTGGGAGTTGCCCATTATTTTTCCGAGATTATCTATTCGCATATTGTTGTTGAATATTGCATTACCATTTACCAGTAAACTAGTGGTGAAAAAAGCTTGTCCTGCTGCTATTTTGCCGTTTGGAATATTTTTATTAGAACCTCCAGAATATCCACTAGGAGCTGCAGCTGTTATATCTGGGGCAATACCAACCCCTCCTGTTATATTATAAGAGGCGTAATCCTCTTTAGTGTAGGCATAAGCGCCAGTGCCTGCGTTGCCAGTAGAAATTCCTGAGGCTAATTGAATGGGGGTATTATGAGTCCAGAAATAAAGTGTACCGTCGATTACACTGGCATTTGTAGCTAAAAATTTATCTGCATCTAGGGCTGACGGATATGGATTTCCTAGGAGATTTGAGGTTCCTGCAGGATCTCCATTCCAAAAAATTGGTACAGAAATCAAACCATTATTTGGTTTTCCTATAAAAGAAGCAACAAAAAAAGCTGGCGGAATGGCCATTTGTGGTCCATAAATACAATACCCTACCCCTTTATCCATCGAAACCGAGGATGGTGTTTCACTTTTCCAATCTTCTGGAACTGTGGCAGCATTAAAAGAATAAAATTTATTTGAAGGCGTGTTGGGAGAAAAAGCTTGAAGATTTTGATTTAACACTGGAGAAGACCAATAGGTATAATCTGTACTATTAATTACGGGAACTATTCTTTCATAAGTAATAATTCCTGTATTAGCTCCATTATCGTTTACTTGTACTAAGCTACCGTCCGTTTTAATGTTTACTGTGCCATTATTTGTTAAATCATTTTGGATTTTAACATATTCGGCAGCTGTTATAGTTAATATTTTTCCAATATTTACAACTACGCTGCAGGCAGAAAAACTTCCTAATCCTGGTGTTGATGTGTTATAATTTGCATTAATTATTGCCAGTTTGTCTAATGAAGGTGTTGCTATTCCATTATTTACATCTCGCCAATCGGTTCCATTCCAAGTAATGGTACCATCAATAATTTTAATTGCATTAGATGCCGTGTAGCAAGTGTTTGTATTCTCTCTAATTTGACAATAGTATTGATAATTGATTACTCCCGAAATATTAGCTATTGATAATGTGGCGCTTGATGAACCAGAATAATTTGTACTGTCCGTGATTTCTGTCCAGCCCGTTGCGTTAGGAGCAGAAACCAACCATTGATATGCTAATTCTTTTGTGTCTGCAGGTGAAGATCCATTATAACCTTCTGTTCCGGCTACAGTTAATGAAGTTGCTTTACAAGTTGGTGTATAAGATGGGTGCAAAGTTACTGAAGGTGGCGTTCCTGATATAAAATTAAAAGTGCCGATGTCGGAATAGTCGTTTGTAGAACAAGATGATTGAGCAGTTCCTACCCAGTCAATGATATTCCAATCGGAATTAGAATAGGTAGCGTTTGGTAATGTTGCCGTATTTTTTCGTCTAAATGTTGCACCTCTATCTCCTAGTCCTAAACTGTTTGCCCAAGTTCCATCTAAATATGTTCCAAATGAATCTACAATTGTATTAGTGGAAGTTTTAAAAAGTCTAATATAATCATTACCCCCTCCTGTATCAAAGTTTATTCCAGCAGATGTTGAAGTTTGATCTGCTAATTGTCCATTTCCACCTGTAATTAATGTGCAAGTATCTAAAGTGTCTGGTGTTGTAGACACTCCAATGGCTGCAACATAAATTCCTCCAGAAACTAAATTTACATTATTCAGAGTTACGCTAGAAGATACTGTTGAATTACCATTGCCAAATACTTGTAATGCGTAATTTGATAAATTGATTGTATTAGCTGTCCCGTTATAAATTTCAATATAGCTTACACCTCCTGTTGTTGCATCCGTCACTTCACTCATAAATAAATCGGAAGGGAAAGTTGTTCCACCTTGACAGCTATTTGTTTTATTATCAATCACCGTAAAAGCGTTTGTAGCTTGACATCCAGTTGTATTTGTGGTAACTAAATTTCCTGATGTTGCACCAGATGGAACAATTACTTTTATTTGTGTGGACGAAATTTGAGTTACCATTGCTGAAACTCCATTAAAAGAAACTGTTGCACCAGTTAAATCTGCTGCAGAATTAATTATTACTTCTGTGCCAATTGGCCCAGAAGTTGGCGTTATGGTATTTGTGGTTGAAGGACAATTTCCAGTTCCACTAATATCAAAATTATAAGTAGCTTCATCGCTGTCATTATTCAAAAAAGTAACTGTAGCATTTCGTGTTCCAGAAGATGTTGGAGTGAAAATTACTGTAAATGTTGCTGTTCCTGCTGGAGTTATCGTTAATAAAGATGCTGCTGAAATACTAAAATCACCTGAATTTGTGCCAGACAATGTTGGATTAGACAAAGTCAAATTAGCTGTTCCTGTATTTCGTATTGTATAGGTTTTTGCTGTCGAAGAAACTCCTATAGTTTGCCCAGCAAATACAGTATCATAACCACTATTTGCGGTACTTCCATCAGGTATTTCTGCAAGAGTAGCCCTTTCTAGTCTAGCTTCTGGTGCTGGTACTACGGCTATGCCAGAAAAATTAATTACATAAGGATTCTCTGATCCTGATGTGTCATTATTTGGAATACTAATACTTCCTGCAAATGTCCCTGCAATTGTTGGCGAAAACCGTATTGTAAACGAGGAGCTTGTAATTCCAAGTACTGGTGAAGTGTAATTAGTAAGCAAAGCATAAACTGGATTTCCGGTTATAGTTGCTCCTCCCAAATTTAAATTTCCTTCTCCTAAATTTTCAATTGTAAAAATAATGTCATTATTTGTCCCTGTTAATGCTGAAGCAAAAGTATAAGTTGAATTGTGCAAATAATTTGTTGCACTTTGCTTTATATTGATTTCAGCATCTCTTTCCCCTTTTGTAATATGATTTGTTGCTGGAAAAGCAGTTATTCCTGTTAAAATCAAACTATTTGTACCTGTCATAACTCCAGTATTAGACCAAGTTGAGGTTGTACCATTCCACTGATTGGATTTACAATTTGCTTCTGTACCATTTACATCAGAAGCAAGATAATCAGCCGTTACTATATAATTCGGCGCCGTTCCTGTTTTAGTTATGGACCAATATCTAGAAATATAATTTGTCGTAGCGTCTAAATTAGGGTGCTTGTCAGCTGATAAAGCAAAATCTTGAACCGAAAAACCAATAAAAGCGCTCAAAAGAATTCCTGAAGGAAAATTTATTGTAGCTGGTGAATAGTCTAACGATCCTGTTTTATCGCCTATCGGAAAATTATAAGTAATTGCGGTTGCTGTCACATTTTTTCTCAAAATTCCAGAAGCTGTAAAATCCGCAATTACAAAACTATTACTCGATGCAGTAAAAGTATTACTGCACGTTGAGGCTAATGTCATTGTCGTTGCAGCCAAATCTACCAATCCATTGGTCAAGTTTAAAGCGGTATTTATAGTAACTGCCGAACCCATAACACCTCCCACAACACCAGCCTGACGATTCATTGTCAATGTTCCTAATTCTTGATAACCCGATGTAAAATTCAAAGTGCCAATACTTCCTGTTCCCAATAAAGTCATATTTGCTGTCGTACTTCCTTTGAAAGTTCCTGCACCCAAAATTGAATTTGCAACACCTGAAGTTCCCAATGTTAACGTTCTTCCATTCAAATCAAAAGTATCTCCTACAGCGCTAAAAGAAATGACATTCCCTGCTAAAGGAGCTGTAATGTCTAAATCAGTTCCTGAAAGTTGAACTATTGTAGTGCCGCCAGTTAAATTCACATAATTAAATGTGGGTTTACTTGAAGCAGTTATGGTTTGAGTTCCTGCTTTTGTAAAAATTACGGCTCTCCCTTTGGCATCAAAAGTATATCCAGTATTAAAAGTAATATTGCCACCAATTTTCAAATCGTCTCCAAAAGCGTAGCCTAAAGTCAAATTTCCAGCCGAAACGAGACTTCCTGCAATGGTTAGTGTGCCTCCAGAAGTCACATTGCCATAATCCATATAAAACGAAGAATTTGCGTCAATAGTTAGATTTCCAGCAATTGCTTTCGCCGATGGGGTTCCATTATTATAGTTTAATGTTGTATTGCCACTCAACTGAATGTTATTTGGATACCCAGGAGTTGTTCCAATGATTCCCACCCCCAGTGCGCTCCATTCTAATCCTCTTCCAAAAGTTCCTCCAGTATTGTATTTTAATGTTGAAGCATTTCCAAAAATTGGGGATTGAATAAAGAAACCGCCCGGATTTATTTGAGCCGTTCCATTTAAGGTTAATGTTGAAGTGTTCAAAGTAACTCCTGCAGATGTTGTAAATGTTCCTGCAACTGTTCTATTCGCAGAATTTAAAGTCAATCCACCTTGAAGCACATTCACATTGAATGGCGCATTTGTAGTTGGCCAAAAAACGTCTACATTACTTACTCCATAAGAAGAAGTATTGTTAAAATTCAATGTTCCAGTTGCTCCATAAGTAAAATTTGTACCCGTCGCCCAACCACCAGCATTTAATTGAAAACTGCCATTTACGGTTGTGGTCCCTGTTCTAGTTAAAGCTATTGAAGTAAAAACGTTGTGTGCTGGAGAAATTGTAACATTGTCTGTGTTTGATGGTACGGTACCAGTTGACCAAACTGTTGAATCATTCCAATCTCCCGATTTTGTGGAAGTTGGGCCCGATGAAGCAGTTGTTCCGTTTAACTGAACATTAACAACATTACTCCCAATATCAAATCCTGCAGTCCCTCCAGGTGCCGTAGCACCATAACCATAGATTCTAAATGTTGTTGCGGTTGTAATATTTGAAATTCCAACAATTGTTATTGTATTTGATGTTCCAATCGATGAGACTGGGGCAGCAATTCCTATATTGGATGCAAAACTATCTGCAGAGGAACGAAACGCGACATTTGCAGGTCCAGTTCCGGAATTATCCCAATTAAAAACAAATGAAGTTGGTGTAAAAGAATATCCACTATTTGGTATCACAACAAATTGAATATAATCATTTCCTGCAACAGCCTCTGCTAAAGTATTCCCTGCGGCTGTATTTCCTGTATTAAACCAATTGCTACCACCAAAACGATTTGTATTTCCTGCAGCCGTTATAGTTCCTTGTGTCAAATTAGAAGCTGAAATATTAGTGTCATTAAAAACACTTGGTTCAGTAGTTTCAGTTCCTGTATTTCCAAAAGTATTCCATTGTAATAATTGACCATAAGAACTCCCAAAACATACTAACAAAGCAATAGTAATAAATAATAATTTTAATTTCATAAGGCGGAAGTCTATATTTTAATACTTGGATGTCTTTGTTATCCATAAAAAATAGATCTAGAATATTCTGGTAGAGATTGGGACGATAAAAATACTGTTAAAGTGCATAACTTCAAAGTTTTTAGATTATGAAATTATTAACATAATAGGATCATAACTTGCTGAGCTTAAAGGGCTTTACAATCATTCGACGAAAAGCAAATATGTTCGGTAAAAAGGCTGAAAAATGACTAAGAGATTTATTTTTGTAATCCTAGTATGATAAATTAAAAAACAAAGATTTTAACAAGTTTTATATAAAATCGCAGATTGTGTTTAATATACTACTAAAAAACAAAGCACTCAAGTTATTTCGTATTAAAAAAGTTGTATTTTTATCAGGATGAAAGTCTTACAGTTTCCCTTAGCGAAAATCACGATAGGTTTTTTGACTGGAATTTTGGTTGCTTATAATTTGCACCCTCGTTCGGAACTTGTATTTGTTTCGCTTTTTATTGTTTTTTGCGCTTTTGTTATTGCTTATTTCATTTCCAAAAGCACCTTCGTAAACCCAATCTATTTTGGACTCATTGCTTATATTATGGCTTTCGCAATTGGTGCTTCCACCCAAATTATTCATACCAACTCTTTTCAGAAAAGCAATTATATTCATCACAAAGCCATTTTTGACAAACCGCATTTGGTTTCGGTTGCAATTCGGGAAAAGCTGCGGAGTTCCAGTTACAACGACCGCTATGTAGTGATGGTTAATCAGATTGACAAGACGGCAAATACAGGGCGCATCTTCTTGAATATTCGAAAAGGCAGCCTAAATCATCCTTTCGAAATTGGCACTCATTTGCAAATCAATGGTAGTTTATATCAAAGTGGTCCAGCAAAGAATCCCAACCAGTTTGATTACGGCAAATACCTCGAAGGCAAACAAATTTACGCTCAAATTTATGCTGATGCTTCGGATATTAAAATAGGTTCCAGTATTGAAAAAGATGTTTGGTATTATACTTCTAAACTGAGGACTAAGATTATTCGGAACTTGGAAAAAAGCAACTTCAACCGAGCCGAGCTTAATGTTGCTATTGCGCTAATTTTAGGGCAACAACAAGATATTTCACCTGAAATAATAAGGGATTATCAATTTGCTGGAGCGGTACATATTTTGTCAGTTTCGGGCTTGCATATTGGTTTTATATTGTTGTTTGTAACTTTTCTTTTGAAGCCTTTTCCCAACACTCGTCGCGGCTCTTTCATTAAATTAATTATTATTTTGGCGTCACTTTCCACCTTCGGTTTGATTGCGGGTTTGGCGCCCTCGGTACTTCGCTCGGTGACGATGTTTTCGTTTGTTGCCATTGGGATGTTTTTGCGAAGAAGTACCAATATTTTTCACACTTTGCTGGTGTCTATGCTACTTATTTTGCTGTTTGAACCTTCCTTTTTGTTTGATGTGGGTTTCCAATTGAGTTATGTCGCTTTGTTTTTTATTCTCTGGTTGCAACCTTTATTGGCTCAACTTTGGAAACCAAAAAATAAAATTGTGAATTACTTTTGGGAAATTTTGACGGTTTCCTTTGCAGCACAAATTGGCGCACTCCCGTTAAGTATTTATTATTTTCATCAATTCCCCGGATTGTTTTTCGTGACAAATTTGGTCATTATTCCGTTTTTGAGTTTGATAATGGCTTTGGGTGTTTTGGTAATGGTTTTAGCCGCATTCGATTATGTTCCTGTTTTTCTTGCCAAGTCACTAGAGTGGAGTATTTTTATTTTGAATAAGATCATCAACTCCATTGCCTCATTGGAACAATTTATCATTCAAGGTATTCCTTTCAACTGGCAATTGCTGCTGAGTGCCTATTTGTTGATCATTACAACAATTATTTGGTTCAAAAAACCCAGCTTTAATAGAGTGGTTTTGACATTGATTGCCGTAATTATTTTTCAAATCTCCTATTTTGGAAACCACTGGACGATCCAAAAGCAACAAGAATTAGTCATTTTCAATTCGAAAAAAAACACCTTGATTGCAGAACGAAATGGAGCAAGCGTCACATTATATTCTAATGACAGTCTTATGAAAACAATCGCCCAAAAAAATCTGCTTTCGACTTATTTGATGGGAAATTTTAGTCATTTGGCGCGAACTAAAAAGCTAGGAAATTTGATTTATTATAATGAAAATAAAATTCTGATTTTGGATAGTTTAGGCGTTTATCCAAAGGATATTCACCCAGATATTGTCGTTTTTACGCAATCCCCAAAGATCAATTTGGAACGTTTTTTACTAACAACAAAACCTAAACTGGTTGTGGCTGATGCTTCAAATTTTAGAACCATTCAAAAACTATGGAAAGCGACTTGCATCAAAGAAAAAATCCCTTTTCACGCAACTGGCGAAAAGGGATTTTATAGAATGAAATGAAATTATTTTGTTTTCAAAATTCCATTGGCGACTGCCAACCAAGCTCCAGATCCTCCAGCGACATAACCAGTATTTCCTATGCCCGTAAAACTGGGTTTTCCATCTTTCATCTTGGCGGTAGCAAAAAATATAGTGGGAAATCCTTGTATTCCAAATGCTTGTTGCATGCCGTTATTCTGAGCTTTAATTTCTTCTGATTGTGGGGTTCTTCTTGGGAAATCCAATTCGACTAAAACTACGTTTTTATTGGCCCAAATTGCAAATTCTGGAGTTTTCAATACTTCATTTTGCAAACGAATACACCAACCGCACCAATCGCTTCCTGTAAAAAACAACAGCATCGGCTTTTTGGTCTTATTGGAGATGGAGATGGCTTTATTAACATCGGTTTGCCAAACTAATTCCTTGGTTTTTTTGCCGCCTTTGGGTCCTTGTGCTTGAGCAACAAATGCGCCCAAAAGAAGTGCTATTAGAATAATCGTTTTTTTTCTCATAATTTTATTTTAATTTTTGATTTCGTGAATCATCGATTTATATTTGAATAATTTTCCAAATTTACACAAAAATAATACCAAAAAGTATAAGCTATCTCACACCGTGCATTAATTTTTTGACAATTGGAGCCATTGCAATGGAAAATATCGCCACAACAATAGAAATCAATGTCAGCATCCAGAAGAAATAACTCAACCCGTGTTCATCGGCAATTTTATCAATATTTTCGCCAAACATACCTGCGCCTTTCATTCCAATTGCGACCGCAAGATACCAAACTCCAAACATAAATGCAATCATTCTGGCTGGAACCAATTTGCTCACATTGGACAAACCTACTGGCGAAATGCACAATTCGGCCATTGTGTGAAATAAATATACCAAAATCAACCAAATCATACTCACTGACGCGGTTTTGGCTCCAGGTTCTATTCCGTTTGCACCAAAAGCGATACAAGCCATTCCTAAACCAAGCAACGCCATCCCAATTCCGTACTTATAATTGGCCGATGGATTGTATTTGCTTTCCCACCATTTCGAAAATAATGGAGCAAGTGAAATGATGAACAAAGAGTTCAGTGTCGAAAACCAAGTTGCAGGAACTTCGGTCAATGGAACCGTCACTTTTTCGATTTTTAAAAAGGCTAAAGTTGCATCAGACAATGATAAATAACCTGCGGTGTAATAATCTTTGGCCAACATCCACAAGGCGATGGTCCAAATAATCACGAAACTAGTACTTAAAATAACAGCTGCCACAGTATATTTCTTGAAAGTTTCTTGGAACAATAAGGATAATACCCAAGTGATTATGGCTAATGGCAAAATGGTAATCACGGAATTTACTACTAAAAAGGTAACGCTCCAATTGCCTTCCAAAACACGATTGGTATAATCCGAAGCGAAAATGGTTAAACTGTTGGGTGATTGTTCGAAAATTGCCCAAAAGAAAATGGTCAAAAAAGCAAAAAAGGTAACAGCCATTAATTTCTCCCTTGTAACTTTAGCGTATTTTGTAAATCTATAAACCAATAAAAGTAGGAATAAAATCAAAGCGGTCAGAATCGCAATTGCATTTCCGTTTTCGCCCAAAAATCCGAAGACATCTATTTTTCCGTTAGAAATTTTTGAAACTGGAGCATTCAAAATCCAAAGCAGTCCCAAAGTTGCCATTATACCAATTAATCCGAGTTGAATTGGCGTAAAAGGATTTCTTTGGTCGCTATCGGCTATTTCTATTTTTGCTTTGCTGGCTGCATTTGGCTTTAAGCCAATTTCTCCAAAAATGCTTTGAGACAACCAAAACTGCAACATTCCAAAGAACATAAAAACACCTGCCAATCCAAAACCATAACTCCAACCCACTTTTTCGCCCAAATAGCCGCAAAGCAATATTCCGAAGAAAGCTCCAGCATTTACCCCCATATAAAACAAGGTGTACGCTCCATCTTTTTTGTCGGGACGATCTTTGTACATTTCGGAAATAATGGAAACCATATTTGGTTTGAAAAATCCGTTACCAAAAACCAGTAAAACCAATCCCAGATAAATAGAAAACTCGGTTTCGATAGCCATCGATGCATGTCCTAAAGTCATTAAAGTAGCGCCAATAACTACAGCCCATCGATACCCAATTTTTTTATCGGCAAAATAACCGCCCAACATTGTGGATAAATAAACCAATCCTACATAAGACCCAAAAAGTGAAGATGCATTCTCCCGAGTCCACTCCCAACCTCCATTGATTGTTGATGTTGTCAGGAATAAAATGAGCAAAGAACGCATTCCGTAGAAGGAAAATCGCTCCCACATTTCAGTAAAAAACAGCACAAATAATCCTGCTGGATGTCCTAAAACTGGATTTTTAAAAAACTGGTCGGTGGTATTTTGAGTCATATTATTTTATTTAACTTCCTGCATTAATTTTTTTACCCAAGGCGAAATTACTATTAAAACTAATCCAGCAATCAAGGCATAAATGGCCAATTGTTTGTAACCATCAGCATATACAATTAATTTTTCAGCATTGGTGGCATTTTCTGATGCTCCCGCAATATTCGCGCCTAATAATCCTGCGAAATATTGTCCGTAAGCACTAGCCAGAAACCACATTCCCATCATTACGGCTTGTAATTTGGCCGGCGATAATTTTGTCATAATAGACATTCCTATTGGCGACAAACACAACTCTCCAAAAGTAATTACAAACCAACCGAAAGTAAATAAGTCTAAAGAAGTAATTCCATTGGCATTAGCAAAAAACTTAGTGTAATAGAACACCCAGAAACCACCCGCCAGAAACAGAAATCCAAGTCCAAATTTTACCACCGTGTTGGGTTCGATTTTTCTTTTACTCATCCAAAGCCAAACTAATCCTACCAAGGCTGCAAATACAATTACAAAAAGTGAATTGGCCGAATTGTTTACTCCATTCGGATCAAGTTTAATGCCAAGAACTGTATTTTCTAAATTGCTTGCCGCAAAAAGACTCAATGAACCTCCACTTTGTTCAAAAAATGCCCAAAACACAATGGAGAATAAGATGAAAACCAAGGCTGCAATTAGCTTTTTATTCTCATTTAAAGAGAAGTTTTTCATTTCATAAAGCAAATACAACAAGGAACAAGGTCCAATAATGTACATAAAAATATCAGTGTATTCCGAATTGGAGACCAACAAAATAACTACTGGAATTATTAGTATAGAACCTATGTAAGTCAAATATTCGTAGGTTTTCTTTTTGGAGCTTTCTAAATTCAACAATGGAGAAAGTCCAATTTCGCCTAAAGATTTCTGCGTTTGCACAAATGTCAGTAAGCTAATAATCATCACGATTGAAGCAAATCCGAAGGCTACGTTCCACCTTAAATGCACAGGAACTATGGAAGAAAGCATATTCCCATTGGCAACAGCAATACACAAATAACCACCAATTAATGCTCCCAGATTAACTCCTGCATAGAATAATGAAAATCCCGCATCTCTTCTATTATCATCGTCTTTGTACAATTTCCCAACCATTGTAGAAATATTGGGCTTGAAAAAACCTGTACCAATAATGGTAAAACCAATTCCTATAAAGAAAAATTGTTTGGGATCAATTGCAAGAATAACACTTCCCACAATCATTAAAAGTCCACCCCAAAAAAGTGATTTTCGGTAGCCTAGAATTTTATCGGCGAATAAACCCCCAACGAAAGTAAATGCATAAACAAAAGCCTGAGTTGCTCCGTATTGCAAATTGGCAACCTCGTCATTCATCATCAATTGGTTGACCATGAAAATAACCAGCATTCCTCGCATTCCGTAGAAACTGAACCGCTCCCACATTTCACTAAAAAACAAGTACCACAATTGCTTTGGATACTTGCCTTTGAAGTTTTGTATTTGCTCGATGGTTAAATTTTGTTCCATATAATAGTATTAAAAAACAAACCTACAAGAAATACTTATAGGTTTGAAATGACTGAAAAATTTTCTAAAAGATTAACGAACGCCATGCATCATTTTTTTTAAAAATGGCGTTAATGCTAATAAAATAACTGCCGCAAGTCCTGTCAATACAACAAATACCATAAAAAATTCGAAAAGGTTATGAATTTCAAAACTAGCAAAAACAGGATTTGACGCACTAATATGATTGGTTTCTAAAAGTTGTAATTGTTCCGTTGTTGGCGTAACAGTTTTATCTAAAATAGGTTGTAATTCAATTCCTAATTCTTTTGCTTTGATGAATTTATCGCCTGTTGCTGGGATAATAGAACCCAAAGTTCCTGCCAAAGCATATCCTGCAGCATTCGACAAAAAGAAAACACCAAACAATAATGAAGCAAATCGTTTTGGAGATAATTTACCTACTAATGATAAACCTATTGGCGATAAACATAATTCGGCAAAAGTCTGAATTAAATACATTAAAATTAACCATTGAATCCCCAAAAGTCCGCTGTTTCCGAGGTCTTTTACATTATAAGCCAAGATGAAATAACTCAAAGCTATCAAAGCCAAACCGATAGATTGTTTTACGGGTGAAATAGGCTCTCTTCCCGACGCTCTTAATTTGTCCCAAAGCATACTAAATGGAAAGGCAAATGCAAATACAAAAGCACCATTGAAAATTTGAACCATAGAAGGAGGCATATTCCATCCAAAGAAATTTCTATCGGTTTGATTATCCGCAATAAATGTTAGTGAAGATCCTGCTTGTTCGAAAGCAGCCCAAAAGAAAATGATAAAAAAGGCAACAATATAAATAACTAAAATTCGGTCTCTTTCAACTTTTGTCAACGAAGAATCGGAGATAATTAATCCTGCTAATGTTAAACCACTTGCATAAATTATTGGATAGATTAAAGTTTTAACGAAATTTTCTCCTCCCAATAAATATCTAAAAGCAAAAAATAAAAGCACAAATGCAATTACTGCCATTACCAATGATTTCGTAGAAAAAACGGCCTTTTGAGCTTCACCTTCTTCAAAATCTGACGCATCGTTATGTTTTGGCAATCCACCTAATGGTTTTCCTTCTGGCGTTACAACATATTTATTTTTCAAGAAATAAAATACTAAAGTTCCTAGTAACATTGCAATCGAAGCAGCAAGAAATCCCCATTTGAATGCGTGAATATCTCTAACTCCATTAGCATCTTTCACATCTCCAATAAATGGACAAATAAACTGACCTAAAAAAGCGCCTAAATTGATTCCCATATAGAAAATGGTAAAAGCAGTATCGAGTTTACTTTTTTCTTGTTTTGGATACAAACTACCCACCATACTTGAAATGTTTGGTTTGAAAAATCCATTTCCAAAAATAATAATTCCCAAAGCGGACCACATCAAAGTAGTTGCCAAAGATAAATTTGTTCCAAAAACGCTGGCACTTGTAAACAGTAATAATTGACCAATGGCCATCATTAGTCCGCCAAGAAGAATACAATTTCTATTTCCAAAAAAACGGTCGGCAATAAAACCACCTAACATTGGAGTTAAATAACAAAGTCCCAAGAAACCTCCATAAATAATGGCAGCATCAGCTTCTTTCATCATTAATGAGTTTATCAGAAATAAGGTCAAAATTGCCCGCATTCCATAGAAATTGAAACGCTCCCACATTTCGGTTCCAAATAATACCCAAAGTCCTTTTGGATGTCCTGTTTTTACTACTGCTTCACTCATATTATTTATTTTGGTTAAGGTTATTGTTATAAATTATTTTTGTTCTTAGATTCATCATCATAATTTTGCACGACATCTTATAAATTATTTTGTATAAAAGTAGTCATTTTATTAAACAATTGAATTCTGGTCTTTCCGCCATAAATCCCATGGTTATTGTCGGGATAAATTTGGGAATCAAATTGCTTATTGGCTTGAATTAAAGCCTCCATCATTTGCATCGAATTTTGTACATGAACATTATCGTCACCCGAACCGTGAATCAACAAATACTTCCCTTTTAGTTTTTCGACAAAATTTATGGGTGAATTGTCATCGTAACCACTTGGGTTTTCTTGTGGCGTTTGCATATATCTTTCGGTATAAACACTGTCATAAAATCGCCAATTGGTGACTGGCGCAACAGCAATCGCCATTTTAAAAACGTCATTTCCTTTCAAAATACAATTGCTCGACATAAAACCACCATATGACCAACCCCAAATTCCTATTCGAGATTTATCGACATACGGGTAATTTCCTATTACTTTTGCAGCATCAATTTGGTCCTCGACTTCGTATTTCCCTAATTGTTTGTAGGTTACTTTTTTAAATTCGGCACCTTTAAAACCCGTTCCACGACCGTCAACACAAGCCACAATATAACCTTGTTGGGCAAGCATCGCAAACCAATAATCGTCATACGAACCCCATTCATTATTGACTTGTTGTGAACCTGGTCCTGAATATTGATACATAAAAACTGGATATTTTTTTGATGCGTTAAAATTCTTTGGTTTCATAATCCAAGCATTCAAAGCATTGCCTTTTTCGGTTTTTAATACAAAAAATTCTTTTTGTGGTAAATTATAGTCTTTTAATTTGGATGCCAAAGCTTCGTTGTTTTCAATAACCTGAAGTTGTTTTCCAGATTTAGAATCATTCAAAGTATAAATTGTTGGTTGAGAGGCACTCGAAAAAGAGTTAATAAAATATTGAAAATTAGGACTGAAAGTTGCCTTGTTTGTACCAATATTTTTTGACAAGTGTACTTTATTTTTCCCGTTTAAATCAATTCTAAAAACCGCTCTATTGATTGAACCTTCCTCAGTTGATTGATAAAAAACAGTATTCGTTTTTTCATCCAGACCATAATATTCGGTTACTTCCCAATTGCCTTTAGTCACCTGACTGATTAATTTTCCAGTTTTGTCATAGTGATAAATGTGATTGAAACCGTCTTGTTCTGATGTCCAAATAAAACTGTTGTCATTCAAAAAAGTCAAATTATCTTTATCGATAAAATCAATGTAGGATTTGCCTTTTTCGTTTAAAACTACTTTAGTTTCCACCGTTGTTCCATTTACAAATAGCAAATCCAGATTGTCCTGATGCCGATTTACTATTTTTGCGGACAGAATATTGCTGTCGTTTGTCCATTCAATTCTTGGAATATAAAAATCATTATATTGACTTAAATCTACTTTTTTGGTGGCTTTTGAATCGACATTGTAGACATGCAAAGACACCAAAGAGTTCTTTTCGCCTGCTTTTGGATATTTGAAAGTTTCAATTTTTGGATACAAATTTTTTGCAAAAATCGACATTGAAAATTCTGGAACCTGACTTTCGTCAAAACGAATGTATCCTATTTTTTTGCTGTCTTTGCTCCAATCGAAAGCGCGCACAAAGGCAAATTCTTCTTCATAAACCCAATCCGTTATACCATTTATTATGACATTTTTCTTTCCATCACTAGTGATTTGGGAGTTGGTTTTTGAAGCTATGTCAAAAATATAAATGTTATTTTGTTTGACATACGCTATCTTTTTTCCATCGGGTGAAAATGTAGGTTCTTGAACTTGTTCTAGAATTTTATTCAATTCTTTAGTTTCCAAATTGTACAGAAAATAATCGGCAGTAAAAGAATGCCGATAAATTGGATTGGTGTTATTGGCAATCAACAGCTGCTTTTCGTCCGAACTAAAAGTATAACTATCAATTCCGTCTCCTAATTTACTTTGATTTTTTGTCTCGATTAATGTGTTTACTTTTTTTAAAGTAGAAAAATCGAACAGCTCAATTTGCAAACTTCGGCTGGCTTGATCAAAATTTAAAACCGTATATTGATTGGTATTTTTCATCGATTGCAATTCAACCATTCCTTTAGGTTGAAATTGTCCGGTATAAATGGCTTCGACGGTGATTTTTTGTTGTGCAAAAACAGTAGTTAACACGAACAAAAACAGGAAGTTAATCTTATTAGAAATCATTAATTCATTATTAATTTATAAGCCCCCAATTTTAGTGAAAATTTTACAATTAATTAACGGTTGAACTGTTAAATGTTATATTAATAGAGAAACAAGTTATAAAACCGAATTGAATACCATTTTTTTTACTAATTTTGATCAAATAAAAAATCATATGGAAACTATCAAAATAGAATTTCAATCTAATGTAAAGGAAAAACTTATCGGTTTTTTAAATTCTTTTTCAAAAGATGAATTGAATATTATTGAGGAAGGTAGCCCAATTATTGAAGATAAATCTTTTGATGAATATCGAGCCAGCCTACATTTAGCGGTAAAGAAAATGGAGTCTGGAGAAAGCAAACTTTACGATATTGACGAATTAGATGCTATGCTAGAAAAAACAATTTCTAAATATGAAAATTAACTTTTCTGAAAATTTTTATTTTTTACTAAATGAAATAATTGACTTCATAGCGAAAGACAAGCCAAAAGATTCTAGAAAATTTAAAAAAGATCTGATTTTTGCCATCAAAAAAGACTTAAAATTTCCATACAATTACAAAAAATCTTTTTATTTCGACGACGATACTTTTCGAGACTATACGCACAAAGGTTATACTATAACTTTCAAAGTTGAGGATGCAAAACAATTAGTTATTGTTATTGGCATTATCAAGAATAAATATTCCTACTAGAACCAAACTACAATGCCAAACTTAATAGCTGGATTTTCAAAATTATCCAAAGAAGAAAAAATAAACTGGATTGCCAAAGAATACTTTTCTAATCCTCAGGAAGCCATTGCAATCCTTAAAAACTATTGGAATTCTGACGAAAAATTACAGAAATTGCACGATGAATTTATCGAAAACACGATCAGCAATTTCTACATTCCACTGGGTGTAGCACCCAATTTTTTGATTAACGGAAAATACAACAGCATTCCGATGGCGATTGAGGAAAGTTCGGTAGTTGCCGCTGCTTCAAAATCGGCTAAGTTTTGGTCCACTCGCGGCGGTTTTAAAGCCACCGTTATCAATACCGAAAAAATTGGGCAAGTTCATTTTATTTTCAAAGGAAATGCGTTGAAATTGGCTTCATTCTTTGCCCAAATTAAAACCAAATTCTACTCCAACACCGAAAGCATTACCAAAAATATGCAAAAACGTGGTGGCGGAATTCTAGCTATAGAACTACGAGACAAAACCAGTTTGTTGCCTAATTACTACCAACTGCACGCTACTTTTGAAACTAAAGATTCGATGGGTGCCAATTTTATCAATTCGTGTCTGGAGCAATTTGCTAAAACTTTGAAAGAAGAAGCACAAAGTTATAATTCCTTTTCCGAAGAAGAAAAAGACATTGAAGTGGTGATGAGCATTCTCTCGAATTATGTTCCCAATTGTATTGTTCGCGCCGAAGTTTCTTGTCCAATAAATGACTTAGCCGAAAAACATATCGAAAATCCAAAAGCATTTGCCGAGCGATTCATTCGAGCGGTTCAAATTGCTGAAGTAGAGCCTTTTCGAGCCGTAACTCACAACAAAGGAATTATGAATGGAATTGATGCTGTTGTGCTTGCTACAGGCAATGATTTCCGCGCTGTTGAAGCAGGAATTCATGCTTATGCTTCGAGGAAAGGAAGCTATTCGAGTTTGTCACACGCTAAAATCGAAAATGATATTTTTACTTTTTGGTTAGAAGTGCCTTTGGCTTTAGGAACTGTTGGCGGATTGACTTCTTTGCATCCTTTGGTGAAATTTTCTCTTGAAATGCTTGAAAATCCATCCGCAAAAGAGTTGATGCAGTTTGTAGCGGTCGCAGGTTTGGCACAAAATTTTGCTGCCTTGCGTTCACTAACTACAACAGGAATTCAGGATGGCCATATGAAAATGCACTTGAACAATATCCTCAATCAATTTGAAGCTAATGAGGATGAACGCATTTTGATTCGGAAACATTTCAAACATCAGGTTGTTTCTCACAGTGCGGTTGTTGAATACATTGAAACTTTACGAAGAAATATTTAATCGTCAACCCTGTCAGGGTTCAAAACCCTGACAGGGTTAAATTTACTAAATGAAAAAAGAATTTTACAGTAACGGAAAACTATTAATCACCGGAGAATATTTGGTTCTTGATGGCGCCAAAGCCTTTGCTTTACCAACCAAATTTGGACAAAACCTCATCGTAGAAAAAGGAAAAAACCAGGAAATAAAATGGACAAGTTTTAATGCAGATGGAAGCGTTTGGTTTCAAGACACTTTTTCTTTTTTGGATATTTCGAATAAAGCAAACAATGAAAACGCAACGGTGAGAAATACTTTGATTGAAATTCTGCACGAAGGTTATTTATTAAATCCCGATTTTATTACTCAATCCGAAGGATATCAAGTCAAAACCGAACTTAGTTTTCCTAAGAATTGGGGTTTGGGCACTTCCTCAACTTTAATTAATAATGTTGCGCAATGGCTAAAGATAGATGCTTTTGTTTTGCTCAACAATAGTTTTGGCGGCAGCGGTTACGACATTGCTTGTGCTCAAAATAACAACCCTATTTTGTATCATTTGGAAGATGGCAAACCAATTGTCGAAAACGTAATTTTCGAACCTGAATTTACCGGAAACTTGTTTTTTGTTTATCTCGATAAAAAGCAAAGCAGCAAAGCTTCCATCGCTTCCTATTATAACAACAAAAACAAAGATTTGGCTGATGATATTGCAGAAAACAACAAAATAACTCAAGAGGTTTTAAACGCAACAACCCTTCATCAGTTTGCCAGAGCTTTAGAAATACACGAAGCGGAAATGAGCAATATTCTTGAAATGAAAACGGTGAAAGAATCCTTATTCCCCGATTTTAATGGCGTAATCAAAAGTCTTGGCGCTTGGGGAGGCGATTTTGTTTTAGCGATTTCAAAAGAAAATCCTACTGCGTATTTTAGTAAAAAAGGGTTTCGGACTATAGTTTCTTATAACGATATGATTTTGTAATAGTTTACTTGACAGATTTGACAACTTTCAATAAGTTGTCAAATCTAGAGAAGTCTCTCAATAAATCAAACCGCAAATTCGAATTGCGGTAACTAAATTCAATAAAAAATCCCGTCTAGTTTCCTAAACGGGATTTAAATTTTACTGCTATTTCAATCTAATAATTGAATTGTTTTCTATTGTCTTTAATCTCGGCTTTGTCTTTTAATGCAGGAATCACTCTGTTTACATCTCCAGCGCTTTGGGCTTTCAATTTGGCTACATAAGCCGTATGATCTTTCAAAACTGGCGCTTTCACTACGTTCGTATTTCTTACCACATAAATTCCAGTATTTCCTTCGATTGGAGCAGAAAGTTTACCGGCAGTTAATGCAAATGCGTTTCCAACCACTTTTGGCTCTTGACCCACTCCACCTGTTAAAACTGGATTTTCCATTGTTACATCAGTAGCTTGTTGTACTGGCGCACCAACAGCTTTTGCAATCGCTTCTAATGAAGTTCCTGTCATTTTAGCTTTGATTAACTCTGCTTTTTTCTTGTTTTTAAGCATTGGCTCAACATAAGAACGAACCAAATCAACAGCCATTAATCCTTCTGGATTTACTTTCTTAACTTTTGCAATAACGTGTCCTAAATTAGCCACTTCAAATCTTTTTACAGCACCTAAATCAGTTCCGTCTTCGAATGCCCATCTCACAATATTTCTTTGATTACCCAATGACCCAAAAGCTTCGTCCATAGCTTTAACCGTTACTGGAGGAGCTATTGTAAGTTTCATTGCAGCCGCTGATTTTGCAAAATCTTTTTCGGTCGCATCAATTTCAAATTGTGTCGCTTGAGTAAACACTTTATCCGAAGTAGCTTCCGAAGCTTCAATTTTTTGAGCAATAGTTGCCAAACGAATACCGTCTTGTTTATCTGTTACCTTGATGATATGAAAACCAAAAGGAGTTTCTACTAATCCAACTTTCCCAATAGGGTTACTAAAAACAAAATCGTTGAAAGGTTTCACCATTTGGTTTGGTCCAAAATAACCCAAATCTCCACCTTGTTGTGCTGACTGATCGTCAGAAGCAGTGAAAGCCAACATCAAGAAACTATCTGGATTTGCATTTACTTGGGCTAAAATACCTTCAGCTTTGGCTTTGGCTTGTTCTTTTGTCCTTTTCTCTTTTTGATTTGGCACCTGAGTTCCTTCATAGCTAATCAGGATATGGCTTGCTTTTGCATTCACACCAACTTTTCTACCCATTGATTTAGAAAGACAATAGTATTTTCCGAAAATATATGGACCATAAATTTCTCCGGGAGCTAAGTTGTATAATTTTTCTGCGTCAACTGCAGGCAAATCTTTTTTTGCAACATAAGTGGAATCGTAAGGAACATCTGAATTTGAATTTACAAATTCGATGGTGTTTGGTGCATCCTTAAATCCTGGCTCGGTTATATTTGCTTTAGTCGCTTCGTCATATTTTACACGATTAGTCAACAAACCCGTTATTTTAGATTTTACTTCAGCTTCATCTTCTGGCGAAGCTTTGTCTTCAATTAAAACATATTCTATTTCACGTGTTTCGTCTGCTTTGTATTTTTTTTCATTCTTTTTCATGAAAGTAACAATTTCATCGTCCGAAACTTTTACTTCGCTATCTTTTATTGTAGAATATAATCCGGCAACATAGGCAAAGTTCACTTTGTTGGCTTCCATTTCATATTTCAATTTTCCTTCGCTTTCTGTGGTGTAAGTTCCTGCTTTTATCAAAGTTGTATAAATTTGATATTTGGCATTAAGCTCAGCGTCTTTTTCTCTGTCTTTTAAATATTGAGCTTGTTCTGGATTTGATTTGAAATATTCTTTGAATTTTGCTTCATCAAAAATTCCAGCTGCATTTAAAAAAATTGGATTTTTTCCAATATTTTGATCTGCTTTCAAAACTTCCATAATGTGTTGTGGCCCGACTCTTAATCCTAATTTTTCAAATTCAGAAGTTAACAAAGCAATAGAAACCTCTTGCTCCCAAACTCTATTTGCCGCTGCTGTCGAAGTTATTCCTTGCTGACTTTTTTCAACATTACTCACTTTTACTCTAAAGTCTTCGAATGGAATTTCTTTTCCATTGATTTTTCCCACATCTTTTGAACTTTTACCAAAATTCCCTTTCGTAAAAAGGTCTCCTGCTATAAACGCAAATAATGCTAGCGCAATAACTACTATCATTAAAGCGGAACGTTGTCTAATTTTTGCTAAAACTGCCATTTTTATGTTATTAATTTTTATATTCAGTCTGCGAAAATACAATTATCTAATTAATAATTATAGTAGTCGCGCTATAATTTACAAGAAAATTTCATTTCCCAAAAAAAATCAATCTTTTATTGTCATTTTGACTAATTCAATTTTCTTATTTGTGGCTTCTTCGATGATAAAATGATAGATTCCAATGGTGATGACATCGCCTTTTTGCGGAATTTCTTTAGTTGAATCTACAATAAAACCGCCCAATGTTCCGTAAGAATCGCTCTCAGGAATATTGAGTTTGTAAGTTAAATTCAAATACTCTACATCCAATCGAGCTGAGAAAACATAAACGCCCTCTTTTAATTCTTTTTCGGTCAATTCTTCATCGGAATCGTGTTCGTCTTCAATTTCGCCAAAAAGTTCTTCCACAATATCTTCGATGGTAATAATTCCAGAAGTTCCGCCGTATTCGTCGAGGACAACTGCCACACTTTTTCGCTTTTTGGTCAGCAAATCCATCGCATCTTTAATATAAATTGTTTCGGGAACAAATTCAACTGGAATGACAATCGATTTGATGTTTTTAGGTTTTTTGAATAAATCAAAGGAATGCACGTAACCTATAATATCATCGAGGGAATTTTGATACACGACAATTTTAGAATAACCGGTTTCGATAAACAAATCTTTCAATTCCGTTATCGAATCGAACAAATCGATCGCGACGATTTCGGTTCGTGGAGACATTATATCTCGCGCTTTGACTCCTGAAAAGTCCAAAGCATTTTGAAACATTTGAATTTCCGAATCCATTTCGTCGTTGTCTTCTACGGTGCTCATTTGTTCGGTAATATAATTTCCAAGCTCTGCTTTGCTGAAATACAAAGGAATTGAATCTCCTTCGGTTTTGAAGAATTTCACCAAAACAAAATCAGAAACCCAGATGAAAAAAGTAGAAATAAAATAAAACAAAATGTAAAAACCATAAGCCGGAAGTGCAAAAAACTTCATTAATGAGTTGGCATAAATCTGAAAAAAAACTTTAGGCAAGAATTCCGCTGTTATCAAAACAAGGATAGTTGAAATCAGCGTTTGAAGTAAAAGACTGAAAAATCCAGACAAATGAAATCCTAGATTTTCTATCCAAAGCATCAATAAATCGCCCATAAAAAATCCATAAATCACCAATGCAATATTGTTGCCGATGAGCATGGAAGCGATAAATTTTGAAGGTTTTTCGGTAAGTTTTGTCAGGATGTTAGAGATGAAGTTGTCTTGTTTTTTCTCTATTTCAAGGTAAATTTTATTAGACGAAATGAAGGCAATTTCCATTCCCGAAAAGAAAGCACATAGTATCAGACACAATATAATAATGCTAATTTCCATAATTAGGATTTGTTGTTTCGGTCTTCCAATTTCTTAGCGAATCTTCTGCGGAAGAAAAACATAAATACGGCTAAGATTCCAATAAAAAGACTGATTTTCGGCGTGGCTGTGGGATCATTCCATTTTGTAATTCCATCGTAAATAAAAGCGCCTCCAAGAATAAGATAAAGGTAAGGAGTGTATTTTAAGTATTTCATAACTTTGGTGTAATTTTATTCGTCGGATTCTATTTCGCCAGCAATTTTTTGAGAATTGATAAATTTGAAATCTTTACTAAAATCAATTCCTTGTCCGTTTGAAACGCCTTTTGGGTCTGTAAATTTAAACTTTTTTTCGGTATAAAACCATTCGTTTTTCTGGTCGAAATACAGTTGATCCGTTTCGAGATTTTGACCATCCTGCGTGGTTATTGTCACATTTCCTTTCAGATCGATAAGATTAGTCAACTTATAGGAAGTGGCATAATCCGATTTGACAAAGGTTCTTTTCCCATTTTTGTCGTATAAAGTGACATCAATTCCTTTAGGAAATTCCGTGAAGGGAAAATTCACATTTCCATACTCTAACATTTTTGGGCTGACCAAAATGACTTTTATGCGGCCAGAATCGGTGTATTTTAAATTTATTTTTTCGGCCTCTCCACTTGGAACAAAATCGGTAAAATTACTTTTTTGGACTTCTTTTAAATTACTTTCACATCCAAAAAACAGTGTCACGGCAAGAACCGTGACAAGTGTAAGAATTGGATATTTTTTTAGTAAAGTCATTTGCTGAACTTGACAGATTGGTAAGCAATAATTAGGAAAGTGGATTCCACTATTAATTGTATTTACTTTTCACAAACCATTTATCGTTAAGTGAAACACCTATAGATATATTGAAATAATTTTCCTGAACCAAATTATTCGAAGTAGTTCCTTTTTTTCCAAATTCGAAACCGATATTTGTATTCGACAAAGAACCTAATATTGGTAATCCTAATCCAAAAGTCATCCCAACATCATTTATCGAAGTAGAATTGACAATCAATCCTGTTTTTTCATATTTGAAACCCGCTCTGTAGGTTACTCTTTTGACATAACTCATAAAAGGATTGGCATTGGGCGTGAAGTAACCACCCACGCTGTATTTTTGATATTTCCCGTACGTTACATTATCTAAAGTGTTGTAATTGTTGTATAATTTTCCGGCATCTTGAACGGAAAATTCGGCGCCTAAAAGCCATTTTTTAGTGTTTCCAACTCCTGCTCCAAAAGTCCATTTTTGCGGTAAATTTAAGTCGTTTTTGATTTTTACGGGATCCAAAACATCTACGTCTTGTAAATCATAATTAGAATCGTAGGTCACCGTGGCAATAGTTCTGCTATTATTAGACTTCAAAATACTTTTTGGAGTATAATAAAGGCTACTCACAAAAGATAATTTAGCGTTTATTTTAGTCTGATACATCATTCCAATATTAAAATTCACACCAGATAATTCGTTCACATTCAATTCGCGAGAACCCACTGGCACCTCAGAAACAAACTCCAAACTATTGGTTTGAATTTTTCCAAAGTTATAATAGACATTGACTCCCACGCTTAAATTTGGTTTTATTCTATAGCCTGTACCAACGAAAACTCGATTCAAACCACCCCAGCCATTAAAACGTTTATTGACTGGCGAAAGCTCAGTAGCGTCGTTTTTTATTTTATATCCAACAGAAGAGTAGGGAATTATTCCAAATGCTGCTCCAAATTTTCCTATTGGAATGCCTAATGATAAATAATCGAATGTAGATCTCTGCGCCGATGCCGATGATGTTTCTGATTTTTGTTTGGTATGATTGCTGGTTCCCGCAAGCGTAAAGGTGGTCCATTTTAAATTAGCTAAACCAGCCGGATTTTGTAAGTTAATGCGGGTAGAGTCCGGAACTATAGATAATCCTGCCATTGAGCGTGATTCGACTGTACCAATTACTCTTGTTTCCCCGATTCCGTAAAAAGAATAAGGGGATGATGTGCCCTCTTGTGAATAAGAAACTAACGATAAAAATAAACAAGCGCTTATTAAAATTTTATTAATCATTTTTAATTTTATATTGAAATGTTTGGTTCAAACTTTCGAGAAGGAAATTTGAATTGGCAAATATGGTATTTTTTAATCGTTTAGCCAAAAATTCTGAGTCTCCACCCGTTAAAATTATTATAAATTTTGAATATTGTGCCTTAAATTCTGCGATGAAACCGTCAATTTCATATACCAAGCCATTCACCACTCCGGAATGCATGGATTCTGACGTTGATTTGCCTGTAAAATGTTTCGGATTTTCTAAAGTCAGTAAGGGCAATTTTGCAGTATAATTGTGTAAGGCTTCGTATCTTAATCGCAATCCCGGCGAAATTGCTCCGCCAAGATAATTATCGTTTTCATCAATAAAATCGTACGTTATGCAAGTGCCTGCATCAATCACCAACCGATTCTGACAAGGAAATTGAAGCGTTGCACCTGCAGCAAGAACCATTCGGTCGATTCCTAGAGTTTGTGGCGTTTCATAACTATTGAGAAACGGAAAAGCGTCTTTATGTGACACAAAATGAATATTTATTGCTTTTTCAAACCCAATAAATGCTTGTTTTTCGACATCTGAGACGGAAGCCACGACTAAATGAGTTGTATTTTTATACTTTTCTAAAATATTTTTAATGCTTTTTTCAAGTTCGATTTTACTAAAAACAAAAGACTCTAAAAGGGTACTTCCCTCAAAAACAGCGGCTTTAATTCTGGTATTTCCTACATCGACAGCTAGAATCATAATTTATATTTAACGCAGCGAAGGTACGAATAGATTTTTTTTAAAAATTGTTTTGTATAAATTAAAAATCATTCTATATTTGCACCCGCATTAGCGAGGTACCTTAGCTCAGATGGTAGAGCAATGGACTGAAAATCCATGTGTCCCTGGTTCGATCCCTGGAGGTACCACAAAAAATTCCCTAATTGTCTTATTATTAAGATATTAGGGATTTTTTGTTATTAATTTGTACTGAGTTGTCATTTCGACGAAGGAGAAATCACACATCGAGAGTAACTCATAAGCTTTCTCCTTCGTCGAACTGACAAAAATTGGATTATTTAAGTAATGCTTTTAATATTCTCTCCTCATTAATCATTATATCTCGAAATAGAACGTGAGGAAAGATTTTATGTTTTGATAATTTAAAAGTTCTAGCTATTTTTGATAAAGTGGTCGCTGTTATTAATGATAAATTCATCTCTGTGTCCATTTCACAATCTGATACGAAATCCTCGCTAAAATCAGGAGCAATTAGTAGAACCTTGATTACCCTTAAATTATTTTTTAAAGCCAAATTTTGATATGATTTTAGTTGTCTAGAAACAGAACTGAATTTATTATAACTACTTTCTTTAATAGTTTTACATTCAATTATGATAATTTCATCATTACCAAGATTTAGAAGAACATCGATTTTATCTTTAGCGGTGTTTAGTGTGTTTTTTAATTTGTCATCCACATTAAAACCAATTTTAGTAAAAATTATTTTAGTCAGTTCTTCAAATTTTAAACCAAGGTCACTTTCTTTTATTATGATTCCATTATCTTTTAGAAGATTAAAATTTCTAAATCCAATATTCTCGAAATTTTCTAAAAAAAGATTTTCCGCATCTTTGTAATTATCAATAATATTTGTAATATTATCGCCTCTTTGCTTAATTCCATTGCCTTTAATAAATGAAAGTAATTCATTTTTTTCTATTAAGTCCAATATATCTCTAGGTTTAATATTATAATCTAATAAAAATTTGGCGTTTAAAACTAAATCATCTTGTAATTCAAATTGCTCTTTAACTCGCTTATTAAACTTTGGTAATGATATATTTAATTCACTAAGCATTTTTTCATAACCATCCAAAGAAATACCTATTCTCTCCTCTTTATCAATGCTTTCAAAGTAATTGATTAAACTATTAATTTTGTCTTCTAAAGTATTCCCTTTTAAATTAATGATATTTAACCCTCCTTCAAATAAATCATTTAGTTCCTTTTTCTTTTCAGTTAATGAGCTGCCTTCTTTGTAAATATCCGAAGATAAAATACCCGTAAATGAAATTCCTTCTTTTATTATCTTTTCAATTTTTTGCGAATTGGTTAATTTTCTATCTACACCATGTCTTTTTGCGATCTGATTTATAATTGGCTCTCTTAATAGATTTAAACTCCTTCTAAAGTATTTGTCTGCAATTTCCTTCCCTCTTAATTCTCTCAACAAACTAACCATTTCATCAGCAATAAAAATTGTACTATCTTTTTTTGAATAAAAAATAACACCGAAGTTTTTTAAACTATTAATTACTTCCGGAATTTTAATGTTTTTAATTGGCAAAATAGAATAATTGATTAATTTAATTTCTTCTTGCGAAAGATCTAATTCTTTTGATAAAGTTAATAGAATTGATAATTCATCTTGAGATATTTTTGCTTCTCTATTATTTGACAAATCATTATTATAAGCAGTGAATAGACAAGATTTATAAATTTTATAATCTCTTTTTCTCTCAAAAGTCATTTCCGATTTTTCATTTTCCAATTCAGAATTTAGAATTTTAATTTTACTTTTTAAGTTCACAAGTTCAATATCATATAATTTTGCGAGATGGACTTGACTCAGGATGCAGTTTCCATCCCTTATAATGATGTCAATTAATATATCTAATTGTGATGAGGTATCTTGAAATTCAGTTTTAATATATTCTAGAAATTCATTGCTAATCAATTCGAAAATTTTAGTAACATTTTGACTATCAACTGTTTTTAAAACTTTTTCTTTAGAGATTAGAATCAAATCAATTTCTTTAAAATTTTTTGGATTTTTAGAAATAATGCAATCTATTATCTTAATAAAAGAATTTTTCTCAAGTGAGCCAAGCCTGTCAAGTATTTTTTCTAATTTCATTTTGTTATGTTTATAGATTAATATTACTCAAATGTAATCTATTTAAAATTCCTACAATTGAGGTTTCCCGTAAACCAACTTATTTTTTTAATTTTTCTCAAAAAAAAACGGCACCTCTTTCAAGATGCCGTCTTTCATTATAAATAAAACAGGTTTCTAAAAATTAATCTCTTGGATATTGCAAAGCCGCTTGAGCTGCTGCTAAACGTGCAATTGGCACACGGAAAGGAGAACAACTTACGTAGTTCATTCCAATTCGGTGACAGAAGACAACGCTATCAGGATCGCCTCCGTGTTCGCCACAAATACCTACTTTTAGATTGGGTTTGGTTTTGCGACCTCTTTCTACACCGAGTTTAATCAATTCACCAACTCCTTCTTGGTCAATGGTTTGGAAAGGATCGTTAGGAAGAATTCCTAAATCAAGGTATTTTGGTAGGAAGCCGCCAATATCATCACGGCTGAAACCGAAACTCATTTGTGTTAAATCGTTGGTTCCAAAACTGAAGAAATCGGCTTCTTCTGCCATAACATCTGCTTTCAACGCGGCGCGAGGAATTTCGATCATGGTTCCGTATAAATAAGGTATTTTTTTAACCTCCATTTTTTCGCAAGTTTCTTTGTAAACCGTGTCAACAATTTCTCTTTGATGTTTTAACTCGTTTTTCGAGCAAGTAACCGGAATCATAATTTCGGGCATTGCTTTTTTGCCTTCATTAGTCAATTCGACAGTAGCTTCAAAGATGGCTCTAATTTGCATTTCGGTGATTTCCGGATAACTGACTCCTAAACGAACTCCTCTATGACCTAGCATTGGATTGTTTTCGTGTAAAGCCAGTACTCGTCTATTCAAAACACTCATACTGATACCTAATTCTTTGCTCAACTGAATTAATTTTTCTTTATCGTGAGGAACGAATTCGTGCAATGGTGGATCGAGTAAACGAATGGTTACGGGATGACCACTCATTACACTTAATGTTTTTTTAATATCTTTTTTTACATAAACGAATAAACCATTCAAAGCTTCTCTTCTTTCTTTTTCGGTTTTACTCACAATCATTTTGCGCAAAAGGAATAACGGTTGGTCGCTTCCTTCACCATAAAACATATGTTCTGTGCGAAATAAACCAATTCCTTCTGCGCCAAATTTTACGCCTTGTTCAGCATCGCCAGGAGTTTCTGCATTGGTTCGAACGCCCATTACTTTAGTTTTATCCACTAATTTCATCAGGTTCTTGTACGACTGATTTTTATCTAAATCCACATCGACTAATTCCATACTTCCTAGGTAAACCAATCCTTTTGTACCGTCAAGACTCAACCAATCTCCTTCTTTGATAAAAGTACCATCGTTGGCTCTAAACGATTTGGTTTCACTGTTAATTTGAATATCATTGCAACCTACAATACAACATTTTCCCCAACCTCTTGCTACTAATGCTGCGTGAGAGGTCATTCCTCCTTTGGTAGTCAAAATAGCTTGTGATTTGTGCATTCCATCGACATCTTCGGGTGAAGTTTCTTCTCTTACCAAGATTACTTTTTCGCCACGACTTGCCCATTCTACAGCATCGTTGGACGAGAACACTACACGTCCTTTTGCTCCACCGGGTCCTGCTGGTAATCCTTTGGCAATTGCTTTTGTTATTTTTTGTATTTCAGGATTCAACATAGGCAATAATAATTCTACCAATTGGTTTGGTGCTACTCTCATAACAGCCGTATTGGCATCAATCAATTTTGAATTATACATGTCGCTGGCAATTTTTACAGCAGCGATTCCATTGCGTTTTCCGATACGGCATTGCAACATATAAAGTGTTCCCTTTTCGATGGTAAACTCAATATCTTGCATGTCTTTGTAATGCACTTCTAATCTATTTTGTATATCGAACAACTGTTTGTAAGCGGCCGGCATCGTTTCTTCCAGAGTTGGCAAATGTTTGCTTTGATCGTTTTTAGATTTGTCATTCACTGGTGCTGGAGTTCTAATTCCTGCTACCACATCTTCCCCTTGCGCATTTAATAAATATTCTCCATAAAAATAATCTTCACCATTGCCGGGATTTCTGGTAAAAGCAACTCCTGTGGCGCTGGATTCTCCCATGTTTCCAAAAACCATGGCTTGCACATTTACAGCAGTTCCCCATTCGTGTGGAATGTTTTCAATACGACGGTATTCAATGGCTCGTTTTCCCATCCAGCTGCTAAATACGCCGCCGATACTTCCCCACAATTGTTCGTTTGGATCTTCTGGAAACGGTTTGCCCAATACTTTAATAATTGTGGCTTTAAATTCTTTTACCAAAGTTTTTAATTCGGCAACGGTTAAATCGGTATCAAATTGATAGCCTTGTTTGTGTTTTATTTTTTCTAATTTTTCGTCTAATACTTTTCGGATTCCTTTTCCGTCTTTAGGTTCAATTCCAGCGGCTTTTTCCATCACCACATCGGCATACATCATTATCAAACGACGGTAGGCATCATAAGCAAAACGAGCATCGCCCGATTGTTTGATTACGCCTTCGATGGTTTGTTCGTTTAGACCAATATTCAAAACGGTATCCATCATTCCGGGCATCGATTTTCTAGCTCCTGAACGAACAGAAAGCAATAAAGGATTGTTGATATCGCCAAACTTTTTGCCCATTTCTTTTTCTACAGTCGCTAATGCTTTATCCGATTGCGCCTTTAGCTCTGTAGGGTATTTCTTTTTATTATTATAATAAGCCGTACAAACTTCTGTGGTAAGTGTAAATCCAGGAGGAACTGGTAATAGAAGGTTAGGATTACCCGCCATTTCAGCTAGATTGGCTCCTTTGCCTCCCAATAAGTTTTTCATAGATTCGTTTCCGTCTGCTTTACCACCACCAAAATAATACACGTATTTTGGAGCATTTTTTTCTTGTGCCATATTCGTAAATTTATTTAAGATTATTGTAATGTTATTATATTTCTCTCAAAGATAGAAGCAATTCTTTTTTAAAAAAATGATAATTGTCATATTTAAGCTTTAGATAAAACACCCCATTTTGATCATTCATTTGTTAAAAAACAACAGCGTTTCTGCTAAATTTAAAAGGGCAATTTTAACAAAAATGACTGATTATCGGCGAATAATTCTATAAAATACAATTAATTCGTAGACTTTAATAGATAATTCAAGCTAAAACAAAAAAAATGTTAGGTAAATCAAGCAGGTTTGATATATTTGTGAATCTGAAATGAAATGAATGCCCTATTTTATAAAACCAAGATTCTAAACTTTCAAAAAACAACTCACTTTTTTACATGGAACAAATTATCAAAGACACAACAGCAAATCCGGCCCCATTAGGACTTTTCGGTTTTGGAATGACTACTATTTTATTAAACATTCACAATGCAGGTTTCTACGAACTCAATTCGATGATTATGGCGATGGGAATTTTTATTGGCGGCACACAACAAGTCATTGCTGGAATTATGGAGTGGAAAAAAGGAAATGGTTTTGGGATGTCGGCTTTTACGTCCTACGGATTTTTCTGGTTGTCGCTTGTGGCAATATGGATTCTGCCTTTAATGGGAGTTACAAAACCTGACGGCGCATCAATGGGATGTTATTTGGGACTTTGGGGGTTATTCACCCTAGCTTTTTTTATTGGAACACTCAACGGGAATACCATTGGCAAACTTATTTTTGGCTCGCTAGTGATCTTATTTGCCCTACTTTCTACGGCAAGTTTTACGGGTAACGCGGCTATTCATACTTTGGCTGGTTATGAAGGAATTCTATGTGGCTTTTTTGCATTTTATGAAGGTGCAGCAATCGTAATCAATGAAAAATTAGGAAAAAAAGTCTTGCCTCTGTAAAAACAGCACAATTTATTGTTAAAACATTGTCCATACCAACTAAAGAAAAGAAATAGATTTAAATTTGTTTTTTTCCAACAGTGTTAATTTTAAGAGTTGCACATCCAAAAATAAAAATATAATGAGTTATTATAAAATTGAAAATCTAGAACAATACTTCAAACATTACAACAAATCGGTTCGTGAACCTAGAAAATTTTGGAACAAAATAGCTTCAGAAAATTTCACTTGGTATCAAGAATGCGACAAAGTAATGGAGTTTGATATGGCCGAAGCGAAAATAAAATGGTTCGTAGATGCCAAAGTAAATATCGTTAAGAATTGTCTGGATCGACATCTTGCCAAAAGAGGCGAAAAAACGGCTATCATCTTTGAACCTAACAATCCTACGGAAAATGCGCAACACATCTCCTATAACGATTTGTATACCAGAGTCTGCAAAATGGCAAATGTGCTGCAAGAACAAGGCATAAAAAAGGGAGATCGGGTTTGTATTTATTTACCAATGATTCCAGAATTGGCTGTTTCAGTATTAGCTTGTGCTCGGATTGGAGCCATACATTCTGTAATTTTTGCAGGATTTTCTGCTTCGGCAGTAACGGCAAGAATTATTGATAGTGAGAGCAAAATGGTCATCACTTCGGATGGTGGATTTAGAGGCGAAAAAACTATTGATTTAAAAGGAATTATCGATGATGCATTAACCTCTTGTCCTAGTGTTTCAACCGTTTTAGTGGTCAAAAGAACCAATACTTCCATAGCTATGAAAGAAGGTCGTGACCAATGGTTGCAACCTCTTTTTGAGGCAGCTTCTGACAATAATGTAGCTGAAATTATGGATGCAGAAGATCCATTGTTTATTCTTTACACTTCGGGCTCCACCGGAAAACCAAAAGGAATGGTGCATACTACGGCTGGATATATGGTTTATACCGCTTATACGTTCAAGAATGTTTTCAATTATGAAGAAAATGATGTTTTCTGGTGTACTGCTGATATTGGCTGGATTACCGGACATTCTTATACTTTATACGGACCATTATTGAATGGTGCTACGACAGTAATGTTCGAAGGAGTTCCGTCCTATCCTGATTTTAGTCGCTTTTGGGAAATCATTGAAAAACACAAAATCACCCAATTTTATACTGCGCCAACAGCCATTCGTGCTTTGGCAAAAGAGAAATTAGAATACGTTCAAAAATACCCATTATCCTCACTAAAAGTCATTGGATCTGTTGGAGAACCCATCAACGAAGAGGCTTGGCACTGGTACAATGACCACGTTGGTGGAAAACGTTGCCCATTAGTGGATACTTGGTGGCAAACAGAAACTGGCGGTATTATGATCTCGGCAATTCCGTTTGTAACCCCAACAAAACCTACTTACGCTTCCTTGCCATTGCCAGGAATCCAAGCGGTTTTGATGGATGAAAAGCGCAATGAAATTGAAGGCAATCAAGTTACAGGAAGTTTGTGTATCAAATTTCCTTGGCCTGGAATTGCCAGAACCATCTGGGGCGATCATCAACGGTACAAAGACACTTATTTTACTGCTTTTCCTGGTAAATATTTCACTGGAGACGGAGCTTTGCGTGACGAAGTAGGTTATTATAGAATTACTGGTCGTGTTGACGATGTGATTATCGTTTCGGGTCATAATTTGGGAACTGCACCTATTGAGGATGCAATTAATGAACATCCAGCAGTGGCCGAAAGTGCTATTGTAGGTTTTCCTCATGATGTCAAAGGGAATGCTTTGTACGGTTTTGTAATTCTGAAAGAATCTGGAGAGTATCGAGATAGAGCTAACTTAACCAAAGAAATTAACCAGCACGTTGCGGATCACATTGGTCCGATTGCCAAGTTAGATAAAATACAATTTGTTTCTGGTTTGCCAAAAACGCGCTCGGGTAAAATTATGCGTCGCATTCTTCGCAAAATAGCCGAAGGTGATTACTCTAATTTTGGCGACACCTCTACTTTATTAAATCCAGAAATTGTGGATGAAATAAAAGACGGGAAGTTGTAGAAAATAATTTATTCCAATTATAAGGCTGTTCGCTGTGGCGAATGGCCTTTTTTATTAGATTCAAAAAAAAGACGAATAGTTTAGTCCTTTATTATCGACATCCTATCCTTGCTATTTGTCACGCTGGAAGCGTCTCAATTATTTTGCTCTCGTGCGGTGAGACGCTTCCAGCGTGACAAAAGGAGTAGCAAGTTTAACCAAAAAATCCCTTACCGCAATTGCAGTAAGGGATTTTCAATTTATTAAAACTTAGTTTATTGTTTTATTAACTTAAGTGTAGAAGTACCGTTTGCAGTGGAAACTTTTGCAAAATAAACTCCTTTAGAAAGTTCTGTTGCATTAACTGAAACTTCTTTTGAAGCACTATTTTTTGCATAAACTGTTTTTCCTAAAACATCATACACTTGAATCGAAGTGATGTCATCGTTACCTGAAACTATGTTCCAGCTACCTCTTGTTGGATTAGGATAAGCACTAAAGCTTTTAGAATCAAATTGATTAACTCCTAAAGCACTTGTAAATGTATAAACCCCAGTTGATCTAACTAAAGTTACATTCCAAGTACCAGCTGTTGCAGGTAAATCGCCACCAGATGGCGTTCCAGTAGGAAATCCAGTACCGCCCCAACTTGTAGTCCAATCATAATCCTGACGGAATTTAATAGGTCCGTCAGTAGTCATTAAATTAGTAAAATTATAATTTTCACCGTCAGTTGTAGTCATTACATTTGGATCAGGATATGGGGTTGTTCCTCCTGGCCATCCACCTGCACCTGCTCCAACAATTGAAACTGGTGGTTGAGACGATAAATTGAATCTATAAACTCCAGTCACTACATTAAATATACAATCGTAAGTACCGGCAGCGGTAACGATTATGTTATCTGGCCCAGTTACTCCTATAGGGAATGCAGTTCCACCAAAACTTGGATCGGTCCAATTGTTATTTTGACGGAATTTAATTTCTCCCGAGCCAGCAACTAATGGATCTACACCTGTTAGGACTAGATTTTTAATTCTATAAATGACACCATCAGTAGTAGTCATTTGATTTGGATCTGGGCTTCCTCCCCATCCACCTGCTCCAGAACCAACTACAGCAATAGAGTTATATATAGGCGCTGCTACAAAGGAGTAGGTACCTGCATCTTTATCATAAGTCACAGAAGTATATTTTCCAGCAGGAACTGTAATGAAATCCGTAGGAACACCTGTAGCTGTTCCAGAAGGAAAAGCAGTAGCACCTACAACTGCACCATCAACACTGAACTGAGCGTTTCCAGCTATAAAAGTTGTGGTTCCTAATGTATACACAATTCCATCCGATGTTTCCATGGTAATACCTGTACCAGCGCCAGTTGCAGTTCCAATAACTTTTACAACGGGAATTGGAGGTCCTCCGGTAAATGCATAATTACCTGTTACACTATTAAAAGTAACGTCATAAGTTCCAGCAACGGCAACTATATCTACACTTCCACCAGCATTTTCAGCACCAATTCCTGTTGGAAATGATGGTCCTGTTACTGGTTTTCCCCAGTTTCCTCCAGGAGGTGTACTAGAAGCTGAATTCCAACTGTTGTTTGCTCTAAATTTAAAAGGACCACCCGCCATAACAAGACCACTATAGGTCCAATCATCGCTAGTACCTACTCGGCTCATTTGTTTCGCATCAATAGGCCCAGGATTTTTTGCTCCTCCTGGCCATCCTCCTACTTCAATCCCATCGCCTACGATGGCAACAGATGTAATTTGAGCATTGATTGCCGTAAAAGCAAACAAACACATCAATAGATAAAATAATTTTGTTTTCATAATTGATACTTTTTTAGATTAATATCTTATAAAATTACAAAAAATAACGAATATAAAACGAATGTCGAAAAAAAATCTCCTACTATCACGTTTTCGTGTTGATAACATTTTTTTAAATCTTAAAATAGTATAATGGAATATTTGTGCTTGAATAATAAAAAAAGGCTGTCTAAAAAGACAGCCTTTGCGAGTTGGAGTGGAATGAGTTTATTGCTTTACTAATTTCATCACTTTTACTTCGTTATTTTCGTTCAAGGCTTTTACAAAATAAACGCCTTTATTCAAATCACTAATAGCAAATTGATACTCCTTAGTTTGATTTGCTTTGTAACTTTTTACTAATTGTCCTGTGATGGAATACACCTCTACTTTTGAGGTATTTGCATTTATAGTAAAATAAGTCAAAGATGGATTTGGATACAAATAGATGTCTTGCGAGAGACCAAAATTTGTTACACCCAATGAAGAAGGTTTATTTCCATAAACTCTAAAACCACCGGCTTCGATATTAATTGTTGCCGTTGTGCTTGTCACCTCGAAAGTTGAATTATCCATCAAGTTGTACCAAGTTCCTGCATATGGAAAATTAGGAACAATGTTTTGAGCTACTACATCAAAGTTGGATAAAACGACAACATTACTTAATTGCGCTGGAGGCAAACTGGTATTCCAAATATATATTTTAGGAGTTAAAACTGCTGACCCAGTACTAATGGTATAGCTTCCGCTGAATACGGGCTCTGTTATTTTTAAATTGATCATTTTAGACCAATCGGCATAGATTTTATTTCTATTTGGGTCACCTAACCAGTTGCTTGTCCATTGCGGTTGTGGTTTGGTGTCGAGTTTAGCGTCACCAGGAATGGCATCAGAACTTGTGTTTACCGTTCCGTTACTAGCGGTAAAAATAGAATTGCTCATTCCCAAATCGGCAAAATGCCAGATCATTTTTGGGCCTGGAACCAATAAGGACACTGCTCCGATGGCTGACATTCTTGAAAGTGCTACATTCAATGTTTTTACATTATGAGAAGCATTTGAACTGTTTCCAAAAGTAAGGGCTTTGTACATTATTCGTTCTTCATCGTGACTTTCTGGATAACCCATTACTCGTTTTGCTACAAAACCGTGACTGTCACTTCCAATTCTAGATATATCTGTATTGGAATTATAACCCATTAATAATTGGGAATAGGCAGCAGTCATTATACCCCACATCATCACTCCTTTGCTTGGTGTTTCGGCTACTCTATAATTTGCCCATTGTTGTTCTTCGTTATCATTTCCTAAATGTTCAAAAATAGCATAATGCGTAGGGTCTAAATTCCATGCATAATCGGCATATTCCTTAAGCACATCAACCCTATCTTGTTGATAGCTGTTTGTACAAGATTCGCTTCCTGTACAATTTTGAGTAAATCCTTTGGTTAAATCCCAACGGAAACCATCTATTTTGAATTCTTCGATCCATTGTTTTTCAACTCTTTTTACATAATATTTTGTTCTAGGTTGCTGATGATTAAAATCATTTCCAACACTATAACTGTGCGTTGCCGTAACATTAAAATATGGATTGTCAGAAGCTGGACCTCCCCAACCATCGCCATCAGGGTCATTCATCCACATTCTGTCCATTGGATTTCTCCCAAAAGCATGATTCAAAGCTACATCCAGAATTACGGCAATTCCATTTTGATGGCATAAATCGATAAATTCTTTTAGTTTGGCAGCTGGACCATAGGCTTTGTCTAAAGCCATGTGGAATGAAACATTGTAGCCCCAGCTTTCGTTGCCATCAAACTCCATTACTGGCATTAATTCGATTGCATTTATTTTCAAATTTTTGAAATAATCCATTCTATCAATCAAGTTTTGATAACTTCTGTTGGCATCAAAATCACGAACTAGCACTTCATAAACTACCAATTTTTCTTTTTCTGGTTTTACGAAATTTGTAGTTGCAGCACTCCAAACATAAGGCGTTTGTCCTGTTTGCAAAACGGTAACTTCTCTGTCTTGTCCTACTGGATAAACGGGTAAATTTGGATAGTTACCTGCAGGAATCCAAGGGTCTTCGTCTTTATTCAAAACCAAAGTGGAGTACGGATCCGCAGTTTTTACCATAATGGGCGAACCAACCGTAGGAGTTTGATCTACAACCCAATATTGATAGGAATAATTTGTTCCTGAAACCAATCCTGTCAGTTCTAACCAGAATTTGGTTGAACCTGCAGTTGCGTCTTTTTTCATTCCATAACTTGCAGTAGGTTGCCAATTATTGAAACTTCCGGCCACATAAATAAAATCTTTTCCTGGCGCATCTAGTACCAATGTAGCTTTAGTTGCATCCCCCAAATTATAATTTATCCCATCCCCTAAACCTGCTGGGATAGCTTCGGTTACAATTGCTGGATTTACAATAACTGAGAATTTTTTGGAAAAAGTTGTAGTTCCTTGTGTTATTTGCAAATCATAACTTCTGTTGTCCTGAATATTAAAATCTGTATACGAGTAAGAAGTCCCAGTAGCAGTGTTGATACTTGTTCCGTTTGCTAGTAAATTGTAACTGGCTGCTCCTCCTGTATTGTTCGCTGTAATTGGCAAATTACTTCCCGAACTTATTATGGTATTACTGTTTAAAGCAGGCGAGGTAAGCGTTGCTTGAAAAGCTCCCACATTAAGAAAAATATCGGCTCCGTTTTTAAGAGCACCATCTGCCGATCTAAATACGACACAAATTTGAGTAATCGTACTTGTCGTTGGCACACCAAATTTTGTAAATAAATCTGGAGAAAGACTCAATTGATAAGTAGTAGCACCTGTTTGAGATAAAGCAGGTTGTGTACTATTATTACCCCAAGAACCAATAACATATTGCCATGGAGCTCCTCCATCAACGGTCAGCCCGATGTGGGCATAAATTACCCCTGTATATGCTGCTAAACCTGTTCCTGTTTTATTAAAATTAATAGTTACAGGGGCTGTTGCAACTGCAGGAGAAGGAACTGTGGTCGTTTGTGCAAAACTTATTGCCGTTATCAGTAAAAGTATATATACTATTTTTTTCATAACTAAAATATTTAAAAATTAATAATGATAAAAAGGGCTGTCAAAAACAGCCCTTTTTATTTAAGAAAGATCCGATTCCTTTTATTGTTTTATGAACGTGTATGAATAGTTTCTAGGATTACTTAAATCCAGAGTAACAATATAAGGAAGTGTACTTGTAGATAGTCCTGGCACAGAAATAGTTGCGCCATTGTATTTCATTGTAGGTCCTGCATAGTCAGCGGATCCCGCTCCTGCATCGCCTATACCCAAATTAATAACATCTGAACTATTAGCTCTAAATTTAAAAGATTTCCCTCCTTTTAAGCTTATCACAATTTTCCATTTTTTAACAGCTGGATCATAGGTCATTGGAGGCAAACTATTTGCGGCTCCAAAAACTTTTGCATCGCCAATGATACCCCAAGCAGTTATTAGTGTTAACGAAAATGTTTTAGCACCGGTATCCGCCATAATTCTATAATATCCTGCAGTAGCAATATTTATTGGAGTTCCATTTAAAGCCAGTGCTCCACTAGCATCTTTGCCATAAAATGGGTTTGTCGATGCAAATTTGTTTTGTACTGAAGTATAAAATTTATAATCTCCTACTTCTAACCAAGAATATCCTTCAGTATCAGTAGTGAAAAAACTAGAGGAAAGCGTTTTTGGAGCAAGCGCTGGATCTGCCCCTACTTTTGTAAAAGCAAAAGCGGCTTGTGAAAATGGAGTCACTTTTATGGTAATTGCATTGGAATATTGCACAAAAGTATTAAATTCTATACCTAGTGTAGATTTTACTCTTACATCAAGGTCTGCAGCTAAATCTGGCAAAAAACCATTTGCTAGTAATAATGCATTTAAGTATCCTTCTTTCCATACAAATGTTGTAGCAGTTGAGCTAAGACTGGCAACAATTGGTGCTGCAAAATTTGCTCCTGCTTTTGCAATTTGTATTTCATAAACTGATGGACTGGTTGGCACACCATTATCCACAGCATCCCAAGTTAACGTGGTCACATCATTATCGCCGTTTATAGGAGATAAAACAAAAGGACTACTAGGCGTTATTGGCTTAAGATTCAATCCATTTGCTGTTACCACAGGATCTTTATCGTTTGTGCATGAGCCAATCGAAATAAGCAAAAATGCAAAAAATGTTATTTTTAATATATTTTTCATTTATACAAAATTTAATATTAATACCCTGGGTTTGGGGTTAATTTTGGATTAGCTTCAAGGGCTTTTAAAGGAATAGGAAATAAATTATAATGGGCAGGAATTGAAGTTCCATCCTTAACATTTCCTTTCCAAGGCCATAAATAACTACCACCAGTAAATTTACCGAAACGAATCAAATCTGTTCTTCTATGACCTTCAAAATTGAGTTCTCGAGCTCTTTCGTCCAAAATAAAGTTAAGAGTCAATTCACTAGCAGTTATTGGAGTGGCATGAGATCTTACTCTAACTAAGTTTACATAATTTAAAGCTTCAGCATTTGAACCGCCACCTCCTCTTAATACACTTTCTGCTAGCATTAAGTAGGCATCAGCTAATCTATACAAAGGAAAATCAGTACCGGCAAAAGCATTAGGACTTACAGTTCCAATGAAATTTGCATTTGTAAATTTTATGGAAGGATAACCGTCTGTCCATGTTTTATAGTTCGTCATCTCATAACTATGTCTTTTTGAAAGGTCTGCATTTAAATAATTTGTCCAAAATAAATGAGCTCTATCATCTGGTGAAGCGTCTAAAGCAGCAGGACTACTACCAAACAAACCATACCAAGCTTTTGTAGCGCGATGGCCTGCCCAAGCATTACCTCCACCACCAGGGTTTCCGTAATCAAGTGCTGTCATGGTTGCATCGTTTAAACTACCATTAATTAAATAAGTTGTATTACCATAACTTTGACTTACAATTGGATCAGCTATTAAGGCATAGATAATTTCATTTTTAGCATCAGTTACATCATTGTCTCTACAAAATAAACTTCTGAAATTTGGTGCTAAAGTATAACCTCCTTCATCTATTACTAATTTTGAATATTTATAAGCTTGAGCATATTTATT
>JAAFGY010000009.1 GCA_010365135.1 Flavobacterium sp.
AAGTAAAAGGTAAAGTAGTTGTAATCGCTGATTACGGTGCATTTATTGAAGTTGCTGAAGGTGTTGAAGGTTTGATCCACGTTTCTGAAATGTCATGGTCTACTCATTTACGTTCTGCTCAAGATTTCGTAAAAGTAGGTGATATTGTTGAAGCTCAAATTTTAACATTAGACAGAGATGACCGTAAAATGTCATTAGGTATCAAACAATTGTCTCAAGACCCTTGGACTGATATTACTAGTAAATATCCTGTAGGTTCTAAACATTCAGGTATCGTTAGAAACTTTACAAACTTTGGTATTTTCGTAGAACTTGAAGAAGGTATCGACGGATTGATTTATATCTCTGACCTTTCTTGGACTAAGAAAATCAAACATCCATCTGAATTTGTAAATGTTGGAGAGAAACTTGATGTAGTAGTATTAGAATTAGATGTTGACGGACGTAAATTATCTTTAGGTCACAAACAAACTACTGCTAATCCTTGGGATCAATACGAAGATTCATTCGCAGTGGGAACTATCCACTCAGGTGAAATCTCTGAAATTGTTGACAAAGGAGCTACTGTAGAATTTGGAGATGATATCGTTGCTTTCATTCCTACACGTCACCTTGAAAAAGAAGACGGTAAGAAATTGAAAAAAGGCGAATCAGCTGATTTCAAAGTAATCGAATTCAACAAAGAATTCAAAAGAGTAGTAGCATCTCACACAGCTATTTTCCGTGAAGAAGAAGAAAAAGCAGTGAAAGCAGTTCAAGAAGCAGTTGCTTCGAACACAAATGCACCGGCTTCGACTCTTGGAGATAACAATGATATTCTTGCTGGCTTGAAAGCCAAAATGGAAAAAAACGAAAAAAAGAAATAATCTTTTAATCGTTTGAATATAGAAAGCTCCGCAAATTGCGGAGCTTTCTTTTTGAAAGCACTACTATTTGTATGGTTTGAATTTTAAGTTTTTTTTGATTTTAAAATATTAAAATTAAGTTACATTAAGTTTTATTGGATCTTAATTTTTAAGGGTTCCCAAGGCAGCCAAACAAAGAATAAGTTGCACTTTGTTATTGACACTATTTGTTTTTGTACTCTAATTTAAATTCAAAAAAAATGAAAACTATAAAACAAATTATTACTGTTGAAAATCAAACTTTTAACCGTTAAACGGTTATTTCCATTCCTGTAAATCGGGTTCGATATAAATGTATTTAGCCTCAGGTCTGCTGGTTCTTAATTCTTTTTCAAAATTATTGATCAATTCGCTGATGGATTGGGAATTTAGATCGGCAGCGCATTTTAGTTTGATGCAAACCAATACTTCTCTGGGGCCTTGTTGAATTGTTCTGCAGTTGATAACTTCAATAATATTTGGATTATTTTCTGCAATTGTATCAATCGTTTCTCTAATTATAGGATCAGCACTTTCTCCAATTAAGAGTGATTTTACTTCTACAGCCAAAAAGACGGCAACCAAAATCAAAATGATTCCAATAAATAATGATCCTATAGCATCGTAACGACTGTCACTTGTAAAATAGGAAAGTAAAAGGAAGGCAATAGCAACTAATAAACCTAAAACGGCTGCTGAGTTTTCGCCAAAAATAACAATCAAATCACTGTCTTTAGTGGAACGCAAATAATTAAAAAAACCGTTATTTCTTCTTCGTTTATTCAATTCCTTGATATTGGAAAGAGTAGCATAACCTTCTAACGCAAGACCAAATACCAAAACTCCAATTGCCCAAGCTATGTCGTGAACGGGTTCGGGATTGTTGTATTTATGAATTCCTTCGTACACGGAAAACATTCCACCAATAGAAAACAATAACATAGCTACCATAAAGGACCAAAAATATACTGACTTTCCGTAGCCAAAAGGATGCAAGTCGTCAGCGGGTTTTTCAGATTGTTTTACCCCAACTAATAACAAAACTTGATTGGCACAGTCGGCAGTGGAGTGGATGGTTTCGGCCAGCATTGCTCCAGAGCCGGTCATAAAAGCTGCAAAACCTTTTGAAATTACGATGACCAAATTCACAAGTAAACTTTGAATAATGTGGTGATTGCTCGAGTCTTTTGCCATTTTTGATTTAGAATTATGCTCCATAAAATGTTTTTAAAATCTTCTAAAAAGCCATTGTATAGCTTTTCAAATAGTCTTTCTTTTAAAAAAAATATCCCAATTCAATGAACTGGGATATTTTGTAATAAGAATATTTTATCTTAAGCTTGCACCCAATTCTGTTTCAAAATTATTTTGTAATCGACCCATAATTTTGTCAATTTGAACATCGGTCAGCGTTTTTGAATTGTCTTGAATGGTGAAACTTACCGCATACGATTTCTTGCCTTCCGGAAGATTTTTGCCTTGGTACACATCAAATAAATTAATGTCTTTCAAGAGTGATTTTTCCGTTTGTCGGGCAAGATTGTAAATAGTGTCGAATGAAACATTTTCATCCAATAATAAGGATAAATCTCTGCGAACTTCAGGATATTTCGGTATTCCGGTGTATTTAATTTTATTAGAAAGCAGTTTCAGAATTAAATCCCAATTGAAATCGGCGAATAAAACTTCTTGTTTGATATCGAAATGTTTCAAAATTGATTTTTTCACCACACCATATTCTACTAGAACATCATTCCCAAAACCAATTGCTATTCCTTCTGAAAAAACATCAGAAACTACAGGAATATTTTGCGTTTTTTGAATTCCTAATCTCGAAAGAACAGCATTTACATACCCTTTTAATAAAAAGAAATCGGTAGGTTTTTGTGCATTTGTCCAACTTTCCTGGTTTCTATCTCCAGTGATGAACATCGTTAAATGTTTGTGTTCTTCATAACCAGAATCGAATTTATGATACGTTTTTCCGAACTCAAAAAATTTCAAATCCGAATTTCTACGATTGATGTTATAAGATAAAGCTTCAAGTCCGGAGAACAACAACGATTGTCGCATTGCTGCCAAATCATTGCTTAATGGATTTAGAATTATCACATTGTGTTCCTCTTTCAACATTTCCGACAATTTAACGTAAGCAGATGTTGTTAATGAATTCGCCATCATTTCATTGAAACCTTGAGAATTCAATTGGTTAGCAATGACATTTTGAACTTTATAATCTTCAGTTCTTGGAGCAATGGAAACCGTGGCATTTAGTTTTTCCGAAAATTTGATATTGTTGTATCCATAAACCCTGAGGATTTCTTCGATAACGTCAATTTCTCTTTGTACATCAACACGATAGGCCGGAATTATTAAGCCTAATCCAGCATCAGAAACACTATTTATTTTGATTTCTAATGAGGCCAAAATGTTTTTAATGATTTCCTTAGGCAATTCCTGACCGATAATTTTCTTCACATTGTTGAAATTCAAAACCACAGGAAAGTCTTCAATTTTCTTTGGATATACATCCACAATATCCGATGTGATTTCGCCACCAGCGACTTCTTGTATCAACAAAGCCGCGCGTTTCAAGGCATATTCCGTGATGGTTGGGTCAATTCCTCTTTCAAAACGAAAGGAAGCATCGGTATTTAATTGGTGTCTTTTGGCACTTTTTCGAATACTCACAGGATTAAAATAGGCGCTTTCTAGGAAAATTGCAGTAGTCGTTTCAGAAACACCCGAACTTTTTCCACCAAAAACTCCTGCAATGCACAAAGGTCCATTTTCATCACAAATCATTAAATCCTCTTCGTGCAGAATTCTTTCTACATCATCAAGCGTGGTAAATTTGGTTCCCGATGGAAGTGTTTTTACAATAATTTTACCATTGATTTTTGAAGCATCAAAGGCGTGAAGTGGTTGTCCTAATTCGTGCAAAACATAATTAGTAACATCGACAATATTATTTTTTGGATTGATCCCAATAGCTTTCAATCTGTTTTGCAACCAAGCTGGTGATGGTTTTATTGCAATTCCAGAAATGGTAACTCCGCAATATCGTGGCGCCAATAATGGTTTTTCGACGCTAACACCAATTTTCAAGGTTCTTTTATCGACTCTAAAATTGCTCACAGAGGGTGTAATGAACTCAACATTAACGCCAGTTTGCGATAATCCCGCTCTTAAATCACGAGCAGTTCCTAGATGACTCATTGCATCGGCACGATTCGGTGTGAGCCCAATTTCGAAAACTTCGTCATTTTCTATTTTAAAAACAGTCGCTGCAAGAGTTCCGGCAGCTATTGCATTGTCGAGTATCATAATTCCATCATGACTTTCGCCAAGACCTAATTCGTCTTCGGCACAAATCATTCCGTGGCTTTCTTGACCTCTAATTTTTCCTTTTTTGATTTGAAAAGCAACACCTTCTTTGTCGTATAAAGTGGTTCCAATAGTAGCAACAGGCACTTTTTGACCCGCAGCAACATTAGGTGCACCACAAACAATTTGAACAGGAATTCCGTCGCCCAAATCTACTGTAGTCACTTTCAATCTATCAGCATCAGGATGTTGAACGCAAGTAAGGACGTGGCCTACAACAATTCCTTCTAGTCCTCCTTTTACCGATTGGTATTTTTCGACCATTTCTACCTCGAGACCTAAATCGGTTAGTAAAGCAGCAGTTTCATCGGATTTCCAGTCTATTTTTATGAATTGTTTTAACCAGTTGTAAGATATTTTCATTGTATTTGTTGTAAATTTTCAAAGATGCAAAGATAATCAATGTTTCTTGAGGTTCAAAGCTAGAAGGGACAAACTTGAAAGTCTTTTTGTAATTTATTTTAACTGAAAATAAGGTTTTAAAAGGACAGATTTCCAGCCAATTCTTTCAATAAAATTTCTGTCCTTTTCGCTTGAAATTGTGCATTGCTGTAATTGACTTTGGCATTGACATAATTCAATTGTGCCGTTCTGAATTCTAAAGTTGTGATGGTTCCAATGCGAAATTTATCCATCGTAATGTCTAAGTTTTGCTTGGCTATAGTTTCGTTTTCATTTTCTAAATTAATCAATTCTAGATTGGTCAAATACGTTTGATAGTAGGATGCTAGTTGCGAATTCAGTTTTTGATTTTGTAGATCTATTGCCAATTTTGCATTATCAATTTCAATTTTAGCAATTTTTTCATTGCGGTTTTGAGCAGATCCATCAAACAAATTGATAGAAGCTTTGAGTCCATAATTCAAACCACGTGACGATGATTGGGTTGTAAATCCAAGACCAGATTGACTGTCTGCAAAATTATAACCAGAAGTCAAGTTTACAGTTGGATATCGATCGCCTTTAATTTGTTTTAATTGCAATTCCGAAATTCGTTGGTTGATAATTTGGGTTTCTAATTCTGGATTTTGTTTCTCGGCTAAAGCAGTCAATTCCGAAAGTAGTAAGTTTTTGTCCACCGCAATATCATCTACCACTTTAAAATCAATTGTTGGATCACGAGCCATCACCTCATTTAACAAAATTTTCGTATTGGCATACAACTCTTTTTGTCTTAATTGATTTGTTTTGTCCGTATTCAGATCCACTTGTGCATTCAAAACCTCTAATTTTGATGCTTTTCCAATAGTAAATCGGTTTTTTGCTAAAGTCAATCGCTGATTTGAAATTTCAATAGTTGTGTCCAATGCCGCCAATTGTTGCTGTTGGTTTACCAATTGATAATACACCGAATTTAAGTTGCTTATTTTAGTTAAAATCGTATATTTTAATTGAGTTTCTCCTAACTTTTGCAGTTGTTTCAATTGGTCTAATCGGGCAAACATTTTAAAACCGTCAAAAATGGTCCAATCCAAACCCACACCATAACTTAAACTACTACTTTTTGCATTATCAAGCGAATTGACAGTTCCGTCGGAACGTGTTTGCGAAAGGTTTTGAATGCCATTATTGTCTGTTAAATTTGCAGTTACTTGGGGCAACATTCCAGCATTTCCGGAGGTCACATTGGTTTTATTGATATTTAAATTGTTCGATGCTATTTTGATTTCATAATTATTTTCCAATGCAATTTTCACAGCATCTTCAATAGTTAGGATTTCTTGTGCATTTGTTTTTACAATGCAAAACAAGCATAAAACTAGAGTTTGAAAGTGGACTTTAAAATTTGTCATAATTATTTAATTTCTTTTTCATATTCTTCGATATGATCAAATTCAGGATAATGTTTTCTGGCTTTGGACCACATTAAATACAAGGCTGGAATTACAAATAAAGTTAATACCAAGGAGAATATTGTGCCACCAACGATGACAACTCCCATTCCCATTCTACTTTTTGATGCTGCTCCAAGTGACATTGCGATTGGTAAAGCGCCCAATGAAATCGCTAAACTGGTCATTAAAATTGGTCGCAGTCTTGATTCGGCAGCTTCCATAATGGCTTCAAATTTTGGTTTTCCCAATTCTCGCAATTGATTGGCAAATTCCACAATTAAAATTCCGTTTTTGGTTACCAAACCGATGAGCATTACCGTTCCAATTTGGCTAAAAATATTCCAAGTTTGCCCAAATAACCACAACGAGAATAAAGCTCCTGCCACCGCCATTGGTACTGTCAAAATGATAATAAACGGGTCGATAAAACTTTCGAATTGTGCTGCCAATATCAAAAATATCAACAACAAAGCCAGTCCAAAAGCAAAGGAAGTATTGGAACTACTTTCGACAAAATCACGGGATTCTCCTCCCAAATCGGTGGTGAAACTATCGTCTAAAACTTTGGCTTTTATTTCATTCATGGCGTCAATTCCATCGCTAATGCTTTTGTCTGGCGCCAATCCTGCATAAACTGTCGCCGACATATACCGGTTATTATGATACAATTGCGGCGGATTGCTTTTTTCTTCGATGGTCACGACATTGTCCATTTGAATTAATTCTCCTTTGTTATTTTTAACAAACATCGAAGTTAAATCTAACGGTTTCGAACGGTCTTTTTGGTCAAATTGTCCAATGACCTGGTATTGTTTTCCGTTTCTCATAAAATAGCCAAAACGTTGTCCACTCAGCGAAAGTTGCAAAGTTTGAGCAATGTCAATGACAGAAATTCCCAAACTCTCCGCTTTTTCTCTATCGATGGTAACATTGATTTCGGGTTTGTTGAATTTTAGATTAACATCTGTTATGGAAAAAGTGTCATTTTTAGCCGCTTCGTCCATAAATAGCGGAATTTTTTCTTGCAATTTTTCAAAGTTTGGAGCCTGAATAATATACTGAATAGGCAAACCTCCACGTCTGTTTACTGAAATCGTAGGTTGTTCTGTCACCGAAGTTTTGGCTTCAGGATATTTCTTGGTCCATTTGGTTAATTTATCGGCTATTTCTTTTTGAGATCTCTTTCTTTCGCTTGGATCTGACAATGCAAGTCTAATTCTTCCGCTGTTTGACGCAGAAGCAATAAAACCAGGCGAAGTAATTACTAAAGCTACTTTTTTCTCAGGAATTGAATCGTCAATTAATCGTGAAATTTCTTGCATAAAACGATCTGTGTATTCATATGAAGAACCTTCGGCCGTGGTCACGCTCATAGTTACAGCACTTCGATCGTCGTAAGGAGCCGTTTCTTTTTGTAGCAAATTAAAAAATAAAACAATCAGTCCAAAACAGGCAATCAATATGGGAAACGTTAACCATTTTCTTTTCATAAACCGTCCTAAAGCCTCGGCATAACCGCTATTTAATTTTTGGAAATAGGGCTCGGATGCCATATAAAATTTCGACTTTTTTTGTTCGCCACCTTTCATTAAATACGCATTCAACATGGGTGTTAATGTCAGTGAAACAAAGGCCGATATTAATACAGCAGCACCAATGACGACGCCAAATTCCCTAAACAATCGACCCACAAATCCTTCGAGAAAAATCACGGGTAAAAATACCGCTGCCAAGGTTATGGAAATAGAAATTACAGCAAAAAAGATTTCATTCGACCCTTTAATTGCCGCTTCAATTGGCGACATTCCTTCTTCCACTTTTTTGAAAATATTTTCGGTAACCACGATTCCATCGTCGACAACTAATCCTGTTGCGAGAACAACAGCTAGTAAAGTCAAGACATTTATCGAAAATCCAAAAAGCCACATTATAAAGAAAGTCGCAATCAGCGAAACCGGAATATCAATCAATGGACGGAAAGCAATTGCCCAATCTCTAAAAAACAAATAGATGATTAGAATTACTAGAATTAATGATATTCCTAATGTTTCCGCTACTTCAAGAACAGATTTTTTTACAAAAAGAGTAGTGTCAATTGCAATATTGAGTTTAATATCTTTTGGTAAATCCTTTTTTAAAGTTTCTACTTGTTTGTAAAACTCCTTCGAAATTTCGAGATAATTAGCTCCTGGCATCGGTACAATTCCAATTCCAACTAATGGTAAACCGGATTGTGAAAGTCTAGTTTCAATGTTTTCGGGACCTAGAACTGCCGAGCCTACATCGCTCAAACGGACTATTTTTTCTCCTTCAGTGCGAATAATAATATTGTTGAATTCTTCGGGAGTGGAAAGATTTCCAACTGTTTTTACCGTCAATTCTGTATTATTTCCCGTCAATTTTCCCGATGGTAATTCTACGTTTTGTTTGTTTAAAGCGTCCCTAACTTCGGAAACGGTGCAACCATAAGAGGCTAATTTTATGGGATCAATCCACAACCGCATCGCGAATTTTTTTTGTCCCCAAATTTGAACACCACTGACACCTGGAATGGTTTCTATTCGCTGTGAAATCACATTTTCGGCATAATCGCTCAGTTCCAATTCGTTTCGAGAATCAGATTGAATAGTCATCGAAATGATGGCATCACTATTGGCGTCAGCCTTAGAAACTACAGGAGGTGCATCAATATCTTTTGGTAAGCTTCTTACGGCTTGCGAAACTTTATCACGAACATCATTGGCAGCCTCTTCCAGATTTTTATTCAAATTGAATTCGATTGTTATATTGCTACTTCCTTGTGTGCTCGAAGAAGTTATGTTTCGAATGCCGTCAATCGAATTGATTGCTTTTTCAAGTGGTTCCGTAATTTGAGATTCAATAATATCCGAATTGGCTCCCGAATAATTAGTTCGAATCGAAATTTGTGCCGGATCTATCGAAGGAAATTCTCTAACACCCAGAAAACTGTAGCCAATAATTCCAAACAAAACGATGGTTAGGTTTAGAACGATGGTCAATACAGGTCTTTTTATGCTTATTGTGGATAAACTCATTTAGGATATACGATTTTTGAAATTAGATGTACGGATATTATAAGTCCGAAATACATTATTTTTATATTATTTAGTGCTATTGATTCTTGCCGTTTTTATTGATGATACCGTGATTGCAACTAATTCATTTGCTTCTTTTAGGAGAATTTCAATTTCGGGATTTAGATTCAATCTTTCGATAACTGTTATTTCAAGAAGAATTTCAAGAAAAAAAATGACTTTCATCCGCTTCTTCTTCAACGATTTTCAATTTATTAATAAAATCGGCAGCTGATTTTGCTCTTTGAGAAGCTCTATAATTTGCTCCTACAGAGCTGGAACATCTAATAAGTTGATTGACATATGCATTATATTCCCTAGTTTTTGGCAGTTTGCTACAAAGTATCCAACAATCGAGGGCAAACTTTTTAGTTCTTTTTAGCATTATTTCTTTCATCTCTAATCTTAAGTATTGTTAAAAATATCTGTCATCGTAAATCAAACATCATATATCAAACATCGTATATCAAACATCGGATATCAAACATCGGATATCAAATATCGTATATCAAATATCGTAAATCAAATATTATTATTTCACTTTCACTTTTACGGCATCATCTTTTTTTAGCGACATTACACCGGTGGTCAACAATGTGTCACCAGTTTTTAGACCGGAAAGGACTAATATGGAGGCATCCGTTCTAGTGGCTGTTTCCACCATAATTTCTTTGACTTTACCCTTATTGGAAATAAGGACTTTTTTTCCTTTTTGAACAGGAATAATGGCTTCCGATGGAATTACAATCGCATCTTTAATAATATCCAAGGGCAATTCGACATTAGCAAAAGTACCAGGCAACAGTTTTCCATCTTTGTTGTTGGCTATGGCACGCACTTGCAATGTTCTTGTTGCGATTTGAACTTCGGGTTCAATAGCATATATTTTGGCAGTATATTTTTCCGTTGAACCCGCAACTGTAAAACTTAAATTGGAATTGGGTCTTACTTGATTGGCATATTTTTCAGGAATGGAAAAAGTAATTTTTAATTTACTGATGTTGATTAGTTTGGCAACCAAAAGGCTAGGAGTTATGTAGGTTCCCGGCGAAATAGAACGCAATCCAACCTTTCCAGAAAAAGGTGCTTTTACTGAAGTTTTGGCAATTTGTGCTTGAATTAATTGGATTTGGGCTTGTGCCAATTTGAAATCGGCTCTGGCAACATCATATTCTTCTTGGCTAATGGCTTCTTTTTGAAGTAATAGTTTGGCTCTTCTTTCATTTTCTGAAGCCAATCCTTGTTTGGTTTTGGCTTGCGCCAATTGTGCTCTTAACTCCAAATCATTCACCTTGAAAAGCAATTGCCCTTTGCTGACATTGCTTCCTTCTTGAAAATTGATACTTTCTACAATTCCTGAAACCTCGGAACGAATTTCAACCTGTTCATTGGCTTCAATGGAACCAGAAAGCGAGAGATTATTGTCGAAAGTTTGCGTGTGCACAACAACTCCACTAACGGTCATAACTTTGTTTTTTCCGTCTTTACCTTTGGGATCCTCATTTTTATTTTTGTTTGAAGCAATTCTATAAGCGATAAAAGCCCCGAAACCAATTATTAGCAGGCTATAAACGATATGTTTTATTTTCATAATTTATTTGAAAAAGTGAGACTACATTTCACTTGTTAAAGTTAAAAAGACAAATTTAGGTGTTAGAATTTTGAATAGTGAAACTTTTGCTAATTATTTAGTACTTATAAGCAAATATTAATATTCGAAAAAAACAGCGTAACCCTAAGACATTAAAAATGTAAAATAGTTTAAATTTAATTCTTAAAAAAAGGTTTTTATCTATCTCTTTGCGAAGTAAATCCATGTTATTAATTTACTAATCAGGAAGTTTAACTAATATAATTCCAAATATTTTTCTTTTTGGTCAATTCAATATAAGTGGCTCGCAAAATAGCATTTTCGGGTTTTTGCATTGGTGCATCCTCCTTCAAAATTTGCAAGGCATAATTTCGTGCCAATATCAAAATATCACGATCGCGAACAATATCGGCAATTTGAAGATTCAAGACACCACTTTGTTGCGTTCCCATCAAATCGCCAGGACCACGTAATTTTAAATCGACTTCGGCAATTTCGAAACCATCGTTTGTTCCGACCATCGTTTCCATTCGGGTTTTGCTGTCGGCACTTAATTTGTGGCTCGTCATCAGGATGCAATAACTTTGTTCCGCACCACGACCCACGCGACCTCGCAGTTGATGGAGTTGCGACAATCCAAAACGTTCCGCACTTTCTATAATCATTACGCTCGCATTCGGAATATTCACGCCCACTTCAATCACGGTGGTGGCTACCATAATATTGGTTTTTCCTTCTGCAAAACGTTTCATTTCGGCATCTTTATCGGCCGGTTTCATTTTTCCGTGAAGGATGGAAATGGCATATTGTGGCAATGGAAAATCACGGGAAATACTTTCGTAACCGTCCATTAAATCCTTCAAATCCATAGTTTTCGATTCCTCAATTAACGGATAAACGATATAAATTTGTCTTCCAAGGGCAATTTCGTCCCGAATGAATTTCCATACTTTCAGGCGATTGCTGTCAAATCGATGCACGGTTTGAATGGGTTTTCGTCCCGGAGGTAATTCGTCAATGACTGAAATATCCAAATCACCATACAAACTCATTGCCAAAGTTCGTGGAATAGGAGTGGCAGTCATCACCAAAACGTGTGGGGGAATTTCGTTTTTCTTCCACAATTTCGATCGTTGTTCCACTCCAAAACGATGTTGCTCGTCTATCACGGCCAAACCCAAGTTTTGAAATTTTACCTTGTCTTCCAATAAAGCGTGTGTGCCAATCAGGATATGTAAACTGCCGTTTTCCAGTTCTTCGTGTATGATTCTTCTAGTTGCAATTTTAGTTGAACCAGTGAGTATTTTTATATTGATATTCAATTCTTTGGCTAATTCTGACAAACCATTAAAATGTTGATTGGCTAAGATTTCTGTTGGCGCCATCAAACAAGATTGAAAACCGTTGTCCAAGGCAATCAGCATACTCATCAAAGCCACAATTGTTTTTCCAGAACCCACGTCGCCTTGCAGCAATCGGTTCATTTGGGCGTTGCTTCCCATATCGATTCTGATTTCCTTGATGACTCTTTTTTGGGCATTCGTCAATTCAAAAGGCAAATGATTTTGGTAAAAATCATTGAAATAATCACCCACTTTTGTAAACGGATGTCCTTTGATTTTGTGCTTCCGAATGAGATTTTTGGTAATTAATTGCAATTGGATATAAAACAATTCCTCAAATTTCAATCGGAATTGGGCTTTCGCCAATGCTTCCGCGCTTTTTGGAAAATGAATGTTGAATAAAGCCGCATTTTTTGGCATCATTTTCAACTCAGAAATCAAATAATCGGGCAAGGTTTCAGCAAATTTGGCTTGCGTTTCCTGAAACAATTGTTGCATCATTTTATTGATTACCCGATTCGAAATACCACGATTTGCCAAAGTTTCTGTCGATGGATAAACCGGTTGCATCGCCGATCGCAGGCTTTGTTCGTGTTCTGTCATCAATTCAATTTCGGGATGCGCCATATTGAAAGTATTTCCAAAAGAAGTACATTTTCCGAAAATCACGCAGATTTCATTGAGTTTCAAACTCTCTCGAATCCATTTGTGACCTTGAAACCATACGAGTTCCATTTGACCTGTATCGTCGACAAAAGTAGCAACCAATCGTTTCTGGTTTTTGCCAAATTCAACTGTTTTGATGTTGATGATTTTGCCAATGATTTGAACCTCTGCAATATTGTTTTGCAATTCGTTGATTTTATAATACCGAGTTCTGTCAATGTATCGATTGGGAAAGAAATTGAGCAAATGACCGTACTTATGAATTCCCAATTCCTTGCGCAGCAAAGTCCCGCGGTTTGGACCGACGCCTTTGAGGTATTCGATGGGAGTTTCCAGAAGGTTTTGCTGCATGCTGTTAAATAGGACACTGATGAAACGGATTTGCCAAAACAAAAACGCAGATAAAAACGGATTTTTAATTTAATGAAGCGAAGATAGTTTTTTGTTTGGAAAATAAGAAATTGTAATTTATGAATTGCCGTTGGTTTTAACTAATGCCAATTTTAAAATTGGAAATACAGGAATTAGAAAATGATTAAAGTAAATAGGTATCTTTGAAAAATAAAATTACAAATAAATGACAACCCATCTCGCACTCCTTCGTGGCATCAATGTTTCTGGTCACAATATGATAAAAATGGAGGCTTTGAAAACCACTTTAGAAGCCATTGGTTTCGAAAATGTGCAAACCTATATTCAATCCGGAAATGTTTTTGTGGATACAGAGGATGAAAATGCTGCTGCTGTTGGTTTCAAAATCAAGCAAGAAATTTTTAAGGCTTTTGGTCATGAAGTTCCAATTGTGGTCATTGGAAAACATGATTTAGAAACTTGTTTGAAGAACAATCCTTTTTTGAAAGAAAAAGAAGTTGATACTAAAAAATTATATGTAGCTTTTGTTTCCACAACCTTGCGAAGCGACAGCATCAATGATTTGAAAATCAGTCAATTTAGACCCGATGAAGCCAGTATTGATGCCGACAGAATTTACATTAAATATGCCGTTGGAGCAGGAAAAACAAGGTTTGACCAAAAATACATTGAAAAGAAATTGAACGTTACAGCAACCATTCGGAATTGGAAAACCGTAACGCAATTGTTGAAATTATACAAGGAAAGATAATACAAAAAAATCAGTAAAAATCAGTTTAATCCGTGTTATCCGTAGCTGAAAAACTAGAGCTAGCGACATATAATTTACCACAATTGTCCTACTTCATTTTTAATGAACGCTAAAGCGGCGTTACTTGGTGAAGTTTTCTCCAATAAATCACCCAAAATTACTTCTCGCAATTGATTGGCATCAGCCGCTTTTTCGTTCTTTGTAGCCAGACGTATCATTTGAATTGTGGCATTTTTGGCAGTGGTGATTATGGACCAACATTCATCTGAAATGTAGATTTGTTGGGATAAATTGTGTTCGAATTCTTGTTCCACTTGTGCAATTACATAATTGGCATACTCATTTTTATCTTCGGAAATTGGCGTAATTCTCACCAAAAGTTGACTTGGATTAATGCGCTCCATAAACAAAGTGATTCGCTCGTAGGCCTGTAAACGCAATGGTAAAGTGTCTTTTCTATTGTCTTTTTGCAACAACCATCTTCGGGTATTTAGTTGGTCTTTGAAATATGATCCAAATAAAAAGTACGCAACTCCTCCGGTAATTAAGGAAGGCAGCGTGTAAGCAAGTATTTCAATTATTTTTGTGGAATCCATTTGATATTTTAGATTTTTATTTAAAATTTTCTAACCAAAGACAAATTAACGAATAAACAAATAAACTTATATTACATTTGGTGAAATTTTATAAAAAATGGAATCGTACATCATAATTTTGCTTTGTCTGGCAGCTTTTATTGCTGGATTTATTGATGCTATCGTTGGTGGAGGCGGGTTAATCCAAACACCAGTTGGATTGATTTTGTTGCCCAATCTTCCCGTTTCTACCGTTATTGGCTCCTTAAAAATACCTGCTTTTAGTGGAACATCCTTTGCCGCATATCAATACTTGAAAAAGGTAGATATGAACTGGAAATTATTGGCTATTATGATGATTTTGGCATTTCCATCTGCCTTTTTGGGTTCAACTTTATTGACTTATGTGAGCAATGATTTTATGAAACCTTTATTACTCGTTGTTCTTTCCCTTTTAGTGGTTTATACTTATGCAAAGAAAAATTTCGGACAACATATCGTAAAAACACATTCCGCTAGAACTCAGGTTTTTTATGCCGTGATGATCAGTTTTGTTGTTGGTTTTTATGACGGATTTATTGGGCCAGGAACAGGCAGTTTTCTGGTTTTGGCTTTTATTGCCTTGATGGGATTTGATTTTTTGCATGCTTCCGCCAATGCAAAAATGGTGAATTTGGCGACCAATTTTGGGTCTATTTGCTTGTTTATGTTGAAAGGGAAAATTATTTGGGCGATTGCTATTCCTATGGCTTGCTGCAATGCTTTTGGGGGTTGGTTGGGTGCAAAATTAGCCATCAACAAAGGAAATAAGTTCATCCGAATCTTCTTTTTGGTAGTTGTTGTCGGAACCTTGATTCGGTTTGCGTATGATGTTTTTTATAAATAGAAAATATTATATTTAGTTCCAAAATCGATGTTTTCGTAAAGACCTCAAAGGTTTAAAAAAAACCTTTGAGGTCTGTCAATTCCCTAAAGCATAAAATTTATTTTTTATTTTTTTAATAAAACGACATTCATTCTTAAATCCTTATTTTTGCATTCAACAGAAAATTTTTATGCGCAAATACATCGACCAACTTAACGAAGCCCAACGCGAACCCGTACTCCAAAAAGATGGCCCAATGATTATAATTGCTGGTGCGGGCTCGGGAAAAACGCGTGTATTGACCATTCGAATCGCTTATTTGATGAGTTTGGGTGTGGATGCATTTAGTATTTTGGCGCTTACATTTACCAATAAAGCGGCGCGCGAAATGAAAAAACGTATCTCCGATATTGTGGGTTCCAACGAAGCCAAAAATCTTTGGATGGGAACTTTTCACTCGGTTTTTGCTCGAATTCTACGTTCCGAAGCCGATAAATTGGGTTATCCTTCCAACTTCACGATTTATGATTCCCAAGATTCTGTTCGAGCGATTTCGGCGATTATTAAAGAAATGCAACTGGATCGAGATGTTTACAAACCAAAACAGGTTTTAAGTCGAATCTCTTCTTATAAAAATAGTTTAATTACTGTAAAGGCTTACTTCAATAATCCCGAATTGCAAGAGCAAGACGCGATGAGCAAAAAGCCTCGTTTGGGCGAAATTTACCAAAATTATGTTGATCGTTGTTTCAAGGCTGGCGCAATGGATTTTGATGATTTGTTGTTGAAGACCAATGAATTATTGACTCGCTTTCCGGAAGTTTTGGCGAAATATCAGAATCGTTTTCGTTATATTTTAGTCGATGAGTACCAAGATACCAACCATTCACAGTATTTGATTGTTCGTGCTTTATCGGATAAATTTCAAAATATTTGTGTCGTTGGTGATGATGCACAAAGCATTTATGCCTTTCGTGGTGCCAATATCAACAACATCCTGAATTTCCAAAAAGATTACGAAGGCGTGAAAACCTTTCGATTAGAACAAAATTACCGTTCCACCAAAAATATTGTGGAAGCGGCAAATACCATAATTGACAAGAATAAAACCAAACTTGACAAGATTGTTTGGACAGCCAATGATTTTGGTCCAAAAATAAAAGTGCATCGCAGTTTAACCGATGCCGAAGAAGGGCGTTTTGTAGCCAGCACGATTTTCGAACAAAAGATGCAAAACCAAATGATGAATGGGCAATTTGCCATCTTGTATCGCACCAATGCACAATCCCGTGCTATGGAAGATGCGTTGAGAAAACGCGATATTCCGTATCGAATTTACGGAGGTTTGTCTTTTTATCAACGAAAAGAAATTAAGGATGTTTTGTGTTATTTGCGTTTGGTGATCAATCCAAAAGATGAGGAAGCATTAGTTCGAGTGATCAATTATCCGGCTCGTGGAATAGGGGATACAACGGTTGAAAAACTGACAGTTGCGGCCAATCATTACAAGCGTTCCATCTTTGAAGTCATGCAGAATATTGACAAAATCGACTTGAAATTGAACTCGGGAACGAAACAAAAACTACAAGATTTTGTGACAATGATTCAGAGTTTTCAGGTGATTAACGAAAATCAAGATGCGTTTTATATTACCGATCACGTGGCAAAAAAAACAGGATTGGTTCAAGAATTAAAGAAAGATGCGACTCCAGAAGGAATGGCAAAAATCCAAAATATCGAGGAATTATTAAACGGTATCAAGGATTTTACCGAAGGTCAAAGAGAGATTGACGGAGCTCGTGGGGCTTTGTCCGAATTTATGGAAGACGTTGCTTTGGCAACTGATTTAGACAAGGACACTAGCGACGAAGATCGTGTTGCTTTGATGACGATTCACTTGGCAAAAGGTTTAGAGTTTCCGCACGTTTTTGTGGTGGGAATGGAAGAAGATTTGTTTCCAAGTGCGATGAGTATGAGTACCCGAAGCGAACTCGAAGAAGAACGTCGTTTGTTTTATGTCGCACTAACTCGTGCTGAACATCAGGCTTATTTGACTTATGCACAATCTCGATACCGTTGGGGGAAACTAACCGACAGCGAACCTTCACGTTTTATCGAAGAAATCGATGGACAGTATTTAGAATATCTTACACCTGAAGAAAATAATTACCGCTATAAACCAATGATTGACAGCGATATTTTTGGCGATATTGATAAATCCAAATTGCGTTTGGCAAAACCAATAGCAGGAACACCGCCTAATTATGTTACGAATAACGAACTCAAATCGGAGATTACTGTCCGTAAATTAAAACCAGTTGCGAGCAATTCTTCTTCGGGAGCTGCCAATTTATTTGATAATAAGCTTGCAGCTGGAAATATTGTAATGCACGAGCGTTTTGGTAAAGGCGAAGTGTTAAACCTTGAAGGTGTTGGCGCAGACAAAAAAGCGGAGATTAAATTTGAAGTTGGAGGGATAAAAAAATTGTTGTTGCGTTTCGCAAAATTGGATGTTATAGGGTAGAAGTTGTGTTTTTGCACGTCTGTTCGAGTGTTTTATTAAAAATGCGACAGCTTTTTTAATAAAATGTATCGAGAATTATTTTAAGAAAAAGAGAAATAATATGAAACAGTCTTATGTTTATATTTTAAAATGTTCTGATAATTCTTATTACACCGGAGTTACAAGTAATTTAACTCGAAGACTTTTTCAACACGAAACAGCATTTTATCCAGATTGTTACACAGCAAATAAAAGACCAGTTCATTTGGTTTATTATTGTGAATTCACCCATATTAATTTTGCAATTGATATTGAGAAGAAAATCAAAAAATGGTCAAGAGCAAAAAAAGAAGCTTTGATTAATGAAGAGTATGACAAACTTCCTAATTTAGCAAAGAAAAAGTTTAATAAATAATCACTAGTCAGTTCGAGTAATTTTTAAAGCTAGACAAATATTGATTGAAAAAAGTAAGCGTTTTGCTTTAAAAAATGTATCAATAGCAATCCGTACAATAAAAACTTCTCGATACAATTTTTAATAGTAAAGCTATCGCATTACTATTAAAAATCACTCGAAGTGACGGAGAAAATAAACAAAATAATAATGGCACAATTCATAAAAATATACGAAGATAAACCCAACGAAGCGGCAATTGCCAGAGTCGTGAAGGTTTTACAAGACGGTGGTTTGGTGATTTATCCAACCGATACCGTTTACGGTTTGGGATGCGATATTACTAATACCAAGGCTTTGGAACGCATTGCCAAAATAAAAGGAATAAAATTGGAAAAAGCCAATTTCTCCTTTATCTGTTATGATTTGAGCAACCTTTCAGATTATGTGAAGCAAATTGACACGGCCACTTTCAAGATTTTAAAACGGGCATTACCGGGTCCATATACTTTTATTTTACCAGGAAATAACAATCTGCCAAAGGAATTCAAGAAGAAAACCACGGTCGGAATTCGTATACCAGATAATTCCATTGCTTTGGAAATCGTCCGGCAATTGGGCAATCCCATTGTTTCCACATCTATTTATGACGAAGACGAAGTGATAGAATATACCACCGATCCAGAACTTATTTTCGAAAAATGGCAAAACCTTGTCGATATGGTTATTGATGGTGGATATGGCGATAATCTAGCTTCAACGATTATTGATTTATCGGGCTATGAACCTGTTGTTGTTAGGGAAGGTAAAGGAGACATAGATATACTTTAAATACTTAATTTTACGATTTACAACTAGTTATTTTAAAAACCGCTTCGCATTTGAAACGGTTTTTTTGTGCTTTTTTTTAAAATATTTAAAAAAAAATAATTTTTCAAGATATTGATAATTAATGTTTTAGTATAAATATTGATTTAAAAACAGAATTTTATTTAATAATTCAAAACCAAAACAATTACAATCCCGTAAATGACTATATAACATTTAAAAAATAAATTATGAAAACTACAAAATTTTTATCGGTTGCATTTTTTGCATTAGTATTTGGAGCATCATCTTTTGCTCAGAAATCGGTTGTTGTTGGTGGGGCAGCAATGTATCCAACTAAAAACATTATTGAAAACGCGGTCAACTCAAAAGATCACACAACTTTAGTTGCTGCTGTCAAAGCCGCGGATTTAGTAGCAACTTTGCAAGGAAAAGGACCTTTTACTGTTTTTGCACCTACAAACGCGGCTTTCGATAAATTGCCAAAAGGTACAGTAGAAACCTTATTGAAACCAGAAAACAAAAAAATGCTACAAACTATTTTGACTTATCATGTTGTTGCAGGAAAAATGAATTCTATGGCTATCGCAAAGGCAATTAAAATGGGTAGCGGTAAAGCAAGTTTAAAGACGGTAAGTGGCGGAACATTAACAGCTTGGATGAAAGGCAAGAAATTGTATATCACCGATGAAAAAGGTGGAATGTCAGAAGTTACCATTGCTAATGTTAATCAATCTAATGGCGTAATTCACGTTGTCAATAAGGTACTTCTGCCAAAATCATAATACAATATTGATTTAAATACGAATGAGCTCGATGTTGTATCGGGCTCATTTTTTTGAGTTTATTTTAGCCTTGTATACATTTTAAGTATTATTATTCTGGATAAAGATTATCCTAAACAAAAAACGTCTCGATTTCTCGAGACGTTTTCTTATTTCTGCAATCTGAAATCTGCTTATTTTTGTTTTTTCATTTCTTTTTCAACCATTTCATAGAATTGGTCAATTTTTGGCATTACATAGATACGAGTTCTTCTATTTTTAGCTTTGTTTTCAGCAGAATCATTTGCTACCAAAGGCACATATGAACTTCTACCTGCAGCAATTAATTGAGCTGGATTAACACCTAATTGAGCAGACAAAACTCGAATAATTGATGTAGAACGTTTTACGCTCAAATCCCAATTGTCAAGCAATACTCCGTTACCAATGAAAGGAACGTTGTCAGTATGACCTTCTACCATACATTCAAAATCGGGTTTGTCATTGACTACTTTAGCCACTTTCGCCAAAACTCCTTTTGCTCTGTCGCTTACTTCATAGCTACCGCTTTTGAACAACATTTTATCAGAAATTGAGATGAAAACTACCCCTTTTTCTACATTAATTTCGATATCTTCATCATTTAATCCTACAACAGATTTTAAGCTAGTTACCACAGCAAGTGTTACACTGTCTTTTTTGGTTAAAGCATCTTGCATTCTGCTGATTTTCAAATCTTTTTCTTTGATTGATTCCAAAGCTTTTTCAATGTTTTCAGCTCCTTTTGTGGTCAAAACAGTCATATCTTTCGACTGAGAAATTAAATGTTGGTTTTGGTCTTTTAAACCATCAGCGCTGGCTTTTAGACCTGCTTTTTCTTCTAAACAAGTATTCAATTTTACGGTACAAGTGTTCAATAAATCTTGAGTTTCTTTATTTTTGGCTTCCAATGCTGCGTATTGTTTCTTAGAAACGCAAGAAGTTAAAAGCATAAAGAACGATAAGGCAATTACAATTTTTTTCATACTAAGTTAAAATTTTAATTAAAGTGAATTACAAAGTTAATATTTTATGTTTATTTAGAGTCAAAGATTTTGGTAAATACTTTAATTTTCTTAAGAAAATAAAGATAAACGATACTTTTAACCTTATAGTATTTGGCGGATTGAAAATTTTCTCTTTTCCTGTAATTTTGCGGAATAAGGCGGTAAAACGCAAAATGTGCCCTTAAAATAGCCCAAAAATGTTTGAATTTTCCTTGTAAAAGAAATTGCATCCCAGCTATTCCATCTAAAATTAGGCGCATAAAAAACACTGGAACCAACAGGTTTTTTGGTAAGTTTTTTACCATCATCAACAATGAATTTCTAAAATTTAAAAAGGTTTTCATAGGGTTTCCTTGTTGCAAAGTCGCTCCGCCCACGTGATACACCACCGATTTTGAATTGTATTTAATGACATGGCCTTTATTGAAAGCACGCCAACACAAATCTATTTCTTCCTGATGGGCAAAAAAATCAGCATCGAAACCGTTCAGTTCCTTATAAATGGAACTTCGTATAAAAAAACACGCACCAGACGCCCAAAATATTTCACAGTTGTCATCGTATTGTCCGCTGTCTTTTTCCAAAGTTTCAAAAATGCGCCCACGACAAAACATATACCCATATTTATCCATAAACCCCCCAGCAGCGCCAGCATATTCAAAGTATTCTTTGCGGTTATAATCTAAGATCTTGGGTTGAATTATAGCCGTTTTAGGTTCCTTTTCGAAAGTTTCGACGATAGGTTTCAGCCAATTTTCCGTTACTTCAATATCTGAATTTACTAAGGCATAAATCTGGGAATCTATGTGCTTTAAAGCTTCATTATAGCCTTGCGCAAAGCCAAAATTACGCTCGTTTTGGACAATTTTTATCGTTGGAAAGTTAGCTTTTACAAAAGAAATGGAAGTATCGGTGGAAGCATTATCAGCAACATAAATGTCGGCTTGAGGAGAATATTTTACAATGGCGGGTAAAAACTGTTCCAATAATTTTTTTCCATTCCAATTGAGGATTACGACGGCTATTTTCATTAATTTCTTTTAAGTAAACGATTTCAATTTTTATAAATCCAATTGTTTATTCTATATTTTCTAAATTGTCCTCCCATAATCTGGCATTTCATTCAAAAATTCATATTTCTCATTTTCAAAATCCATCAAGCAAAAGTAATGATTCAAACCATTGGTTACCATTAAATATTGGGCTTTCAAAGTCATATTGTAGCGTGCGATTTGGTCGAAAGTGGCTTGAGCCGTTCTAATTTCTGGAGCTTTGCATTCTACCAAAACAAAAATGGAACCATCGGGATTGAAAACGACAATATCGTATCTTTTTCGCAATCCGTTGACGTTCAAAACTTTTTCGACGTTTATCAATGATTTCGGATATTTTTTTTCTTCCAATAAAAACCGAACTACGTGTTGGCGAACCCATTCTTCGGGCGTAAGAATGATAAATCTTTTCCTAATTTCGTCGAAAATTGACACTTTATTTTCGCTATTTTTGAAACGGAAAGAATAAGAAGGAAAATTGAGTTGCTGCATAAAGCAAAAGTAAGCCTTTTTGAATAGAGAAAAAAGATAATAGATGAAAGACGAAGAGATAAAAGAGTATAGAAACAAGAGAATAAAAGATTTGGAAATCCGAAATCTGCCATCTAAAATAGTTAATCTAAATCATAAATCGCTGTGGACGTAGTTTTAAAAATAGTTAGTGACATCAAAGCGGGCAACATCAAACCTATTTATTTTTTAATGGGCGAAGAACCCTATTATATTGACAAATTATCTGATTATATTGAGCAAACGGTTTTGACAGAAGACGAAAAAAGCTTTAACCAAACGGTTTTGTACGGTCGCGATGTTTCGATTGAAGATATTGTTTCAACAGCCAAACGTTATCCTATGATGGCGGAACGCCAGGTGGTGATCGTAAAAGAAGCTCAAGATTTGACAAAAACGATCGACAAACTTGAAAGCTATGCCGAAAACCCAATGCCTTCAACAGTTTTGGTTTTTTGTTACAAATACAAAACATTGGACAAGCGCAAAAAATTATCGAAACTAATTGCAAAATTGGGAATTCTTTACGAAAGCAAAAAGTTGTACGAAAATCAAATTGGCGATTGGATCAAGCGTGTTTTGTCTGGAAAAAGTTATTCGATTGAACCCAAAGCGAATGCAATGTTGGTCGAATTTTTGGGAACGGATTTGAGTAAAATTAACAATGAATTGGAGAAATTGCAAATCATTTTGCCGAAAGGCAGTACGATTACGCCCAAACATATTGAGGAAAACATTGGCTTTAGCAAAGACTTCAATAATTTTGAATTGTTAAATGCTTTGGGTTCCAAAAACCAATTGAAAGCCTTTCAAATTGTACAATATTTTTCGGATAATCAGAAAGCGAATCCATTGGTAGTAACTACAAGCACCGTTTTTGGATTTTTCATCAAACTTTTAAAATACCACGGTTTAAAAGATCGCAATCCCAAAAATGTTGCAGCCGTTTTAGGAATCAACCCATTTTTCTTGAAAGATTATGATTTGGCTCTCAAAAATTATCCAATGCGAAAAGTAAGTCAGATCGTTTCTACGTTGCGCAATGTGGATGTGAAAAGCAAAGGTGTTGGCGCAAATTCGTGGTCACAATCCGATTTATTACGAGAAATGTTGCTAGGCATTTTTAATTAAATCCACATTTTTATTAACCTTGAAACTGAATAAAGCAAAATTCTGTATGTAAGGAAGATAACTTTCTATTGCCGATCATTACTTATCTCCAAAGTTATTTTCCAAATTACATTCAGAATATGAAATTAATTAGTACTTTTGTTTAATATTTTTATAAAATGTATAAACAAAATTTCTGAACGAAAATGAATAAAATAAACTTGGATTCTCAAGACATAAACAATCTGGAAAAGCGACAAAAAGTTCATCTCATCAATAGTTTGAGTGGTTTTAAAAGTGTTTCATTGGTGGGCACTACTTCTAATTCGGGCAATACTAATTTGGCAATTTTTAGTTCCATTTTTCATATTGGCGCCAATCCGCCATTAATTGCGATGATTTTCAGGCCAAGTCCTCCAGAACGCAATACCTTAAGTAATATTCTCGAAACGGGTTTTTACACTTTGAACCATCTCAACGAAGGTATTTTTAAGCAAGGCCATCAAACTTCAGCTCGTTATGATGAGGAGATTTCTGAATTTGATGTTACGGGTCTAACACCAGATTTTAAAAATGATTTTAAAGCGCCATTTGTAAAAGAAAGTAATATTCAACTCGGAATCCAATTTAAAGAAAAAATTGACATTAAAATTAATGATACGATGATGGTAATTGGAGAAATAGTCCAAATTTATTTTCCAGAAAATTGTCTGAGTAAAGATGGTTTTATAGATATTGAAAAAGCCCATACGATTACGTGTTCGGGTCTTGACAGTTATCATAAAACGGTAAAATTAGACCGATTGAGTTATGCGAAACCTGGCAAAAAAGTGATTTCTATATTTTAAAATTTGAAGGTAAACACTATTTAGAAAATCTTCGGCTAATAGAGTAAAAATTCTGTTTCAGGAATTAATTGTTGTATCATTACTACTTATATAGAAATGCTAATTAAAAATTTATAATTAGCATTGAAAATTTACGATATTTGCACTTCTAAAATATAATTCACAATAATTATGGGAATGAACAAAAACACCATTTTAGGATGGGCGACGTTGATAATGATCATCATGGGACTCTTACTTATAGGATTAGGCGCTTTTCGATATGATGATGTCGCTGGATGGGGATTTGCAGCTGTTGGAATAGGATTCTTGGCCAACGCTTGGGTTTTTAGTGCATTAAAAGGAAGAGTGTAATATTTATTAAAAATTTTAATTTAAAAAAATGGCCGACGATAAAAAAGTGATTTTCTCAATGCAAAAATTGAGTAAAACTTATCAAGGAGCAGATAAACCTGTTCTTAAAAATATTTATTTGAGTTTCTTTTATGGAGCTAAAATTGGAATTTTGGGACTTAACGGTTCTGGAAAATCTTCCCTTTTGAAAATTATTGCAGGAGTTGATAAAAATTATCAAGGCGATGTAGTTTTTCAACCCGGTTATACCGTGGGGTATTTAGAACAAGATCCCCAATTAGACGAAACAAAAACTGTTATCGAAATTGTGCAAGAAGGAGTGGCCGAAACGATGGCTGTTCTTGCAGAATACAACGATATAAACGATTTATTTGGTCTTCCAGAAAACTACGAAGATGCCGATAAAATGGACAAGTTAATGGCTCGCCAAGCTTCTTTGCAGGACAAAATTGACGCCCTTGGCGCTTGGGAAATCGATACCAAACTAGAGATTGCCATGGATGCATTGCGCACTCCAGAAGGCGATACTCCAATCAAGAATTTATCTGGTGGTGAACGTCGTCGAGTGGCTTTGTGTCGCTTGTTATTGCAACAACCTGATGTTTTGCTTTTAGATGAGCCAACGAATCACTTGGATGCAGAAAGTGTGCTTTGGTTAGAGCAACATTTGGCACAATATGCTGGGACTGTAATTGCCGTAACGCACGATAGATACTTTTTGGATAATGTTGCGGGCTGGATATTAGAACTTGATCGAGGAGAAGGCATTCCTTGGAAAGGAAATTATTCTTCTTGGTTAGAGCAAAAATCGGGACGAATGGCATTGGAAGAAAAAGTAGCCTCGAAACGACGAAAAAATTTGGAACGGGAGTTGGACTGGGTTCGTCAAGGTGCCAAAGGTCGTCAAACCAAGCAAAAAGCGCGTTTGCAGAACTATGATAAACTTTTGAATGAAGACCAAAAACAATTAGACGAAAAATTAGAAATCTATATTCCAAATGGTCCAAGATTGGGAACCAATGTCATTGAAGCCAAAAATGTTGCCAAAGCTTTTGGAGAAAAATTATTGTACGATAACTTAAATTTTACTTTGCCACAGGCTGGAATTGTTGGAATTATTGGACCAAATGGTGCTGGTAAATCAACTATTTTCAAAATGATTATGGGTGAAGAAAAACCAGATTCAGGTGAGTTTTTAATTGGCGACACGGTGAAAATCGCTTATGTAGATCAAGCGCATTCTAATATTGATGTCAACAAATCCATTTGGGAAAATTTTGCCGATGGTCAGGAATTGATAATGATGGGCGGACGACAAGTTAATTCTCGGGCTTATTTATCTCGATTTAATTTTGGCGGAGGCGAACAAAACAAGAAAGTATCGATGCTTTCGGGTGGAGAAAGAAACCGTTTACACTTAGCAATGACATTGAAAGAAGAAGGAAACGTACTTTTATTGGATGAGCCAACGAATGATTTGGACATTAACACGCTTCGAGCTTTGGAAGAAGGTTTAGAAAGTTTTGCAGGTTGTGCTGTTGTAATTTCCCATGATAGATGGTTTCTGGACAGAATTTGTACGCATATTTTAGCGTTCGAAGGCAACTCCGAAGTGTACTATTTCGAAGGTGGTTTCTCTGATTATGAAGAAAATAAAAAGAAACGTTTGGGTGGCGATTTAACGCCAAAACGATTAAAATACAGAAAATTAATTCGAGGATAAATTTTTGAATTTCAAAATTTTCTATTTCAAACCTCAAAGGTTTTTTTCAAACCTTTGAGGTTTTTTGTTACAAAAATTTTGATTTTAATTCCGCTGTCGGACTCACACAACTTTCTTTTTTGCCATACCATTTATACCGGTTTTTCGCAATATAATCGTAAAGTTGATTGCTAATTCCTGTTGGAATGATCCTAAAAATGGTTCCATAATGCCAAATTCCACCAATATTTTTTGCAATTTCTACTGCAGCTTTTGATTTGTAATAATAAGCAATTCCAGGTTCATACAAAATAATGCTATCAATGTTTTTGGAATTTATTCCAATGTGTTTTAAAATTTCCTGACCCAATTCTGATTGTAAAGCTACAAATCGAAATACGTCTTTCGTGTCGTGTTGAATCACAAACTGAACGGCCGAATCACACAAATTGCAAACGCCGTCAAAGAGTATTATTTTTTTGTTTGGAAGTAGGTTTAGCATATTTTTTACTTTTTACTTGCTTCAACCAATTCCAATTGATCCAAACTCACCTTCGAAGTAAACATCCCATAATTGACCGTGGCTTTGTTTTTTTCAATGTTGTCAATACTTCCCACAGCTTTTCCATCCATCATTCGCACTCGATCTCCAACTTTTAAAACAGGTTTTGGTTTTTCAATTAGTGGCTTGAGTTTCTTTTCTTTTTTGGCAACTCTAATTTCCTCTACTTTAACTTCAATTTCTTTGATGACTTCTTTTTTCTTTTCTACGATTGCTTTTGCTTCTTTTGGAGTTGCTTTTTTTCGTTTAGAATTTTCGATTTCTACCAATTTTAGAAATTCTCCAATCAGGTCTTTCTTACTTTTATTGTTGAAATAGTTTTCGGCAATAACTTCAATTTTTTGACCAATGTAAATCGTTTTCTGATTGCTGTCATACAATTCCTGATAGCTTTCCAGTTTTTGCTTGATTTTTACATTGATATTTTCCATTTTTTTGCTTTCTTCCCGTGCTTTAGTTTCTTCTTCTTTCAAATTGATAGAAGTTTTTTCCAATTTTGAACGTTCTTTTTGCAATGTCGCAATGGTTTTGTCGAAACGCACTTTTCCAACTTCAATTTTCTTTTTTGCTCGATTAATTAAACTGAAAGGAATTCCATTTTTCAAAGCGACTTCAAACGTAAACGAGCTTCCAGCTTGACCCAAAATCAATTTATATAATGGTTCCAAAGTTTTTTCGTCAAATAACATATTGGCGTTTATGGCAAAAGGCAATTCGTTAGCTAGAATTTTTAGGTTGGAATAATGCGTGGTTATAATTCCAAAAGCTTCCCGATGATAAAATTCCTCCAAGAAAATTTCTGCCAAAGCACCTCCTAATTCGGGGTCAGATCCTGTACCAAATTCATCAATTAAGAACATCGTTTTCTTGTTGCACTTCTTCAAAAAGTAGTTCATATTTTTGAGTCGGTAACTGTATGTACTCAAATGATTTTCAATAGATTGATTGTCTCCAATGTCTGTTAAAATTCTATCAAACAAAAAGGTTTCGCTGCGTTCGTGAACGGGAATCAACATCCCAGATTGCAACATTAATTGGAGTAATCCAACGGTTTTCAGCGAAATAGTTTTACCTCCAGCATTAGGTCCAGAAATGACGATAATCCTTTTTTCTTGGTTCAATTCAAAAGTTTGGGGATGCGTAATTTCGTTTTTTTGTTTGTTGTTCAAATACAAAATAGGATGGAAGGCCTCTCTAAAAAACAATCTTCGGTCTTCGGTAATTGTTGGCAAAATTCCATTGATTCTGTTGGCATATTTTGCTTTTGCCGCCACCACATCAATATCACTCAAGAAATCTTGATATTGAATAAGCAATGGCAAAAATGGTCGAATTTGGTTAGACAATTGTTTCAAAATTCGGGTAATTTCCTCTTTTTCTTCGTATTCTAAATTGCTTAATTCTCGGGAATATTTTAAGGTTAATTCTGGTTCAATGTAAGCAATGCTACCGGTTTTGGAACTACCCAAAATAGATCCTTTCACTTTTCGTCGATACATTGCCAGAACCGCCAGAACTCTACGATTTTGGACAAAACTTTCTTTAATATCGTCCAAATAACCTAGCGAATTGTATTGCGTTAAAGCCACACCAAAACTTTGATTGACTTTGCCACGAACAGAGTTCATTTCTCTTCTAATTTCTTGTAATTGTGGAGAAGCATTGTCTTTGATTTCTCCATATTTATCAACAACAATGTCGACAAGGCTGCTGATTTCTTTGGTAATCTGTATTTCAGATGCTTTTGCATTCAATTGTGGATAATAATCATCGAATTTTTTGAAATAATTCAGCATAAAATTCGCAGTGTCCGAAATGGTAGCAATTTTCCTGAAACCTCCCACTTCCAGAAAGCTATCTTCAATGGCTAAGAACTTGATTTCATAAGTAATCGCATCAAAACCGTGATTGGGAATAGCATTATTATTTTGGAAAGACGAAACATATTCCGAGGTTTGCATCAAGGCATTCATCAAGGTTTCTTTGTCTCGGAAAGGCGTAATTTCGAGTGCTTTTTGCTTGCCAATATCAGTATTGCAAAGAGCCGAAATGGTTTCGAGAACGGTTGGGAATTGTAAGTCTTGAAGCGTTTTTTCTGTAATGGATATCATTTGTAAGTCAAAAGTCTAATGTCAAAAGTCCAAAGTTACAAAGTAAAAAAGTCAAAAACCATTTTCTTTCCTTACTTTGCTAAAACTTTGCGAACTTTACACCAAAACAATTTGTATGCAACCCAAACTCGATCCTTCTTGGCAAACTATTTTATCCAACGAAATCCAGAAACCTTATTTTTTGGATTTGATGAAAGCTGTGGAGGAAGAATATCAAAACCATACTTGTTTCCCTCCAAAAGAATTGATTTTTTCTGCCTTTGATCATTGTACTTTCGAAAATTTAAAAGTGGTTATTATTGGTCAAGATCCTTATCACGGCACCAACGAAGCGAATGGTTTGAGTTTTTCGGTGAATGACGGTGTTAAAATTCCGCCTTCTTTGCGCAATATTTTCAGGGAAATGAATGACGATTTGGGTACTATTTTCTTTCCCAATTCAGGAAATTTGGAACGTTTGGCAAAACAAGGAGTATTGCTTTTGAATGCTTCACTTTCTGTTCGAATTGATACTCCAAACAGCCACAAACACTTGAAATGGGGAACTTTTACCGATGCTGTAATCCAGAAAATCTCGGATGAAAAAGAGAATATTGTTTTCCTGCTTTGGGGAAGTTTTGCCCAAAAGAAAGGTTCCAAAATTGACAGAACAAAACACCTCGTTTTAGAATCGGGACATCCTTCGCCAATGAGCGCTAATCAAGGAAAATGGTTTGGCAACAAGCATTTTAGCCAGACCAATTTATATTTAGAAGAAAAAGGAAGATCTCCAATTGAATGGAATTTTTAACCAATTAAATATGAAAAGTATTCGAGTTTTTATACTAATGGCACTAGTTTTTTTAGAGTTTGGATGTTCAACAAAGAAAAATATACTGCAAGAAACTTTGGCTTCTGATAATCCGAAGATCAAAAACGTGATGTCAAATCCCGAAGCGTACGAACTTCAAATTATTTATACTCAGGTTATTCGAGATAAAAATAACAAAGTGAGTTTCAAAGACTTTACTTATAACTTGAATGCTAATAATTATTTTTATCCGGCAAGTACCATCAAATTCCCAATTGCGATTTTGACTTTACAAAAGTTGAGTACTATTGAAAACACTTCAAAAGACACACAATATACCATCGAGGGAAATCCCGATAAACTTCAATTCTCTAAAGAAATTTCCAAAGTTTTCGCCGTGAGTGATAACGAAGCAAGTACTAATTTACTTGAGTTTTTAGGTTTCGATTATGTGAACGAAAGTATGAAAGCTAAGGGATTGCAACCTTTTAGACTATGCCACCGCGTTTCGGGTTCCGATCCAAGAAGTTTGGCAACAAAACCAATACTACTTTATAAAAATGAGGGTTCAAGCATTACTATTCCATCCGTTTTGAGCAAACCTTCGATTTCTTTGAATTTAAAAAACATCAAAAAGGGAATTGGGTATATGAAAAATGATTCGTTGGTAAAGGGTTCTTTTGATTTTTCGAATAGAAATTATTATCCTTTAGAAACACTTCATAATACAATGAAAAGAATCGTTTTTCCTGACGCATTCAAAGAATCGGAACGGTTTAAATTGACTGAAAAAGACAGGGAATTTATTCTGTTTTCGATGCAAAATCTGCCTAAAAATGCAGGTTACGATCCAGTGAAATATTATGACGGGTATTGCAAGTTCTTAATGTTTGGCGACACTAAAAAAAATATTCCAGCCAATATTAAAATTTACAATAAAGTAGGAAATGCTTTCGGAACTTTGATTGACTGTGCTTATATCATTGATACTGAAAATAAAGTTGAGTTTATAGTTTCAGCGACTCTTTTGGTCAATAAAGACGGTGTTTTCAATGATGATAAATATGAATATGACACCATTGGATTGCCTTTTTTGGGCGAGTTGGGAAGACAACTTTATGCGAAAAATTTGAAGTTGAAAGCTAAATAAGTTTATTGATATTAATTTCAATAAACTTTCGGAAACCTCATATTTTTAATGACTTCAAATAATATTACCAACTATTTTGATTTTAAAGTTCCAGATGCTAAAAACATTGATCCAAAAAAATACTCTATGATTTTTAGGTCATTAAGTTGTTTTCCAATCACTCTCCAAGGTTCACGTTCTAGACCAGGTGTTGTTGAAAAGGAAAGTTTTAAAGTAATTTTGAGAAGACTGTTTAATATCCACCCAAACGGTCTATCAGAAAATTTTGCCCCAAAAAAGGCGATATGAGCATTATCCTTTAAATGAGGAAAAATATTTGATATGGCTTTTTCAGATGCAAAGATGTCTGGAGCGGCAAACATTAAAAGTGCGTCAAACTTTCCAGTTAAATTTACGGTTCGTGCATCACATTCTATAACCTTAACATTATTCCATTTATTTTTTGTTATTCGCTTTTGAGTGTTTATTATCGTTCGAGGGCTAATCTCAAGTCCAATCACTTCACCAGAAAATCCAACGCATTGTTGAAGATAAGGAAAACTTCCTCCTTGACCGCAGCCTGCATCAAGTACACGGTCACCTTCCATTAGATTGAGTGACTCAACAGCCTTTTGTCGAACGGGTTTAATAAATGAAAAATCAAAATCAGGAAAAGGTCGTGTAAGGTAAACAAGATATCGGGAGTAAAGTGGGTCTTTCGCGTCAGATCTCATTGGTTTTATATTGTTATGTTTTTGATTTTTTTTCGTTATTTTTGAAATTATTCACTTGTCCCTTTTGAGAATTTTGTTAGTTTATTTCAGTCATTTATATGAAAACTAATTTGTCCTATCCTATTATGGATGCTAACTCATTATTTAGTCACAAAATATCATACTAATCCACATTAATATTATATCCCAATAAAAATCAACTTTTTTCTTAAAAATAGCTACAATTAAATTCAATTTTTCACTCCGCCAATTTTCCTAAAGCATACGCAATCAATTCATCAACCGCTTTGTATGGATCTTCACTAAAAGTACCGTTGGCACGATTGGCAATAATGGCATTTAGAGATAAACAGTTGTGTCCAAGGAGTTTTCCCAATCCATAAATGGCACTAGTTTCCATTTCGAGATTGGTCATTCGGATGTCATTATAATTGAAGCTATCCATTTTAGAATTCAAGTTTTCGTCTTGAATATTCAAACGCAAAACTCTTCCTTGTGGGCCATAAAATCCGCCAGCAGTTCCTGTTATTCCTTTGAAAATTCGGTCGCTTTCCATACGTTTTTCTAGTTTTTCAGAACAAGGAATGATGTAAGGACGTCCTTTTCTTAAATCCCAGTTGGTGTGTTTGATGAAAGCGTCTTCCATTGCAATTTCCGTAATTTCTTCAATCAAGTAGGAGCGGAGCATATTGTCCAAGCCCAAACCAAATTTTCCCATCACAAAACTATCTACAGGAATATCGGCTTGCAAAGAACCTGAAGTGCCAATTCGGATGATGTTTAGTGAAGTAAGATTTTCTTTTGGCGTTCTGGTTTTTAAATCAATATTGACCAAAGCGTCTAATTCGTTCATCACGATGTCAATATTATCAGGGCCGATTCCGGTGGACATTACCGTAATTCTTTTGCCTTTGAAAAGTCCGGTTTGAGTTTTGAATTCTCTTTTTTGAGTCGAAAATTCGATGCTGTCAAAAAATTGCGTGATTTTTTCGACACGATTTTGGTCGCCTACAAAAATGATGTCGTGGGCAATATGTTCAGGTTGTAAGTTCAAATGGTACACACTTCCGTCTGGATTGAGTATTAATTCTGATGATTTTATCATTGAAATTTTTGTTTAAATTGTATAAGGTTTAAAAGTTTAATATGGTTTAACTGAACACTAAAAGCTGAATACTGAACACTCTATTTCTATCCACCAACACGTTTTACTTTGAATCCTTTTTCTTTAAGGATTTGCATAATTTTATCCCGATAATCGCCTTGAATGATTATGGAATTGTCTTTGAAAGTACCGCCAACACTAAGGTTTTTTTTAATTTCTTTGGCTAAGATTTTAAAATCTTCATCTGTTCCTTCGTAACCTTCAATTATAGTGGTGGCTTTTCCTTTTCGCTTTTCGAATTTGCAAATCATCGGTTCTTTTTGAACAAAAAGCACGTGCTCTTCTTCCTGAATTTCTTCAGGTTCCGATTCGATATGATCTGGAAATAGATTTTTTAATTGTTCTTGTAAGTCCATTGTTTATGTTTTTTTGGATGCGGATAAAAGTTTAAAACCGCAGATTCGCAGATTTTTTTATCAAAATTAACCTTCTATAAATATAAGAACAAATTCTACCAATTGTACTAATTAATTTGCAAAAATTTGTGCAATTGGCAGTTGAAGAATTAACTGTAATAACCGCTGATTCGCAGATTATTAAATAAAAATCTGCGAATCTGAGGTAAAAATTATTCGAGTTTTTATTTTTTTATTAAACCCAAATCCACCAATCTTTCATACAAATATTCTCCAGCCGTGATGTCGTCGAATTTCTTAGGGTTTTGGGCATCGATGCAATTCTCCAAACAATCTAATTTCATATCGCTCACCGGATGCATAAAAAACGGAACCGAATACCTTGAAGTTCCCCATAATTCCCTCGGCGGATTCACCACTTGATGTATGGTTGATTTCAATTTATTGTTGGTGTGACGCGACAACATATCGCCCACATTTATCACTAATTCGTCTGGTTGAGCAATGGCGTCAATCCATTCCCCATCGTGATTTTGAACTTGCAAACCACGACCTTGTGCGCCCATCAAAAGGGTAATCAAATTGATATCGCCGTGAGCTGCAGCACGAATGGCATTTTCAGGTTCAGAAGTAATGGGAGGATAATGAATGGGGCGCAAAATGGAGTTCCCTTCTTTGACAAATTTATCAAAATATAATTCGTCCAAACCCAAGTGCAAAGCCAAAGCTCTCAAAACATAAACGCCTGTTTTTTCAAGCATTTGGTAAGCTTCTTTTCCCACGACATTGAAACGAGGTAATTCTTTCACTTCCACATTATCGGGATATTCCGAAGCGTATTTTGAGTCTTTTTCTACGTATTGGCCAAAGTGCCAAAATTCTTTCAAATCGCCTTCTTTTCGGCCTTTGGCGTGTTCTTTTCCAAAAGAAACATAGCCTCTTTGTCCTCCAATTCCGGGAATTTCATAGCTGTGTTTGGTTTCTATTGGCAAAGCGAAAAAGTTTCTTATTTCGCCATACAATTCTTCGACTAATTGTTCGCCTAAAAAATGCCCTTTTAAGGCAACGAATCCAATTTCTTCAAAAGCACTTCCGATTTCATTTACAAATTTTTGTTTACGTTTCGGGTCATCCGAAAGGAAATCACGCAAGTCAACCATAGGAATGTTTTGCATAGTTTATTTTTTTAACTTAAAGTATTTAAACCTCTAACCCACAAATATAAAGAATAATTTTAAATCAGGATTTTAAAATAAATATAATTCTAGCCAGAATAACTTTAGAAAAGTGCAAATAAATTTGAGATCAAAAAAAATCCGTTCTGCTTTCACAAAACGGATTTCTATCTAAATCTAAAATCTCTTATCTAAAATCTGAAATTTACAGGTGAATTACTTCACCATAAGCATCAGCAACGGCTTCCATTACAGCTTCGCTCATCGTAGGATGCGGGTGAATGGATTTTAGGATTTCGTGACCCGTAGTTTCTAGTTTTCTGGCTACAACTGCTTCGGCAATCATATCGGTAACGCCGGCGCCAATCATATGACAACCCAACCATTCGCCGTATTTGGCATCAAAAATTACTTTGACAAAGCCATCTGGAGTTCCAGCCGCTTTTGCCTTTCCTGAGGCTGAGAATGGAAATTTTCCAATTTTCAAATCGTAGCCTTTTTCTTTTGCTTGTTTTTCAGTCATACCTACAGAAGCAATTTCTGGTGTAGCATACGTACAACCTGGAATATTTCCGTAATCAATAGGGTCTACGTGCAATCCTGCAATTTTTTCTACACAAGTGATTCCTTCGGCTGAAGCAACGTGTGCCAAAGCTGGACCAGGAACTACATCACCAATGGCATAATAACCAGGAACATTTGTTTGGTAGAAATCATTGACCAAAATTTTATCTCTGTCAGTAGCTATTCCTACTTCTTCTAATCCAATATTTTCGATATTTGTCTTAATTCCCACTGCCGAAAGTAAAATGTCAGCTTCCAGAATTTCTTCTCCTTTTGCTGTTTTTACAAACGCTTTAACTCCTGAACCTGAAATATCAATTTTCTCGACTGAAGAGTTGGTCATAATTTTAATGCCCGCTTTCTTCATCGAGCGTTCCATTTGTTTTGAAATGTCTTCGTCTTCTACAGGAACAACATTTGGCAAGAATTCCACAATAGTAACGTCGGTTCCCATTGAATTGTAGAAATGTGCAAATTCTACTCCAATGGCTCCAGATCCTACAACAATCATAGATTTTGGTTGTGTTGCCAAAGTCATTGCTTGTCGGTATCCAATTACTTTTACACCGTCTTGAGGCAGGTTTGGCAATTCGCGAGAACGTGCTCCAGTTGCAATAATAATGTGGTCAGCAGAATATTCAGTTACTTTTTTATCTTTATCAGTAACATCGATTTTTTTGCCTGGTTTTAGTTTGCCAATACCATCAATTACATCGATTTTATTTTTTTTCATTAGGAATTGAACGCCTTTGCTCATTCCGTCAGCAACTGAACGGCTTCGTTGAACCACGGCAGGGAAGTCTTTATCAAAAGCGGAAACGGTCAAACCATAATCGGAAGCATGTTTTAAGTAATCAAAAATCTGAGCTGATTTCAAAAGCGCTTTAGTAGGGATACAACCCCAATTTAGACAAACTCCACCTAGATTTTCTTTTTCGATTACGGCAACTTTAAAGCCCAATTGTGATGCTCTAATGGCAGTAACATAACCGCCTGGACCACTTCCTAAAACTATAATATCGTATTTCATTTTTTCTTTTTTATTTTATTTTGGTAAAAATGCAGTCGCAAAAGCTCGTGTCATTTTTTCGTGTTTATTTTATTTTGGTAAAAATGCAGTCGCAAAAGCTCGTGTCATTTTTTCTTTTTTATTTTATTTTGGTAAAAATGCAGTCGCAAAAGCTCGTGTCATTTTTGTATGTGTTATCAAAATTAATTTCAGTTGGCAAAATTAAGGATTTATTTTAAAAAATTTCTTGTGTTTAGAAAGTTTATATGTTTATTTCTAAAAACGGCAACGGTTAATTAAAAATCTAATGGATTTTGCTGTCCAATGGGTTTTAATTCCGATAGAAACGGAAGCATTTTGAGAATAAATCACATTTTTTTCTTGATGAAAAAGAGCGACCAAAGGAAACTCCTTTTTTATCTTAGAAAAAGTGATTTATTGAAAAAATGGTGGAGTGAATAGCGGGAGAAAGCTTCTGAAAATTAAATTAATTCTCAGTAACGAACTGCGAATCATAAAGGTTTCTGTAATATCCGCCTGATTTTTCTAACAATTCCTGATGTGTTCCTTGCTCTACAATCAAGCCTTTGTCCATTACCACAATTTTGTCGGCTTTGAGAATGGTTGCTAGACGGTGCGCAATAACTATGGAAGTTCTGCCTTTGGTAATGGTTTCGGTAGCTTTTTGAATCAATTCCTCAGAATAAGTATCGATCGATGAAGTCGCTTCGTCCAGAATTAAAATGCTCGGATTGCTGACATAAGCCCGCAGAAAAGCAATCAATTGGCGTTGTCCGGAAGAGAGCATAACGCCGCGTTCTTTCACATCAAAATCGTAATTATCAGGCAAACTCATAATGAATTTATGAACGCCAATTTTTTTGGCTGCAGCCAAAACTTGATCCCGAGAAATATCCGGATTATTTAGGGTAATATTATTGAAAATAGTGTCGGCAAAAAGGAAAACGTCTTGCAAAACCACTGCAATTTGCTTGCGTAGCGAACTCAAAGTATAATTTTCGATATTATGTCCATCAATACAAATCGTGCCACTGTTGATTTCGTAAAAACGATTTAATAAATTGATAATGGTCGATTTTCCAGCTCCAGTTGCGCCAACAATGGCAATCGTTTTGCCAGCTTTTACATCCAAGTCAATGCCTTTTATAACAAATTCCTGATCGATGTAGCTAAAATGTACGTCTTTAAATTGTATGTTTCCTCTGAAAATTGGCGCTTCAATAGTTCCTGTATCTTGAATTTGGTCTTGAGTATCGAGAATATCAAAAACGCGATTCGCTGCGATCATTCCCAGTTGCATTTCGTTGAATTTATCTGCAATTTGACGCAAGGGATTGAATAACATTCCGATGAACATTGTATAGGAAAATAAATCTCCAAAAGTGGTAAAATTGTCGCCATTGATGATCTTAAATCCGCCGTAAAGCACCACAAAACCTAGGGTTAATGAAGAAATTATATCGGCAATAGGGAAGAAGATGGAGTTGTACAAAATTGTTTTTATCCAGGCTTTTTTGTGTTTGTCGTTGATGGATTTGAACTTTTCGAATTCAATATCTTCCCGATGAAATAATTGTACAATCTTCATTCCTGTAACTCGTTCTTGCACAAAGGAATTCAAATTGGCAATTTGTGCCCGCACTTCTTCAAAAGCCACTTGCATTTTTCTTTGGAATATTCGGGTGATAAAAACTAATATTGGCATTGCCACAATCACAATCCAAGTGAGTTTCCAGTTCATATAAAACATAAAAATAAGAACGACAAACATTTTCATTAGATCACTTATAATCATAAATAATCCTTGACTAAAAATTCGTGCAATGGCTTCAATATCCGACACGGAGCGGGTTACGAGTTGACCCACAGGAACATTATCGAAATATTTCATTTTGAAACTTAGAATATGCTTGAACATTTTGGTTCGAATGTCTTTTACAATATCTTGTCCGAGCCAGTTTGCCCAATACACGAAGAAAAATTGCGAAAAAACTTCTAATAAAAGCACAAAACCCATTAGGCTTACGTAAAGAAGTAGCCCAAATTGGTCGTGAGTTTTAATATATCCATCAACAGTTTGTTTCAATAAATACGGCCGCAAAGCCGCAAAAATAGATAGGGAAATAGCAAAAATAACCACGCCGTTAAAGCGCAATTGGTAAGGCTTGGTATATTGTAATATTCTTTTGAATAATCTGGTGTCGAATGCTTTTGCTTTCATAATTTTAGATGGCAGATTTCAGATTTTAGATTCCAGAAGCAGAATTCTAAATTTATAATCAAAAAACCTTCGCTGTTTTATAAACTAATTTATTTTTTTTAACGTATTAATTTTTATTCTTTTTATAAAATTTTCAATTTAATTAACTATTTCAACTTGAAATCTGCAAACTGAAATCTGCCACCTTTTATAAATATTCATAATCAATTTTTGTCAAATACAATCCGTGGGCGGGAACTGAAAAACCAGCTTTATCACGGTTTTTACTTTCAATAATTTCCTTGAAATCATCCAAAGTAATTTTGTGCAAACCTACATAAACTAAAGTTCCCACAATAGCGCGAACCATATTTCTCAAAAAACGATTGGCAGAAATTGTAAAGATCAATTTGTCATTTTCGTGCTTGTCTGCCTGTTCGGCTGTACCTCGAGTCCAATGGGCTTTAAAAATAGTACAATCGAACGTATTGACATCAGTATTCACTTTAGAAAAACATTGAAAATCAGTATAATTAAACAATAATTTTGCGGCTTCGTTCATTAAATCAATGTCTAATTTTTGATGGAAGTACCAACTTTCGTCTTGCAAAAATGCATCCTTAAAAGTATTGAGATGATATTCATACGTTCTTTTGGTCGCGTCAAAGCGAGCGTGAGCTTCATTGTGAACAGGAATAATAGCATAAATTACAATGTCTTTTGGCAAATAGGAATTGAGTTTATGAATTAGATTTTGACTATCAAAAGGAGTTTCAAAATCAAAATGGGCAAACATTTCTTTGGCGTGAACTCCAGTATCAGTGCGTCCTGCTCCCAAAACATTAATATCGGAATTTAATATCACCGATACTGCTTTGTTCAATGTTTCCTGCACGGAAGAAGCGTTCGGCTGTGATTGCCATCCGTGATAATGGGTTCCGTTGTACGCCAGTTTTATAAAATATCTCAAAGTTAGATTGTAGATTGCAGATTTTAGATTTCAGATTCTGAAAGAAACCAGATTAAACATTTGAAGGGCAAATTTACAAAGATTTATATTGATTACACGTTTATAATTTTTCCAAAACTGAAATTAAAGTAGTTAATCTTCCATCTGAAATTATAACTTTGCGGCTTGATAGAAAATGAGAACGAAATTGTTTCGTTTTTCGCAAAGACAAAAATGAAAAAAATTCTGCTACTTTCCGATACGCACAGTCATATTGACGATATAATCCTAAAATATGTAACACAAGCTGACGAAGTTTGGCACGCTGGCGATATTGGCGATTTGATTGTGACTGATGCAATAAAAAAAAGTAAACCCTTGCGCAGTGTTTATGGCAATATTGACGGCGATAAAGCCCGAATGGAATTCCCGTTGCACAACCGATTTATGTGTGAAGGTGTCGATGTTTGGATGACTCATATTGGCGGCTATCCCGGAAAATACAATCCAAATATTAAAGCTGAAATAACAGCAAATCCGCCAAAATTATTTATTTGTGGACATTCGCATATTCTAAAAGTGATATTTGACAAAAAAAATAATCTTTTGCATATGAATCCTGGCGCTGCAGGAAAAAGCGGTTTTCATCAAGTGAGGACAATGTTGCGTTTTGTAATCGATGGTGACAAAATAAAAGATTTAGAGATAATTGAAATAGGGAAGAAGTAAAAAACTGCAGATCGAGATTTTATTTTTAATTGGCGAATCTGTGGTAAATTTTTTTAACTTAAACAAAGTTAGAATAGATCCAAAAGATTAAATATCCAAATCAAAAGTCTTTTTCAACAACTCTAAATTAGGATTTATTTCGTTCAATCTATTGTATTTATCTAATGGTGTAAAGGCAAATTTATTTTCTACTTTTTCATTCACCACCACTTCAATAGTGATATCATGATTGTGAAGTTTACCTCTTAAATATCCCAAAAGTTCAAACTTTGCGGTTTCAAATTCAATTTTCGAACCGTCATTGGGCAATTCGTGAAGGATGGTAGTACCTTGCAATTTTGGGTCACCAATCAACAAAAGAGATTCCATTATTTTGTGTCCTTTATCGCCCAATCGTTGGGCATATTTGCTCCATTGCAGCAACATATCGGTTTCGTTGAAAGCTTCGGTGGGAAGATGGATTTCTTCTTTGAGAATTCCTTTTGTGCTTTCTAGTAATTCTTTTTTAGCTCGAATACTCGAAAGTGATAAGGCAGAAAATTTTGGCTCTTTGGAAAGATTTATGGCTTGCGGTTTAGGATTTTCGATTTCAATTGGAACAATTACATCAAAATTGCTGATTTCAACTTTTGGTTCTGCAACTTCTGCCGACTGCAAACTGCTATCTGCCTTCTGCCTTCTGCTTTCTGTTATCTGTTTAGCTTCAACTATCGAATACTCAGTTCTCCTAAAATAAGTGGATGGAATTATAAATTGTTCAGCTTTTTTTTTTCTCCATCAAAGGTGATGGAGGCTAGTTGCATCAAGCAAAGTTCAACAAGTAATCGCTGATTTTGACTGACTTTGTATTTCAAATCGCAGTCATTGGCAATTTCGATTCCTTTCAACAAGAAGTCTTGCGGCGCTTTTTGACATTGGATGGCGTATAATTTTTGCGCTTGTTCTCCAACTTCCAACAAGGACAAAGTCGAAGGTGTTTTTGATACCAATAAATCTCTGAAATGGGTAGCTAAACCGGATACAAAATGATGTGCATCAAATCCTTTGGCAAGAATATCGTTGAAAGCAAGTAACAATTCCGGTATTTTATTTTCCAAAATCAAATCTGTTACTGTGATATAGGTTTCATAATCCAGCACATTTAAGTTTTCGGTAACGGCTTGACGCGTTAGATTATTGCCACAATAGGAAACCACTCGGTCAAAAATGGACAAAGCATCACGCATCGCACCATCTGCTTTTTGAGCAATAATATGTAAAGCATCGTCTTCGCAAGTTACACCTTGGCTAAAAGCCACTTCTGCAAGATGTTCTTTGGCATCTTTCACGGTAATTCTTTTGAAATCAAAAATCTGGCACCGAGAAAGTATCGTTGGAATAATTTTGTGTTTTTCGGTCGTGGCCAATATAAAAATGGCGTGTTTTGGCGGTTCTTCCAATGTTTTCAAAAACGCATTAAAAGCTGCTGAAGACAACATATGAACCTCGTCAATAATATAAACCTTGTATTTTCCAGTTTGTGGTGGAATCCTAACTTGGTCAATCAAATTCCGAATATCATCTACCGAATTGTTGGAAGCAGCATCCAATTCGAAAACATTGAAAGCAAAATCTTCATTCGGATCGTCGTAACCAGGTTGATTAATTTTTCGGGCAAGAATTCGGGCACAAGTTGTTTTCCCCACACCACGAGGACCAGTAAATAATAGGGCAGAAGCCAGGTGATTGCTTTCTATGGCGTGCAACAAAGTGCTGGTAATGGCTTTTTGTCCCACAACATCATTAAATGTTTGCGGACGATATTTACGAGCCGATACTACAAATTGTTCCATAGATTTTTATTGGTGCACAAATATATGATTTTTGTTGATTTTTAGGATTTTTAAAAATGATATTTAAATAAAACTTTTCCACAATTATTTCTCGAAAAAAGAATTTTTTTATAATGCCTTTTATTAACAAAAAACTTCTGCTATAGTTTCATTTTGCAACAATTCTATTAAGGCGCTTTCTTCAGGTCGCAACTCTAAATTTTTTGGATTGGGTTGGTATTTCCATAAAGATCCTTTCTCAAAAGCAGCAATTACTGTAGGATGAACATAATATTTTTTGCAAACGGTACGAGTATTTCCTAACTTGGAAGCCACTTCATCTAGGACTTCGATAATTTTTCGTTTAGAATCCGTTGGATTTGCAGCAGCAGTCAGATTTTGAAAGGCAATGAGCGCATGTACTGTTCCAGCCCAAGCACGGAAATCTTTTGCCGTAAAATCTTCTTGTGCAATTCCTTTAAGATAATTATTAACATCAGTAGAACCAATGGTATGATGATTTCCATCATTGTCATAATATTGAAATAAATCCTGCCCAGGAATATCTTTGCATTTTTTTACCAAGTTAGCCAACCTTCTACTTTCTAAACTCAATTTATGTTTAATTCCTTTTTTTCCTATGAAATCAAAGAAAATTTTGGAACTTTCAAAACTAACATGCTTGTCTTGTAATGTCGTTATACCAAAGGAACCATATAATTTTTTGTAGGCATCATTTCCAATGCGAATATGGGTCAATTCAATCAATTTAATTACTAGAGCCACCACTTTTTCGTAGGGAAGTCCATTTCTGTTCAAATCTTTATCCACTTGTTTACGTATTGCAGGTAAAGCATTCGCAAAACTTAGAAGTTTATAAAACTTAGACTGATTTCTTATTTTATTCCACTGAGTATGATAGCGGTATTGCTTTCTTCCTTTACCATCAATGCCCGTAGCCTGAAGATGTCCGTTTTCATAAGGCGATATCCATACCATTTCCCAGGCGGGAGGTATAACTAATTTGTTAATTCTTTCAAGGATTTGTTTGTCTCGAACAATTTTTTTGCTATGATCCAGAAAAATGAAAGAATCGTTTTTCTTTTTGCGAAAATAACCTGTATTGCAATTAATAGCATACCGTAATCCTACAGCAGTGGCCGTAATTTTGGGATCTCTCCCAATTTTTTCGAGTTTTGACCGTAAACGTTCCATTCTAAATCAATTAGATTGAGTGTCGCCTCGATGTCCTTTTATACTTAATTCATTAAGCACCATTGCTGCAGTTTTATCAGCAAAAGCAGCCAAACCAGCTACAAAAACTCCCTTTTCTCCAGTGCTTGATTTAATACCAAAAACCGTAGCTTCATCTCCCGGATCAGTTTCTCCTTCGTAACGGTATATATGTACAATTTCAAAATCGTCAGGACTGTTGATGATTCTATTTTCCTGAATGTTGAAATCTACTGTAAAACCTTTTTCTTTCAATTCTTCCAATGCTTTTGAAACGGTTGCATAGTGATATATTCGCTTTTCCATTACTTTACTACTTTATTTGATTAATTATAAAGATAATGGGAGAATTTGCGTTCGAGTTATACAATTGAGGATACATATTATAAAATTTCAACATATTTCAAAATTAAATTATCGAAATAGATGACTTCTATTGTGTAAACCTTGGTGTGTTTGAACCTTATTGTTTTTATAATTTGCAATAAGCAACAGATTTTTACTGTTTTCGAACTTTGTCATTTTCTAAAATATTCGAAAATTTTAATCCTGAAAGGTTTTTTTTAGTATGCCCTTTTGCTGAATTAATACTTTAAATTTCATTCCCATATCCACCAATAATTTATAATTCAGGATTGATTGCTGCATTGCCACTTGCAAATTACTCGGATTATTTTTCAAAACATTATCTTGGTATTCTTTGATTCCAAGTCCCAATAAAAAACTGGCTTGATCCACAAATCCACAGCATTCCAAGCCCGATTTTAAACCCCAATGACGTAGTGCTGAAAAATTAACATGAGAAGTAATGTCTTGCTCCCCGATATATTGGTAGGGATTGTCGTTTTTTTGATGTTTATGATAACATAAAAGCGTGCCGCAACTCCTGTGATTTTTATATAATTCAGAAGATGTCGAACCATAATCTATCGAAATTACGTAGCCTTTACGCAATGCATAAGAAACCTCTTTTATCCAAGATAGTGCTTCTAAATTTACCTCTGTTCGAAATCCTCTTGGCAAATGAACATTTAATGATTCAAAATAATGAGTGAGTTCTTCGTTTGCAGGTTTCAAGACTTCGACAAAAGCATTTTTATAATCAACAAAAACTTCCATTAATTGATCTTCCATGATTACTTGATGAACCGAAAAATTATCTATCAATTCATTGGACAAGACACAGCCGTCAATTTCGGGAATCTCTTGAATGTTTGAATACCAACTTACCTTTTCGAGTAAATGCGTCTTTTGGATTTCCTGCATACGGGCACTTTTTTCGATAATACAATAGTGTAAGTTTTCATACAAAGGATTATTGTTTTTTAAATAATCTAAAATATCATGACACAACAAACCAGTTCCAGCGCCGTATTCGACAATTTTGAAGGGTTTGTTTTCTAAAATTTGCCACATTTCCTCAATTTGGCGGCCTATCATAACACCAAAATCTGCCGAAATATTGGTACTTGTATAAAAATCTCCATCGGCTCCAATTTTGTTTTGAATAGAATTATAATAACCCAATTCAGGATAATATAATGCCATTTCCATAAAACTCCGAAAGGATATTGGACCTTCTTTTTGGATTCTCGCTATTATTATTTCGGAAAGCATCATCAAGTTTAGGATTTAATCTATTTGAGATTTTTCGATTTTAATATTAATTTAAAGGGTGAAATAATGTCTACATGTTACATTGTTGATCATTTCCTTCGATGCATAATTTGGCTAAAACAGTTGCCGCTTCACTTTCAGAATTGGCCGAAAATCCAGCCACATAAACTCCTTTCTCGCCAGAAGTTGAAATTATACCATATACCACTGCTTCATCTCCGGGGTCAGAGTTACCTTCGTACCGGAAGACGTGTTGTATTTCATAATTATGTGGATTTTTTTTAATGTTTTCATCTTGAAGATTAAAATCGACCAGAAAACCTTTTTTATTTAATTCTTTCAGAGCTTCTAAAACGGTGGCATAATGATATGTGGTTTTCATAATAATTGATTAATAGTTAATATTTAAAGATAACTATTTTATT
>JAAFGY010000169.1 GCA_010365135.1 Flavobacterium sp.
CAGGAAAAGATTTGGATATAAAAGTCCGAATGAAATATTTGAACAAAAATTTATACAATCAGCCTAAAGTTGCATTTATTACTTGAATCCACCACCTTTTAAATAATTATATTAAAAAAATTGCCACATTGGAACACTTGATTTACAACTGCGTTTGCAATACTCTGTTTACCTGAGCAAAATTCTTTTCGTAGTAAGATTCTTTTGTAGAAGATATCATCACGCCACCGTGATTTGATGAATGAATGAATTTAATTTCGCCATCGGAAACCTCAATGACCATTCCCACGTGATTAATTTGGCGTCGTCCATTGGTTTTAAAGAAAATTAAATCCCCTTTTTGGGCACTTTGGGCATCAATTTTCGAACCATACGAGGACATTTCTATAGACGATCTTGGCAACTTAATATCATAACTGCTAAAAGTATAACACATCAATCCGGAACAATCAAATCCGGCCGTTGATGTGCCACCAGAGCGATAAGGCGTCCCAATATTTTCAGAGGCCTTAGAAATCAGTTGATCTACAAAACCAGCATCACGCACTGTATTTAAATCTTTGTTTTCAAATTTATCTTTCACAAACGCGGCATCAAGTGCAATTCCATTTTCGATCGCAATCTTTTTCTCAATCAATTTCGAGCCGCTAATTTTAAGTACAGATCCAACCAATAATGTTTTTGAAATATTCGGATTTTGTCTTTCTAATTCGGCAATCGTGAGACCGTATTGTTTTGCAATGCCGAATTTGGTTTCTTTTGCTAAAACTTCGTGTGTAATTTCAGTTTCTGGATTTTTGACCTCGTTATTAACTTGTGGCGCAATTGCCAGTTCTTTTTCAGTCTTAACTTCTTTTTTTTCTGTTATTTTTTCGGCAATCAAACTCGAATTGGCATTTGCTTTTACCGGAATCGTAATTGTTTGCCCCACTTTCAATGGTTTATTTCTCAATTGGGAATTGGCTTTTTTCAGTTCGGAAAGTGTAATTCCATGTTGTTTTGCTATAGAATATAAAGATTCTTTCGGCAAGACTTGGTATTCCATTCCTTCGGTGGGAATTTCCATTTTTTCCTCCACTATAGCAGCAACCACTACTTCTTCTTTTGGAATATTTTTTTGGGAAACGTTTGGCTTTTTAACTTCAATTGCTCTTTCAGTTTCTTTCGCCACTGCAAGATCTTCTGTAGCAGTTTGAGGAAGCTTAATAATTTGACCCATTTTCAATCCCTCTTTTTCCAAGTCTGCATTACTTTTGTACAAATCTTCAATAGTTATATGGTGTTGTTTTGCAATGCCGTAAAGGGTTTCTTTGGGAAGCACTTCATGTGTTTTTTCAGGATATGGAATTGCAATATCAGGAGTTGAAACTGTAGTATGTTTTTTTGTTTTGGTTGGAATTAATAAAACCGTGTGGTATTTTATTCCTTTTTTAGCTTTGGGATTTAACTCAAGAATTGCTTTAGGACTTATATTATATTGCTGTGCAATTTCGCTGATAGTTTCACCTTTTGAAACCGTATGTTGCTTGTACTTTTCCTGCGAAAATATACTCATACTACTAAGAAAGACAATCAAAAATATACACTTATAATACTTCATAGACTCGATTTAAATTACAACTTCTTTCAAGGAATATCTTTAAATATTTGACATCACAAGATAATTAAAAATACTAGCAAAATTGAATAATTATCTAACTTTAACGTATAAACACACGAAAAAAGTGTTTGAACTATCAAATTTAAGCTATAAATACTAATACAACAATTTTTAACAACTCTTTATCTACAATTTAACAACTTTAAAAACAAAAAAAATGCTCTATTTTCACAGAGCATTTTAAAATATAAGGTCTACTAATTAAACATTTCCAGCTGCCGCAATCAAGTTTAATGCAGAACCGGCAACGAACCAACCAATTTGTCCTTCGTTGTATGTATGGTTTGCCAAAATCATATCTTTAGAACCATCTGCGTGAACGAATTCTAATGTTAATGGTTTTCTGGGAGCAAAATCAACTAAATCTACGAAGTTAATCGTGTCATCTTCTTGGATTTTTTCATAATCCAATTCATCAGCAAAAGTCAATCCCAACATTCCTTGTTTTTTCAAGTTGGTTTCATGAATACGAGCAAATGATTTTACCAAAACTGCTTTTACACCCAGGAAACGAGGTTCCATTGCAGCGTGTTCACGAGAAGAACCTTCACCGTAATTGTGATCGCCCACAACAACTGAAGCAATTCCAGACGCTTTATAAGCACGTGCCACAGCAGGAACAGTATCGTATTCACCAGTCAATTGATTTTTAACAGAATTAGATTTTTGGTTAAAAGCATTCACTGCTCCAATCAACATATTATTGGAAATATTATCCAAATGTCCGCGGAAACGCAACCAAGGTCCAGCCATAGAAATATGGTCAGTAGTACATTTGCCAAAAGCTTTGATTAATAATTTAGCTCCCATAATATTTTTTCCATCCCAAGCTTCGAAAGGTGCTAATAATTGCAATCTGTCCGAAGTTTCACTTACCAAAATTTGCACCCCTGAACCATCTTCAGCTGGAGCTTGAAAGCCTGCATCTTCCACTGCAAAACCTTTGCTTGGCAGTTCATCACCTGTTGGAGGATTAAATTTAATTGCTTCTCCCTTATCATTTAATAAAGTGTCAGTCAAAGGATTGAAAGATAAATCACCAGCAATAGCAATGGCTGCAACCATTTCTGGCGAAGCTACGAAAGCATGTGTATTTGGATTTCCGTCCGCTCTTTTAGAAAAGTTTCTGTTGAATGAATGAATTATGGTGTTTTTCTCTCCTTTATCAGCGCCTTCTCTGTCCCATTGACCGATACACGGTCCACAAGCATTGGTGAAAACTTTGGTTCCCATTTTTTCAAAAGTGGCAATGATTCCATCTCTTTCGATCGTGTAACGCACTTGCTCCGAGCCTGGATTGATTCCGAATTCTGCTTTTGGAGTAATCCCATGAGCCACAGCTTGTTCCACAATTGAAGCGGCACGAGCCATATCTTCGTAAGATGAATTGGTACAAGAACCAATTAATCCCCATTCTACTTTTAGAGGCCAACCATTTGCGGCGGCTTCCGCTTTCATTTCTGAAACTGGAGTTCCTCGGTCTGGAGTAAAAGGACCATTGATAAAAGGTTCTAATTCTGAAAGATTAATTTCAATCAATTGATCAAAATAGTGTTCTGGATTTGCATAAACTTCGGCATCGCCAGTCAAATAACTTGCTACAGTATCCGCAGCATCAACCACATCTTGACGACCCGTTGAAGCCAAATATCTGCGCATAGAATCATCGTAACCAAATGTTGAAGTGGTGGCACCAATTTCGGCACCCATATTACAAATAGTTCCTTTTCCGGTACAAGACATGTTTAAAGCTCCTTCGCCAAAATATTCCACAATAGCACCAGTTCCCCCTTTTACAGTAAGAATATCGGCTACTTTAAGGATAACATCTTTTGGAGCTGCCCAACCCGATAATTTTCCGGTTAATTTAACGCCAATTAATTTTGGAAATTTCAATTCCCAAGCCATTCCTGACATAACATCAACGGCATCAGCGCCACCAACACCAATAGCTAACATTCCTAATCCACCGGCATTTACGGTGTGTGAATCCGTTCCAATCATCATTCCTCCGGGGAAAGCATAATTTTCGAGAACTACTTGGTGAATAATTCCAGCACCTGGTTTCCAGAAACCAATTCCATATTTATTAGAAACAGAAGAAAGAAAATCAAAAACTTCGCTGGATTGCGTTTTGGCTATTGCCAAATCGGTTTTTGCACCAACTTTAGCTTGAATCAAGTGATCACAGTGCACCGTTGTAGGAACGGCGACCGTTTTTTTGCCTGCGTGCATAAATTGCAGCAAAGCCATTTGAGCTGTTGCATCTTGACAAGCTACTCTATCTGGAGCAAAATCTACATAATCTGCACCTCTTGTGAAAGTGTGAGTCGGATTTCCTTCCCAAAGATGGTTGTATAAAATTTTCTCAGTTAATGTTAGTGGACGTCCAACTAATTCGCGTGCTTTGTCCACACGAGTAGTCATATTTGCGTACACTTTTTTAATCATTTCAATATCAAAAGCCATAATATATAGGGTTATTTTTGGTTATTACTGCAAATTTAAGAATTTAAGATGAGAATATGGAAAAAATAATAAAAGAGAACTTTCTGAAAATTATTATTACCAAATAAGAGATTAACTTGCTTCTCATTACGAAATATTCAAAAATAGAATGTTAAATTGCACTATCGCTAAGAGTTAATCAAATTATTCACAAAGCGGGATTTCATTGGGCAAAAAAAAGAGCCTTTACTCCCGTTTGAATAAAGACTCTTTATAAATATTTGTTTTTGAATTTTAAATCAACTTATCAATTATCATTTCTTCTGAAATTCCTTCCGCATCGGCTTTATAATTCTTTATAATTCTGTGGCGCAAAATACCTGTTGCGACTGCTTTCACATCTTCGATATCAGGAGAGAATTTTCCATTGAAAGCGGCATTGGCTTTGGCAGCCAAAATTAAATTTTGTGAAGCTCTTGGACCAGCGCCCCAATCGAGATAATTTTTCACAAATTCGTTAGACAAAGGATTATCAGGACGAGTTTTACTCACTAAAGTTACAGCGTATTCAATCACATTATCGGCCACTGGGATCCTGCGAATCAAATGTTGAAAATCGATAATTTCTTGAGCTGTAAACAATGGATTTATAGTCGAATTCGAATCGGTAGTTGTTCTTTTTACCACCTGAACCTCTTCTTCAAAAGAAGGATAATCGAGCTTGATGGCAAACATAAATCGGTCGAGTTGCGCTTCTGGCAGAGGATATGTTCCTTCTTGTTCAATAGGATTTTGGGTTGCTAAAACAAAATAGGGCAAGGCTAATTTATAATTTTGACCAGCAATGGTTACTGAACGTTCCTGCATCGCTTCAAGCAAAGCGGCTTGCGTTTTTGGAGGCGTTCTATTAATTTCATCGGCCAGAATAATATTCGAAAAAATAGGTCCCTTAATAAATTTGAATTGGCGATTTTCGTCTAATATTTCACTTCCCAAAATATCAGAAGGCATTAAATCTGGTGTAAATTGAATTCTTTTAAAATCTAAACCAAGGGCTTGCGCCAATGTGTTAACCATCAAAGTTTTGGCCAATCCAGGAACACCAACTAAAAGTGCGTGTCCACCAGAAAAAATACAAAGCAAAATTTGATCAACCACAGCATCCTGACCCACAATAATCTTAGCGATTTCGGCCTTTAATTCGTTCCTTTTTTGAACTAAGTTGTGGATTGCTGCTACGTCAGACATTTTCTGAGTTATGAGTTATGAATTATGAGTTATGAATTATGAGTTATGAATTATAAAGGAATTTTTTTTAAATGCTACCAATTAATTCCTAACTCCTAATTTATAATTATTTTTTTAGCCAATTATTGGTAAAGGTACAGTCTCTGTATTCTCCATTAACTTTAATATAAGTATCTTTAATTTTATCGTCGAACCATTTCCCAATGGCTTTAATTTGTTTTTCTTTTAAAGCTAAGTCTTTAATTTTGATATAATCTTTGGCATAATCAGCGGTATGAGCTTCAATTCTGTTCGTTACTGTTATTAACTTATATTTTTTCTTGCCCGCTTGGTCATCGTCTAATAATGGCAAGGAAATTTCATTGTCTTTCAAATTAGAAACCTGACTGTATAGAGCTGGATCCATTTTGGTCAACTCAAAACGAGTATCTTGTGTCTTTGGATTAATCAAGGCACCACCGTTTGCTTTCGTTTCTTTTTCGTCGGACATAGTTCTTGCGGCTTGAGCAAAAGTAATTTCCTTGTCAACAATTCTTTTTCTGATTAGCGTGATTTTATCTTTGGCTTCTTGTAAATCCTCGGGAGTAACTGCAGGTATCAATAAAATATGACGCAATTCGACATCTTGTCCTTTTATTTTTTCAACATAAATAATATGGTACCCAAAATCTGTCTCAAAAGGGGCTGAAATTTCACCTTCGGCAAGGCTGAAAGCCACATCTTTAAATTCTTTTACAAATTGGGTTTTTTTATTCATTTTATAATAACCACCCGTTGCTCTAGAACCGGGGTCTTGAGAATATAAAACTGCTTTGGTGGCGAAACTTGAGCCTCCTTCTTGCACTTCTTTTTTGAACTCATTCAACTTATCAATAACCTTTTGTTTTTCTGCTTCGGAAACTTTTGGCGTCACAATAATTTGTGCTACTTCCATTTCGGCACCAAAAACAGGTAAATCGGCAGTAGGAATTTTTTTGAAAAAATCACGGACTTCTTCTGGCGTAATTTCTACACCATCTATGATTTTTTTTTGCATTTCTGAGGTTAGTTTTTGCTCTTTTAAAACATCAAAAAAGTAAGTTCTAAACTCTTCCTCAGAGCTTTTCTTATAATACTTAACCACTTTATCCATAGAACCGATTTGTTCTACCATATAATTCAGTCTCTCCTCCATCATCGATTTCACTTCTGAATCGGTAACTTTAACACTATCCTGAACGGCTTGATGCGCGTACAATTTGTCTTCCATTATTTTTCCTAATATTTGACATCTTGTAACATCTTTTATAGAACCGCCTTGACTTGTAATCTCAAGGTATGATTTATCAATATCCGAATCCAATATAAGATAATCCCCTACTTTTGCGATGATGCCATCTATTTTTTGCTTTTGACTAGAAGTAGTTTTTTTAATGGTATCAATGGTACTTTCCTTGATAATTTCTTGTGCTATGGCTATTCCACTCGAAAATAATAAAAGTAAAAAAGTAAGAGCAGTTTTATTATTAATGGATTTCATCGGTATTGTTTTTAAAAGCATTTTATTTAAATTATATTTTATTTAAATTATAAACTGTTGAGAAATTAGTATTGTTTAGATTATAAAATAATCATGATTAATTTTGACCAAATATACATTTTAAGAATCAAGAAATAGAATTATTTTAACCAAAAACAAAAATAACAATTCAATTAGACAATACAAGTATCCGTAGGAGTATTAACAAAACTTTATAGACATCTTTTCATTTTTTTAGCAATGATTAAGATACTTTTACAAGTAACTTATACATAGTAATGAAAATAAAATTACCTTTTTTTTTCCTGTTTTTTATGTTACAATTTGGATTTTCACAAACCGAAAAGCTGATGCAAGGTACAGTTTTATGTGAAGATCTCCCTCTTCAAGGCATAGAGATAGTTAATTTAGTTACTAAAAAAATTACAATTACCGATACTAACGGAAGGTTTCGTATTTTGGCAAAAGCCAAAGACACCCTTATGTTTATTTCCAAAAATTATGAATATAAAAAATTATTTCTAAAAAAAGAGGTTTTAGAAAAAACCGATTTTATCATTTTAATGACACGAAAACCAGAACAATTAGAGGAAGTTGTGGTTTTCAAAATGCCTAGAATCAAATTGAGTAAAGACCATCTGTATGAGCAAGGAAAGTCCGATGAACTAGTTTTAGAAAAAGCAGCAAATCATCCAAAGCCCATTGGCGTTTATGACGGAACTTTGACAAATAGTGCTGATTTAATGAGAATTGGCAGCATGATTAGAAGTATATTCATAAAGCAAAAAGAAACGACAAAGAAAATCCCTGAAATTGAATTCAAGAAAATAGCAACAAGTACTTGCAATCAAGACTTTTTCAGCAAAACTCTACAATTAAAACCAGAAGAAATAGCACTTTTTCTAGAATTTTGCGATGCCGACCCTAAATCAAAAACAGTTTTAGAAAACACCAATCCTTTGAAATTAATGGATTTTTTGTTTGCCAAAAATATTGAATTCAAAAATAATCGCATTGGAAAATAAATAAAAAATAAAAAAGCTGTCAAAATTGACAGCTTTTTTAAATTAAATTCAAAATATAAATTTATTGAGGTAAGCACTTAATTACATATCTTTAAAGTCTAGTAAAACATAGAAAAAATGGAAATATTTAAAGGTCAAAATCTCATAGAGTTTG
>JAAFGY010000170.1 GCA_010365135.1 Flavobacterium sp.
ACTCTATGAGATTTTGACCTTTAAATATTTCCATTTTTTCTATGTTTTACTAGACTTTAAAGATATGTAATTAAGTGCTTACCTCAAAAATTTTAATATACGAACGAAGGTTTGTTTAAGTTAAAAATACACAAAAGTTATTTTTTATTAAAATACTTAATGTCACCATCATAAGAAATATAACTTCTATTATTACTATTAATAGTAAGATAGGCGCTTCCATCAAAATATATGGACAACATTATGGAATAAGAATCATGTTGTCCTCTTACGTCAGCTTTAATAAGAAAGTTTTTTTTCTTTTTTTCGACACTATAAACAGTCGGTTTTCCTTCAAATTTAATTCCACCATCTCCACCATATCCTACACCACTATAAGCCCTACCAAAAAAAGGCAAATCGCATTTAATAAAATGGGGATGGAATTCGGCGATATAATTTGACGTTAAATATATTATTTTGCCATCCAGTGACAAAACACGTGTGGCCTCAAATATAAATTCTTTCGAATCCACCAAAAGTGCAATTTGCTTTTGTTTTTCTAATGCTCTTTCTTCTTTTAATTCCTTTTTGCTTTTCTCTTGGGCAACTGTATTCGTAAGGAAGGAAATTGTGACCAGGAACATTGAAATTACAGCTAACGGATTTGATAATTTTGTTTTCATAGCAGAGATTTTTAAACAATTTACAATTTTTTAATTACCTTACAAAGTAGTTTGGCAGCAAACCCAGGAAGTTTTAGCTCATTAAACACAAATTTACAAAAATATGAGCTTCAAGAGAAGGAGTTATTTAAAATCACTACTTTTACCGCTGTGAAAATTCTAGCCTTCATATTATCGATCTATTTAATAGTACTTTCGGGTTTGCCTTGCGCAGATTTGGAGCAGGAAGTGTCATACAATGATTTGAAAATCTGTTATAAGTCAAATCATAGTCACGACAATGATGCCTGTTCTCCGTTGTGCATTTGCAATTGTTGCGGCTGTCAAGGTTTCGCTTATCATACTGTTTATAATTATACTTTCATTGCTGTCAAAACTATAATTGACAAAAAAGCACCTGAATACCAATCAATCCCATCTTCCAATTTCTTCGGAAGTATTTGGCAACCGCCTCAAATTATTGCTTAATATATTTTTGATTAATGTTTAAATGAATAGATAAATGCCTTGTGCATTGATTTTTTATTGTTTTTCATTGATCACTTCATCGCATTTAACAAAGTAATTTGCGTTGGACTTTAAATTAATTAGTAAATAGTAATTATTTTCGATAGTGTTAGACAAAATCATTCATTTTAGTATAAATAATAAGTTCATCATTGGTTTGATGACTTTATTTCTCATCATTTGGGGAGTTTGGAGTGCTTCCAAATTGCCCATCGATGCCGTTCCGGATATTACCAACAATCAGGTACAAATTATTACGCTTTGCCCCACTTTGGCGGGGCAGGAAGTAGAACAATTAGTCACTTTTCCAATAGAACAAAGCATTGCAAATCTTCCCGATTTAGAAGAAACCCGCAGTATTTCTCGCTTTGGTTTATCTGTAATCACGGTAGTTTTTGATGACGATGTAAATATTTATTTTGCACGCCAATTAATTAGTGAACGACTCAAAGAAGCAATCGATCAAATCCCTCAAGGAATTGGAACACCCAAATTAGGTCCTGTAAGTACGGGTCTTGGCGAAGTATATCAATATATTTTGCATCCAAAAAAAGGAAGCGAAAATAAATATTCCGCAATGGATTTACGATCAATGCAAGATTGGATTGTAGCCAGACAGCTTAATGGAACTCCCGGAATTGCAGAAGTAAATAGTTTTGGGGGAAAGCTGAAACAATATGAAGTGGGTGTTAATCCTAACCGCTTAAAAGCAATGAATGTTACTATTCCAGACATTTTCAACGCTTTAGAAAAAAACAATCAAAACACCGGTGGAGCGTATATTGACAAAAAACCTAGCGCCTATTTTATTCGTGGGGTGGGCTTGGTCACTTCTTTGGAAGATGTAAAAAACATCGTGGTAAAAAGTAATCCTAATAGCGTTCCAATTTTCATAAAAGATGTGGCCGAAGTGCAGTTTGGTAGTGCCGTTCGCTATGGTGCTATAACCTACAACGGAAAAGTGGATGCAGTTGGTGGTATCGTTATGATGCTTAAAGGTGCTAACAGTAGCGATGTCGTGCAAAGAGTTAAAGATAAAATGCTCATTATTCAAAAATCATTACCTGATGATGTGATTGTAGAACCCTTTATTGACCGAAGTATCTTTGTAAAGCGTGCTATTTCTACTGTCGAAAAGAATTTGCTCGAAGGTGCCATAATTGTCATTTTTGTATTGGTTTTATTTTTAGGAAACCTTCGTGCGGGACTTATTGTAGCTTCTGCAATACCGCTATCCATGCTTTTTGCATTGGCATTAATGAGAATATTTGGAGTAAGTGCAAACCTAATGAGCCTTGGAGCAATAGATTTTGGTTTGATTGTAGATGGTGCCGTAATTATCGTGGAATCTTCCCTTTATTTTCTGGAGCACAATAAAAGTAAAAAAAGGCTCACACAACTCGAAATGGATGTGGCTGTTGAGAACAGTGCTAAGAAAATGATGAGCAGTGCTTCCTTTGGACAAATCATCATTATGATTGTCTACTTTCCAATTCTATCTTTAGTAGGTATCGAAGGAAAAATGTTTGGTCCAATGGCAAAAACAGTTTCGTTTGCCATACTTGGAGCGATGTTACTTTCGTTAACCTATATCCCTATGATGAGCGCTTTATTTTTGCCAAAACACATCAGTCATAAGAAAACATTTTCGGATAAAATGATGGATTACCTGTACAGCAAATACGAACCTCTTTTAGTAAAAGCAATCGAGATAAAATACAAAGTAGTGGCTCTTACAGTCGCTTTATTAGTGGCGAATTCATCCCCAGTTTAGCCGAAGGAGATTATGCTTTTGAATTTAAAATGCCGCTCGAAACTTCCTTATCCCAAAGTATTGAAACATCGATGCAAGGAGCACGAATTGCCAAACAATTGGAGGAGGTAAAAATGGTAGTAGGAAAAACCGGTGCAGGTGAAGTGCCTACTGACCCGATGCCTCCCGGAGCAACAGATTTAATGATTATTCTGAAACCGCAAGACGAATGGAAATCGGGAAGAACGTATGACGAATTGGGCGATGCCTTAGAAGAAAAATTAAGTGTGATTCCGGGCGTGTTTGTCGAAAAAAGCCAACCCATTCAAATGCGTTTCAATGAATTAATGACAGGTATTAAGCAAGATGTGGCCATAAAAATATTTGGAGAAAACCTAGACAGTCTTTCCGTTTACGCCAAAAAAGTAGAAAGTGCAATCGTAAAAATAAAAGGCGTTTCTGCTCCCCAAATGGAACAAGTGGATGGTTTACCGCAAATCAATATTGAATACGACCGTTTACGCATTGCCAATTATGGATTAAATGTCGAAGATATCAATAGTATTGTCAGTACTGCATTTGCAGGAAAAGCGGCCGGAGTAGTTTACGAAAACGAACGAAAATTCGATTTGGTAGTACGCTTGGACAGTGCGTCCAGAAGAAGTATAGAGGATGTGAATAATTTACTGATACCTACACCTTCTGGCAATCAAATACCCTTATCACAAGTGGCAAAAATAGATTTCAAACTGGGTCCAGCACAAATAAGCCGTGAGGCCGGGAAACGAAGAATTGTAATTGGTTTTAATATTGAAGACAGAGATGTGCAGAGCGTGGTTAAAGAAATTCAGGATAAGTTGGCTACGAAAGTAAAATTGCCATCAGGTTATTATTTTACGTATGGAGGTACTTTTGAAAATCTACAAAAAGCCACCAATCGTTTGATGATTGCCGTACCAGCCTCGCTCCTATTGATTTTTATGCTGTTGTTTTTTACCTTCAATTCCTTGAAACAAGCCGGTTTGATTTTCACGGCAATTCCAATGAGTGCCATCGGGGGTGTATTTGCTTTGCTACTTCGCGGAATGCCTTTTAGTATTTCGGCAGGAATTGGTTTTATTGCTTTGTTTGGCGTGGCCGTGTTAAACGGAATTGTATTAATTGGCACATTCAACCAACTCGAAAAAGAAGGCTGGGATGATGTCATAAAACGGGTTATTCAAGGAACAAAAATAAGATTACGACCGGTATTAATGACCGCTGCCGTTGCGTCATTAGGATTTTTGCCCATGGCATTGTCACACAGTGCAGGTGCCGAAGTACAAAAACCATTGGCCACCGTAGTTATTGGCGGATTAATCACGGCTACTTTCTTGACCTTATTCGTGTTGCCTTTACTCTATATTATTTTCAACACAAAAATGAATTTAAAAAGAAAACCGAAAGTGAAATCAATTACAACAATTTTAATTATTGGATTATTATTTTCCTTCCAAAATGGTCAGGCGCAATTCCGAAAAAGTATGGATGAAGTATTGAATTTGGGTCTAAAAGACAATTTGCAATACAACATCAATCAATCGCAAATCGCAAAAAATCAGTTTTTGGTAAAAGGAAACAAGGAATTTCCCAAAACGGGAATCTTTGTGGAAAATGAAGATCTACGCCGTTCGGATAAAACTGGGGTTTGGAAAATAGGTTTACAACAAAGTTTCTATATGCCTCAAGTAAACCAAGCGAGAAAAAATTACTATCGAGAACAAACAAAATATTTCGAATACAACAAGGAAGTAATCAATACCGAATTGAAAAAAAATATCCGTTCGGTATATTATCAATTGTGGTATTTACAAGATAAGACGGCATTGTATCAAAGGTTAGACAGCATTTATGTTGGCTTGTTAAAAACGACAACCCTAAAAGTGAAAACGGGAGAAAGTGCCGGTATCGAAAAAATTTCGGCTACTGTAAAATGGAAAGAAATTGAAACCAACATCATCCAGCTTCAAAAAGAAATGTTGGTGCAGCAACAATCTTTGATGCAATTGCTCAATAGCTCTGAGGTCATTTTGCCCCTTGCTGAACCCTTGGAAAAATTAAAATATGGGTTGCAAAATGAAGCAGAAAACCATCCCAATCTTCTTTTATTACAACAAAATGTAGTGATAGCCAATAGCGAAATTGCGATACAAAAAAGCAATCGCTTGCCCGAATTCACGGGTCGGGTATTTTCACAGCAATTATATGGAGCAGAAGATCCGTATAGCGGTTTCTCTATAGCCACTTCATTTCCAATTTTTGGAATTGGAGCCAACAGCAATAAAATAAAAGCAGTCAAAACAGAAAAAGAAATACAGGAACAACAACTGCATTACCAGACTCAAATAATAAAATCTTCTTTGGCAAAAAGGCGAACTGAAGTCGAAAAAAGCGTCTCAGGTTTACAATTTTATGAAACTTCGGGTTTGCAGCAGGCAGACGAAATCATAACAGCCGCCAACCAATCCTATCGCGCCGGAGAAATTAGTTATGCTGATTTTTCACTGTATCTAAGTCAATCCATCGAAATACGCAAGAACTATTTAGACAATCTGAATGCCTACAATCAAGCAATTATTGAATACAATTATTTTACAAACCAATAAATTTCAAAAAATGAAATCTTTAATAATAAAATATAAAAACAGCCTTATGTTACTTGCTTCCCTTTTGCTAATGGGTTGTGGAAGTAAAGAAAATAAATCCCAAGAGGAAGTACTAAAAGCAACAACCGAAGAAGAAAGTCCCACCATAACCTCGCTCACAGCCGAACAAATCAAAACGGTAGACATTCAATACGGAACAATCGAAAAAAAACAATTAACGGCAACCCTCAGAGCTAATGGTGCATTGCGAGTGCCTAATAACAACAAAGCTAATGCAACTTCCATGTACGGTGGTGTTATAAAAACCATTAATGTACAATTGGGCGATTTGGTAAAAAAAGGACAAGTAATTGCTACAATTGTTAATCCGCAATTCATTCAAGTACAGGAGGAATATTTGAGCACTTCCAGTAAGGTAACTTTTGCAGAACAAGAATTAGCAAGGCAAAAAGAACTCAATGCAGGAAACGCCGGTGCATTAAAAAACTACCAAAATGCCAATGCAGAACTAAAATCAATTAGAACACGTAGAGCTTCTTTACAACAACAAATCCAGTTAATGGGGATCAATCCAAACAGCCTTAATAACAACAATTTGCGTTCTGTATTGTCGGTTATAAGTCCAATAACGGGCACAATAAGCAATGTGTTTTCTAAAACAGGAAGTTATGTGGATGTGTCTTCGCCAGTGGCCGAAATTGTCGACAATTCTCAATTACATTTGGACTTGAATATTTTCGAAAAAGATTTACCAATGTTACAAGTGGGACAAATTATCCATTTTAGAATTACCAATAACTCAGCTGAAGATTACAATGCTAAAGTGTATTCAATAGGTGCAGCATTTGAAAATGACAGCAAAAGTATTCCAGTGCACGCCACCGTTCAGGGCAATAAATCGGGATTAATAGACGGAATGAATATTACTGCAATAGTAAGTTTAAACAATGTTACGACTGATGCTGTCCCAACCGATGCCATCGTGAGAGCAGATGGAAAAGAATATATTTTTGTAGCAACTGATAAAAAAGCGGAAGGCGAACTTAAGGAAGAAGAAAACAAATCTGAAGTATCAAAAACCAAAGAACTGACAACCAATTTCGAAAAAATAGAAGTGGCGGTTGGCGTAACTAATATGGGTTATACCGCAATCACTTTAGTTAAAGATATTCCAACCCATGCAAAAATTGTAACCCAAGGAGCCTTTTTTGTAAATGCAAAATTGACTAACAAAGGGGAAGAATAAACTGCAATTACTATTAAAACACACAAACGCAGATGAGACGATAATTGCCAACAAGATTGTTGTTCATCGGAAGAAAATAAAAATCTAAAAAACGATAGGTTTACGGAATCATACAAATAAGATCTGATGTAAAATATTCGAGATAAAAAGTAAACCAGGCAGTACTTCTATAAATGAAATCTACATAATTTTAGATCCCATTCCGATCCAATAGAACAAGGACTATCAATTTTGCCCAGAAGTCGCTGGAACAACTGGTGCAGCGGCTTTCTTGGCTTTTAGACTTGCATTAAGATAAAAAAACAATCGCAAAGTGTGATTCATATCATACTGATAGCCCGAAGATTTTTCTTGATACACGTTCATATAACCAAAATCAAAACTCAATTTGGGATTGATCGCTTGTTTAATACCAACAAAAAACCGGTTCTGATCAAAAGTATTATATACAATTTCTTTCCCAAACTGGAGTAATAATTCGTCTGAAATAACAAGCGATGGTGCGGTTTTTTTCTTAAACACAGGAATAGTAACACTAATCAAATACCGCACTCTATTCGAAAATTTATTTTTACCTGATTCTGCATCGTCTACAATTATTTCTTGCCAGCGCTGCTCATTTCTCAACCGTTGAAGAATACTAACATTTCCTGATTTGGTATTCATTTGTACCTGTTGATAAATTCTATTTTCGTCCGAAAAGGTAGTCCAAGCAGGATTTTTTGGTTCCAACCACATATGAGCATAACCGCCTGTAAAGGAAAATTTAGAATTGGGAATATAAGCAATTCCGCCTCTTAAAAGGAAAAAATTGGTGTCTTGAAAAAAATCATTCGATCGGAGATGAATATCGGCAGCAATGCCCCAATGTTCGCTAAATTTGGTAACGGAATTAAGGGAAACCCAAGTTTGAAACTGATCATTCACTTCTTTTTCTTTGTGAACTTGACCTAAAATAACGATGGGAAAGAATAAAACGAGAATCTTAAATAATTTTGTTTTCAAGGGGTATAAAAATAAGGGGATTAATATTTTTTTGAGTGCAAATTTACTTTATCAATCTCTTTGGGACAAAAATTTAGATTAAAAATCCGGTAAATAAACCTAATTTATTTTTATTCTATTTAGGTAATATAGCACACAAAAAAAA
>JAAFGY010000171.1 GCA_010365135.1 Flavobacterium sp.
GTTGAACAATTTTTAGAATCTTTTACTGTAATAGTATAGGCTGCTGCGGGTTTTCCGTTAAAGATATTGGAAGCCTGAAAATTTATTCCATCAATAGAGTACTGATAATTGGTATTTCCTCCGGATACAGTTCCGGCGGTAATAGTTCCGTCACTTGCTCCATTGCAGCTCACCGGCGTAAAAGTAGGATCGTCCATAATTAGAACATCCGGTTGGGTTACGGTTACATTTTTTGAGGTTTCACAATTTTCAGAATCTTTAACGTAAATAGTATAGGTTGCTGCGGGTTTTCCGCTGAAGATATTGGAAGCCTGGAAATTAGTTCCGTCAATGGAATACTGATAACTTGAATTTCCTCCGGCTACGGTTCCTGCGGTAATTGTTCCGTCACTTGATCCATTACAGCTCACCGGTGTAAAAGTCGCGGCTTGCATTGTAAGTAAATACGGTTCTGAAATCAGAAAAGTTTGAGAAACTGTATTTTCAGAATCGGTTACTGTGATGATATAGGTTCCTGCCAAAAGTCCTGAAAGATCTTCAGAAGTAGAAGTACTTCCACTCCAGCTTACAGTATAGGTCTCAACTGCGCCTAAAATGCTAACATCAATAGCACCGTTATTCCCATTAAAACAGGAAACAGGAGTTTCAACACCAGTAATAGAAAGTGCTACTGTCTTGTTCTTTGCAGTTAAATAAGTGAGGGAAGAACCTAAGAGAAAAATAATTAGAAAGAAGGTTCTAAGCCGAAGAGTAATTTTTCCCATCCACTAAATTTTATATTGAACAGTAAAATTAGATATAAAAAATTAGAAACAAGGGAATTAGCCTTTAAAATAATCGATAAAAGTATAATTATGAAGGTTGAAAAGTGTATTATGTGACTTAATAGTCAGTATTTGTAATTATTGTAGGAGAATTCTCACCAACTTAAAATGATAGTTTTCGGCGTAATAGACAAAATGGTTGCTGAAAAACGTGTTAGGACCTATATTGATTAGCTTTGGAGCAAATCAAAGGTTTTGAATAAAAAAAATGCACTTATTGTAACAGTTCCATAACCAAAAAGTATGGAGTTAGAAACGGAAAACAACGATACAAATGTCTAGCCTGCGGAAAGTTTTTTAAAGGGGGAGAACGAATAGTTCCGGCTATAATTTGGGAGGAATATACCAAAGGTAAACAGACCTATCAGCAGCTTGCAAAAAAGTATGGATGCTCTAAGAGAACCATCCAGCGAAAAGTGGATTTGCATAAGGTCACTATCCCAGAGAGAATCCCGAAGAAAATTATAGTTTTAATGGATACTACCTATTGGGGTCGAACCTTTGGTTTGATGTTGTTTAAGGATGCCTACACAAAGGAGAATCTACTTTGGTATTATGTCAGTTCGGAAACAAATGCGCTTTACATACAGGGCATCAATCACCTCAAATCAAGAGGATATATTGTAGTTGCAATTGTCTGTGATGGAAGGAAGGGGCTTATAGGAGCGTTCAAGGATTTACCTGTACAACTTTGTCAGTTCCATCAGGTTGCAACGATACGGAGGTACATAACCAAAAACCCTAAGATGCCTGCTTCCATTGAGCTTAAAGAACTTGTGGGTTTGTTAAAGCGGACGGATAGGGAATCTTTTGAGGGAGGGTTGGCATTATGGTTTATAAAGTGGGAGGCCTTACTAAATGAGCGTACAACAAACCCAGAAACTGGAAAAAGTCACTATATTCATAAAAGATTGAGGAGTGCTTACAGGAGTTTGAACACTAACATACGGTGGCTATTTACTTGGTATGATAACTACGATCTGAATATACCTAACACCACAAACATGATTGATGGACATTTTTCAGATTTAAAGAACAAATTGAGAAACCACAATGGGTTAACAAAACAAAGAAAAATCAAGTTTATAAATGAGTTTTTAAAGGCATAACGCCCTTTAAAAAGACATAAAAAAAAGAAGCCTCGCAAGGCTTCTAAAATCGACTTTTTAGTCGGGCGTCCAATGTATCCCTGACAGGTTGCTCTCCAGCAGAGCCTGTTTCTGTTTTATTGGATGATGCTAAGATATTAACTGTTCGTCAAAATCAAAAAACTAAGCATAAAAAAACAGCAACCATTTTGTCTATTACATCTAGTTTTCTTGCAAATTATTTTTCCATTACAGATATCTAATGTAATTTTCAATCCTTTCCTCTTTAAATAACGCTGAGATCTTCGAGTTGATTTCCGGTTAATTCAAATAAATTCAGATTTGAAATGAAATTTGTTTTTCGATTTAAAACTTGAATTTGATATTCGTGATGGGAATGTTGAAGTTGTTTTCTATTCTTTCCGAAATGCCGGAGTCGTTAAATTGAGGTGCTTTTTTTCCCAATTCAAAATTAGTAAAGTTCACCCGGTAAATACTTTCTTAGGAATTTTTTGAAACTAAAAGGTTGAGAAAGCTTCCTTAAAATTATATGCAGTAAATTTAAAGGAAGGTGTAGCTTTTTATCTTATCAGGATTATGCTTTTTGAGATTTCCTTGTTTCCTGAGTAAAGTTTTATTGCATATACAGCCGCAGGAAATTCCCTTACCGGCAACCTGACTTCTTTTTCATTAGAAATATTTTGATACTCCTGGATTATTTGTCCTAACATATCATAAATAACTACCCGTTCAATTTCAAATTTTGAAGGATTCAATATTCCAATTTCCCGATTGTTACCCACATAAAAAACTTTAATTTCTCCATCCAAAATTTCTTCTTCCCCGGCTGTTCCATCAGTTCCTTGTTCCTGTTCCTCTTCTGTTTCTACAACTGGATCTGGTTCTTCTGTGGAAACTTTTTCGTTTTGAAATACAATTTGAAAACGTTCATAATAATTACCCGGATCTAAATTCATAGAAAAATCGCCTTTTCTCAAGTCGAAATAAGTGCTGTCCTGAAGGTTTTTTAGGTAAATATTTACATCTTCTGCAACGTTTTCCAGTTTATTGATTTTAATCGAAAATACGCCTGCTTCATTTATTTTAATTCCCAAAGGTAAAACCTGGTCAGTTCCAAAATTTGGCACTCCTTGGATCACAAATTCGATATTATCTATAAGCCAGAACATATCCTCCAGATTATTGTCATTTAATGGAGCGTCGTAACCCAGGTCAAAACCATTGGTGGTATTTGGATCTGAACCTACCAGAATTTGCCGGTTATAACCCATAGGAGATCTAAAATCCAATCTGATTTTAGATCGTATTTCGGCTTGTTTATCTTTTTTCGAATTGTTTTCAGGTCTTAAAAACTGGGAATTCAATGTGTCTCTTTCTGTTTCAAAAGCCCGCTGACTGTTCTTGAAAATAACATCTCCGCCACCTACTGTAATAGACGGCGATAAAGTCGGGTCCAAAACGGTATTTATAAAAAATCCCTGAGCTACCGGAATAAATTGTCCTGGAATTTTTGTTCCGGTAGAATCATTAGCATTAATACGCTCATCTGTGGAAGCTGCCGGCAGACCCCCGATAAGGTTTCTGGTGGCATAACCTCCTACATATTCCAGCAAAATGTGGCTTTTTCCTGCAAAATGATCCCAGAAATAAAGCGCGCCATTAAAAATATTTTTGGTATTGGTAGCACCACTAACATTGGCAGAATTTAAATTATCCAGGATAAATTTATTGGCATCTAAAGCAGAAGGGTAGGGGTTTCCCAATAAATAATTCTGATCTTTTCCTATGTTTAGCAGGATTGTACCGTTATTAGGTTTCCCTTTAAAAACATAATTCTGTCGGTCTGAAATTGCTGCATTTCCGGAGGTTCCTTTCATGGTATATCCTTCGCCCGCATTCAGGATCCCTGTGCTTCCTATATGTTTCCATTCACTATATACATTTGAGGTACCCCTGAATTTATATAACCAGTAATTACTAACCCTACGTGGAGCACTTGATGCATAAGTATAATCGGCATATTCGTACCAATCATTAAAGCTTAAAGGTTTTCCGTTATTAATAGTAGGAGAGCCATCCAGCATTTCAGAGGCTACCGTATAGGTTGAGTTGTTTGCAGCGCCTTGCAGGGAAACCGGGGACGACCAATAATTGTAATTATAGCTGTTTGCTGTTCCCTGTTGGTCGCGTTCAATAAATCCTGTACTCGTTTCTTCTAAAACACTTTCACTTACTTGAGAAGGCATATAAGGTTTTTGAACTAATTGTGATTCTCCCTCCAAATCTATGACACCGTTCAATTTTAGATAATTTGAAATCCATAAGCCTTGACCTGTAACCGTACCCGTTGAAATATTAGTAACACCATTCATTGTTAATTTCCCAGATTCAGATAATAATCCCAATAAAGTAACATCTCTCGCTCCAGAAGTTATAATGTTATTATTTAAAATTTTCACGATATTCCAATCTATTCGCGTTGTTCCATTTACACCAACACTGTTTGGTGGAAGCCAAAGAGCAGGATTCCAATTTGGTGCCACGCCAAGATACCCCCATGTTGTTATTGTACCCCAAACCCCGTTATGAGCGGAAGTATACGGTAGTGGAGCCGATGCGTCCTGAGAAGAAGTGATATTTTTAAGTTTTCCTTTAAAACCGACATAATTTATCCCATCAATAGAGTACGGATTTACATTACCACATCCTGTATCATCCATTCTATAATAGCCGGCTAAATTATTCCAATACAAGTTACATATATCCAGTGGGATAATTTCTCCTTTTACCTTATCTGAACCACTTATTTTAATACGTTGATTCATCATTTGGTGCAGTTGTTCTGGCGTTAGTGCTACATTCCATATCCTAAATTCTTCCATCCATCCATTAAAATAATTTAAAGGAACACTAGATCCATTTTTATCCATTGCTCCCAAGATAGCTTTATTATCATTTTCACCAGGAGAACCACCTCCAGCTAATTTAATAAATGCCCCGTCAATGTATAATTTATACTCTCCAAATTCTGAATGAGTTAAAGCTATATGATACCAACGCTTTGTATCAATCTTGTAAGGTTTAGAATCTATAGATCCTGTTTTATCCCAATTATAGGATACTTCTCCAACATTATTAATTCTTAAATCATACCCCTTTGCATTACCAGAGTAATTTGCATCTCTTTTTGAAAATATAGTTTGAGTGCCATTGATAGATTCAGGTTTTACCCATACTTCTATACTAAAAGGATTCTTGTTGCTAATATTAGATAAATCATAGCTATCCTTTCCAAAATCGACATAATCATCTGCACCATCGAAGTCAACTTGGATACAATCAGTAATTGTTAGAGTTATATCATTTGAACATCCATTAACGGTCCATGACAAGGTGTATGTTCCTGCTGCTCCAGTAAAGGTTGCATTAGAATCATTTTTATCCGAAAACGATCCTGTTATGCAAGCGGTTGGCGCCTCCAGTCTCGTCCAGGACCAGACTCCTATATCTCCAGTTCCGGGGTCGTCACATCCGATACAATTAGCAGGTGGTGAAGGAAATGCTCCTTTAGCATTATTATCATTAGCTGAAATAGTATTGTCGTACGCATTCAACTGCACCGTGTTTTGTCCACATTCGGCACTTGTAAATATAATGTCTTCACCAGCATAAGAATTGGATACATAAATATCTATTAAACCTGTACCTTCTTCACTATAAGTTCTGCAACTATTAATTAACGCCGTTCCCCCATATTGATGATGCCCAGGAGTATCAGCTGAAAAACTATATTCTGCTTCTGTGTGTCCAACCGTAATTGGACCTTCATCAGGATTTCCAATTCCAATTGTCCACTCCAAATTTGTATCTACAGAAATCTGTTTGTTTACAAAAATATTGTCCAACGCCCATAAACTTTTATCACTTAATCCTTTAAATGACCATCTAATTCTAACCCTGCTTTGGCCTAAGTATTCTTCAAGAGAAATAGAAGTATTATCTGTTTTAAAGTTGTAATTATTTGCATCTGAACCTACATATGATTCGGCAGTTCCTGCATCGAACCAATTGATATTTCCACTACCTGCTGCGTGCATCATCCTAAGTGAAGAATAACTGTCTCCACCATCAATTGATATTTCAATAATTGCAACATCATTAGTTGAAAAGGAATAGGCTTGATCGAAATCTAAACTTGCTGTTCTTGCATTTGATAAATCCAAAATTGGAGTTTCTAATGTTGTTGGACTAGTTCCTTTGTATTGGTTGTCAGTCTGACTTCCATAAGCTATAGCGAAACCACTATTGTCCACATTCTGGCTATCATATGTAATACCATCCCAAGTATGAATTTGCGTTCCAGACCAATTCTTTGGCTGTTGGGAATTTCCACCGGATGAAAAACCACCTTTATTTCCATCAATACGCCAAGAATCTGGATCGGTAGTGTTTAGTTGCCCTGGTTTAAAAACTCCCTTTGAATCGAGAATTGCCTGTTCTGTTTCTAAATAGTTGCTTGTTGCAAAAAGATTTACTAATTCTCCTAAACAATAATCTGAATCAGGATCTAAATTTTGAACAGTTGGAGCAGTTGCAGCAGGTAGTGCTCTAATATAGAAAATGTTGGAATACTCCTTACAAGTTCCAACTTGAGTTAAAACCCTATAATAGGTAGACTCCAATGCGCCATTAGCAAATGTTGCCGTATGTGTGTTGTCATTGTCTGTAATTATTTCCCAAATACCATGATTTTCTGCAAATTTCTCCCAATGAATAATAGTTCCTATTTCCCCTCCCAAATTTAACACTACAGCAATAGCCTCTCCACATGAAGAAATATCAATTTGATTTGAAAAAACTGAAGATTCAAAAGTCCCTTTTAAAGACCCTCCATCAATATTTACCGGAATAAGTTCAATTTCTTGTGGTTGTGTTGATATATTTCCCTCACTATCAATAAATTCCCAAGTTAAAGTATCAGTTCCATAAAATGAATAAGGAAATTGGAAACCTTCACTCAATGTTCCTTCAATTGTACCTTCACAATCGTCTGTAGCTCTTGGTCTTGTTAATTCTGAAATACTTGAAATTTGACAGCCGTTAATAGTTTGAGTAGGTAGTGTTCCAATATCTGGCACAGGAGCACCTGTATCAGTAATTGTAACTTCTTGTTCAACTGGTGCAGTCGAATTTCCGGAAGCATCTGTAAAAATCCAGAAAATTGACCCTGAGGCTTCAAATGTTAAATCAGTACCTGTCGTACCCGTAATAATACCACCACAATTATCGATAGTTGTGGGCGGTATGACTGTCAAAGAGCATTCTCCAATTAATTCTGGTAAAACAGGTGGCGTTGGAGTTTGGGTATCATTTACCGTTACGGTAAAACTACAGGTCTTCGTGTTTGAAGAAGTATCAGATACTGTCCAAACAATTGTTGTCCCAGTTGGTATTTGTGCTCCTGCCAAAGTCGAACTTGTATTAAAGTTGTTGCTTACTGATACAACACCACAATTGTCGGCGGTCTCTTTTGGATTAAATTCTGTTCCAACTACCGTATAATAACATTTTCCTACATCTGCTGACTTGGACTGATTTCCTACACAAATGATCGTTGGGTTTTGTGCATCAACAACCGTTACAGTTTGCGAAGAAGTTGCAGTATTGTTACTTCCATCGGTTACCGTCCAGGTTACCGTGTTTACACCCAAAGTTAAAGTAGTAGGGGAAGCCAAAATGCTAGCCACAGAGCAATTATCAGAGCCATTAGGTTTTGCTAATTGGGAACTGGCATATGTACAAACACCAGCATCTGCATTAACGGTGATAGGAGTCAAGGTGGTTATGGTTGGATCTTGTGCATCAACAACCGTTACAGTTTGCGAAGAAGTTGCAGTATTGTTACTTCCATCGGTTACCGTCCAGGTTATCGTGTTTACACCCAAAGTTAAAGTAGTAGGGGAAGCCAAAATGCTAGCCACAGAGCAATTATCAGAGCCATTAG
>JAAFGY010000172.1 GCA_010365135.1 Flavobacterium sp.
CGTGTGCAATAATTGATGGGCTTTTTCGCTCATTGGTTTTTCTAAAAACGCTGCATATAATTTTTGAATGGACGGATTTTCGTGCGATTTACGAATCACTTTCGATTTATCTTCAGAATACAATGCTTTTTGTCTTGCCAATAAAATATTGGAATCACCATGGTGCAAAGGTTGACCTCCGCCGCCAATACATCCGCCTGGACAAGCCATAATTTCGATAGCATGATATTGCGATTTCCCTTCTCTAATTTCTTGTAACAGTTTGCGTGCATTTCCCAAACCGTGAGCAATTCCAATCTTGATCGGAGTTTCATTAAAATCGATGGTCGATTCTCTAATCCAATCCATTCCTCTCAGTTGTTTGAAATCAACTTTGTGCAGTTTTTGTTTGGTAAAAGTCTCATAAGCAGTTCTTACAGCAGCTTCAATTACACCACCAGTTGTACCAAAAATAACTCCAGCTCCAGAAGATTCTCCCATTGGATGATCAAATTCTACAGGGGTTAAACTATCAAAATCGATGCTAGCTTGTTTGATTAATCTAGCTAATTCTCTAGTTGATAAAACGTAATCGACATCGGGATTGCCATTGGTTTTAAATTCATCTCGGCTGCATTCGTATTTTTTTGCCAAGCAAGGCATGATAGAAACCACCACCATATTTTCGCGTTTGATGCCTAATTTTTCGGCAAAATAAGTTTTGGCAATGGCTCCAAACATTTGTTGTGGTGAACGCGCTGTCGAAGGAATGTCTTTCATATCAGGAAATTGATGCTCAAAGAAATTGACCCAAGCGGGACAGCAAGAAGTTAACAAAGGCAATTTTACAGTAGTGTCACCATTGATATGTCTGGTCAATCTGTCCAAAAGTTCTGTTGCTTCTTCCATAATGGTTAAATCCGCAGCAAAATCGGTATCAAAAACATAATCGAATCCCATATCTTTAAGAGCGGCAGTCATTTTTCCGGTAACTATTGTGCCAGGTGCAAAACCAAATTCTTCGCCCAAAGCTACTCTAACAGCGGGCGCCGTTTGTACAACTACGGTTTTTGTAGGGTCTGCCAGCGCTCTAATTACTAAATTGGTATGATCAACTTCGGTCAAAGCGGCTGTTGGACAAACTGCCACACATTGGCCACAATACGTACAAACACTGTCTTCCAAATTCATTTGAAAAGCGGGAGCAACCACCGACATAAATCCTCGGTTTATGGCCGATAAAGCGCCTACAGTTTGAACTTCATTGCACATCGTCAAGCATCTTCGGCAACCAATGCATTTGTCCATATCTCTTTTGATAGCAGGCGAGGCGTCTTTGATATAATGCGATTGTTCGCCTTTGTAATGTATTTCTCTGATTCCCATTTTTTGCGCCATACTTTGAAGATCGCAATCTCCATTTTTGGCACAAATCAAACAATCGGTCGGGTGGTCGCTCAGGATAAGTTCTAAAATGGTTTTTCGGCTGTTCAATACTCTGATGGTTTGGTTTTTTATTTCCATTCCGGGCAAACATTCGGTGGCACAGGCGGGTACTAAATTTTTGCGACCCACAACTTCCACTACACAAATGCGACAACCTGTGGGATTGTGAGTCGTGTTTAAATCGTGTAAGTGCATATAACACAAAGTTGGAATATTGATGCCCACACTTTTTGCGGCATCCAATATTGTGGTGCCTTTTTCAACCTGAAAATTTTTATTATCGATGGTAATGCTAATGGTATCCATAAAGCTTTTTAGTATAGAATTAATTGAGGTAAACAGCGTGAAATTTGCATTTTTCCATACAGATTCCACATTTGGTGCAAAGTTCCTGATTGATAACGTGTAGTTTCTTTTTTTCGCCCGAAATGGCGCCAGCGGGACATTTTCTGTAGCAAACTAGGCAACCAATACAATTTTCTTCGCTGATATAATATCTCATAAACGATTTGCATTGGCCACTCGGACATCGATGTTCTGCAACATGAGCATAATATTCGTCGTAGAAATTGGCCATTGTAGAGAGAATAGGATTGGGCGATGTTTGACCTAATCCGCACAAGGAAGTGTCTTTTACCACCACACTCAAATTGCGCAGCAAATCCAAATCTTGCATCGTTCCTTTACCATCACATAATTTAGTAAGCATTTCGTGCAAACGTTTGTTTCCGATTCGGCAAGGGGCACATTTTCCGCAAGATTCTTCGACTATAAATTCTAAGTAAAATCGAGCCATCGAAACCATACAATCGTCTTCGTCCATTACAATCATTCCTCCTGAACCCATCATTGAGCCAGCAGCTGTAAGTGAATCAAAATCAATCGGTAAATCCAAATGTTTTTCGGTTAAACAGCCTCCAGATGGACCGCCGGTTTGCACCGCTTTGAATTTTTTTCCATCCACAATTCCGCCTCCAATATCATAGATTATTTCTCTAAGTGTGATTCCCATTGGAACCTCAATCAAGCCTACATTATTGATTTTTCCGGCCAAAGCGAAGACCTTTGTTCCCTTGGATTTTTCTGTTCCAATATTGGCGTACCAATCTGCTCCTTTGTTGATAATGGCGGGAATATTGGCAAAAGTTTCTACATTATTGACATTCGTAGGTTTTTTTAAATACCCAGAAACACTAGGAAAGGGTGGTTTTAAAGTAGGTTCTCCCCGAAGTCCTTCCATCGAATGAATGAGCGCTGTTTCTTCACCACACACAAAAGCTCCCGCTCCATATTTTATGTCAATGGTAAATTCAAAATCGGTTCCAAAGATGTTTTTTCCCAATAAACCATATTCTTTAGCTTGGTTTAAAGCAATCTTCAATCTCTTGATAGCCAGTGGATATTCAGCTCTTACATATATAATTCCTTTATTGGCACCAATACAATAGCCGCAAATAGCCATCGCTTCAAGAACCGAATGAGGGTCGCCTTCCAATACGGAACGATCCATAAAAGCACCAGGATCACCTTCATCGGCATTGCAAACCACATATTTTTGGTCGGCTATACTTTTGCTAGTAATCTCCCATTTTAAACCTGTTGGAAAACCTCCGCCACCTCTGCCACGAAGTCCACTTTTGATAATTTCTTGTGTTACTTCTTGCGGAGTCAAGGAGGTTAAACATTTTGCCAAAGCATTATACCCATCTCTTTCAATATAATCTTTGATTTCTTCGGGATCTATAAAGCCGCAATTGCGCAGGGCGATTCTATATTGTTTTTTGGGAGCAACACCATTTCCATTTTCTTTATCGAAAACCAATCGTTCTACAATTCGGTCATTGAGCAAATGTTCGATAATGATGTCGTCAATATCTGCTTTTGTCACTTTTGAATATTCTACATTGTCTGGATACACAATCACATTTGGACCAATGGAGCATTTGTTGGAACAAACCGATTGCACGACCCTAATTTTATTCTCAAGCTGGTATTCTTTTAATTTGAAATTAATAAATGCAACTAAATCTGTTTCTGATGCTTGCTGACATGAACTACCATTGCATACCAGTAAATTTTTCTTGTACCTATTACTCATTTTGAAACTATTTTGAGTTTGTGTTGTGCTTTTTATTTAAAGGGCTAATTCGTAATTAATTGGGATAATTCCATCGACTAATTCCCCTTTTTTGATGAATTTTTCAATAATTTCATCCGCTTTTTTGAGATCTACAAAACCAAAAACAACTGGTTTTTCATCTTGAATTATGATTTCCAAAGTAGGTTCGGCGTAGCAATATCCCATACATCCGGTTTGTTTTACGTGGGCTACAATATTTCTTTTGGGTAATTCCTCAATAAAGAAATCCATAATCGCTTTGGCTCCCGATGCAATTCCGCAAGTGGCCATAGCGACTTTAATTTCGACTAATTTCTTATTCCCATTTTCTATGATTTTCTTTTGATTGGCTTCCAGAATTGAAGTTCTAATCTTCTCCAAATCAGCTACTGATTTTATGGTTTCCATTGTATGTTTTTTTTATTTTAAACTTTCGAATTTGTAAAATGTTTTGAATCTCCCCATTCGTCATATCCAATTTCGCTTCCTATTATTTTCATTTTCGTATCGATACATAAACTGCATTCGTCTGTATTTTCATCGATACAAGGTTTGTTTGGATAAAGGTTGTAATTCTTTTTGAAAATGGCGGGTGTGATATTGGGCATCATAATATTGGCGCCGTAACCAATGGCTTTTTCGCGACCCATTTTGTCAATAGCTTGCAAAGCCGTAGCGGCAACAATGTTGATGTCTTTCATTAAAATACGCAAAGTCGCAATCATTTTGAAAGTCAAATTCAAGCGTTCTTTATGAGTTTTTAATAAATGACTGTCTTTAAATAAGGGCATTTCTTGATGTTCAATATATGGCCCCATTCCCACCATATCAACATCCAAAGCTTTCATAAACAGTAAATCGTCAGCTAAATTTTCGATCGTTTGATGGGGTAAACCAATCATAACGCCAGTTCCCAATTGGTAACCTACTTTTTTAATATTTTGCAAGGCTTCTAGGCGTTGGTCAAAATTATGTAAGTCATTATCGGGATGAATTTTAGAGTAAAGTTCTCGATTTGATGCTTCTATTCGCAACAAATACCGATGCGCTCCAGCAGCAAACCATTCTTGGTAGGTTTCTAATGTTTGTTCGCCTAATGAAAGTGTTATTCCTAATTTTCCATCACTTAATTCCTTAATTTCTTTGAGTAAATGGCTAATTTTCGACACAAATAATTTATCTGTTCGTTCCCCCGATTGAATGGCAATGCTACCGTATTTTTTCTCCAAAGCATCAAGAGCACATTGGATAACGTCTTCATCATTAATGGTATAGCGTACCAAATTTTTATTTGATTTTCGGATGCCGCAATACAAACAATCTTTAATGCAAACATTCGAATATTCGATCAAACCTCTCAAATGCACTTTGTTACCATTTTGCAAATCCGTAATTTCTCTTGCTTTTTTAAACAGCATCATTCGGTCATCACCTTTAGCTTTAAGCATCGTGATGAGGTCATGTTTGTCTAAAACATCTTTGTTTATTATTTTTGAAAAAGCATTCAAGGGTCTATTTTTATTTACATATTGTTAATTGGCATTTTCATAAAAGGTTCCACAACTCGATCTAAAATCCCGTTCATATAAGCGATGGCTAAACCATAATTGGTAACAGGAATTCCGGCATCTAAGGCGGGTTTTAATCTGTTCATTAATTGTTTTCGGGTAATCATGCAACCGCCACATTGAATCACCAATTGGTAGTCTGTAATTGGTTTTTGAATTTCAGAAAGTCCAGCGGCAATATCAAATTCTAATGCTGCACCACTGAATTTCCGAATCCAATTGGGTATTTTAAATCGTCCAATATCTTCGCAACTCACTTGATGTACACAAGATTCTAAAATCAGAATTCGATCCCCATTTTTGAGTTCCGAAAGTTTTTGAGCGCCATTGACATAATCCTCAAAAGGCCCTCGCATATGAGCATAAACAATGCTAAAACTGGTCAGCGGAATGTTATTTGGAATGATTTTGTTGACATATTCAAATGCCTGACTGTCGGTGATGACAAGATCGGGTAGGAGTTGAGTTTTTTGAAAAAACGCTTCGACTTCGGTTTCTCTAAGTACAATATTTACCGCATTATTATCTAAAACATCCCGAATTACCATCGCTTGTGGCAAAATCATTCTGCCATCGGGAGCTTCAGAATCTACTGGGGTAATGAGCATAATTACCGAATTTTTTTCGATAATATCGCCCAATAAACTGGTTTTTTGATAAGAGGTTTCTGGAATAGTAATTTTCAATAATTCGATAACTTCTCCAATGTTTTGAGATTTTATGATACTACAAATTTCGATAGGCGCTTTCGAGAATTGTTGGATTTGCAAGACGGTTTCATCAGTCAGTTTTTCAAGATCTTCTTTGTTGTGAATGATGAGGTATTCAATTTCAAAACGGTTGAATTCCTCGATTAGTTTATGTTCAAATGAGCCAAACACATTATTAGAAATCAATAAAATCGCCGCATCGATATGCTCCAAAGTTTGGATGGTTTTCTGAATTCTTTTGGTTCCTAGATCTCCAAAATCATCAATTCCTGCTGTATCAACAAGTATTGCAGGGCCAATTCCAAAAATTTCAATAGATTTTTTAACAGGATCTGTTGTAGTTCCAGCAATTTCAGAAACGATGGCAACATCAATTCCCGTCAGCGCGTTGATAAACGAACTTTTGCCTACGTTGCGACGCCCGTAGATTCCAATGTGTGGTTTGTTGTCTTTACCTTTACTCATAAGGCAATTGTTTATTTATTTTTCATCCAACGGTTGAAACCGTTGGTTATAGAAGATTTTAATACATCAAATCGCGTTCACCAGCTTTAACTCTTTCTACTTTTTGAATTAGAGAAGTTTTTAGTTTCTTATTTTCGGTTTCATTGATAACTTTTTCGATCAATTTCCATCCTTTTTCAGATGTAGCTTCGTCGGCATAATCCAAAAGATATTCGGCCAAGGTCAAGGTTGCGTTTGGGGTACACCGTTTTTTGATGAATCCAGGAACTGAAAATTCCATAAAGTGTTCGCCCGTTCTGCCCAATCGATAGCAAGCGGTACAAAAGGACGGAATCATTTCTTTATCTAATAATTCATTGACGATTTCGTTCAAAGTGCGTTCGTCATTGACTTTGAATTGCCCTTTATTTAGGTTTTGGACTTCGTTGAGCGTTTTGGAATACGCGCCTAATTCAATTTTTGTTCCTCCATCTATTTGAGAAACACCATATTGAATAATTTCATCCCGAAGTTCGGCAGGTTCTCTAGCGGTGAGAATCATTCCGGTATAAGGAACTGCCAATCTCAAAATAGCAATGAGTTTGGTAAAATCTTCATCCGAAACCAAATAGTTTGGATTGGCTTCAAACCCAGATGCTTCTTTTAATCTTGGAAACGAAATAGTATGCGGTCCCACATTATAGCAGGCTTCCAAGTGATTCGTGTGCCGAACCAAAGCCAAAACTTCATACCGCCAATCATACAAACCGAACAAAACGCCAATTCCTACATCGTGGATTCCGGCTTCTTGAGCACGATCTAAAGCAGTCAATCGGTTTTCGAAATTGGCTTTTTTTCCTCCTAAATGGTATTGTTTGTAGGCTTCTGGATGATAAGTTTCTTGAAATATTTGAAAGGTTCCAATTCCAGCTTCTTTGACCGTTTCAAACCCTTTAATATCCATTGGAGCCGCGTTGATGTTGACTCTGCGAATTTCTCCCTTTCCTTTTTTTACACTATAAGCTAGTTTTACGGTATGCGCAATATATTCAGGGCTGTAATCTTTGTGTTCGCCATAAACCAAAACCAACCTTTTTTGCCCATTATCTTCAAGTGCTTCAATTTCATTGATGATTTCCTGATCGTCAAGCGTTTTGCGTTGAGCCTCTTTGTTGGATGTTCTAAAACCACAATAGCTACAATTATTTTGGCATTTATTACCAATATACAAAGGGGCAAAAAGCACAATTCGATTGCCATAAATATTTTTTTTCAAGGTTTTGGCACCTTCTTTTATGGCTTGAATAGAACCAGCATCAGTTGCATTGACTAACACAGCAACTTCCGATAAATTGAGTCTTTGTTTGGATAATGATTTGGCAATGACTTGTTCGACGGCTGCTTTTGAAGTTGCAGTATTTTTCAAAATATCCTTTATTTCGTTGGCATCAATAAAGGATTGCATCGAAAGGTCTGGCAAAGAATATTTTTGAGGTGAAAATTTCATTAAATTATTTCTTAATGATTCTTTTTCTAATTG
>JAAFGY010000173.1 GCA_010365135.1 Flavobacterium sp.
AAGATCCAATCAAAATGGAAGGCGAAGCGCAAGGAACAACCTATCACATCACCTATTTTGACAATCAAAACAGAAATTTTCAACCAGAAATAGAGAAAATTCTAAAAGATTTCGATAGATCTGTTTCTACTTATATTCCAAATTCGATTATTTCGAGAATCAATTCAAATGAAAAAAATGTTGTCGCCGACAAATATTTTATAGCTTGTTTTAATAAAGCAAAAGAAGTTTGGAAAAATACCGATGGCGCTTTCGATCCAACTGTTTATCCACTATCGAACGCCTATGGTTTTGGCCCCGGAAAAAAACAAAAAATCGAAAAAGCCAAAATTGACAGTATGCTTCAATTTGTAGGATTTCAATTAATCACATTAAAAGGTAATAAAATCGTCAAAAAAGACCCAAGAGTGGCTTTGGATTTTAATGCATTTGCCCAAGGTTATTCGGTCGACGTCGTTTCAGATTTTCTAAATTCGAAAGGAATAACGGCTTATATAGTCGAGATTGGTGGCGAAGTCTACGCCAAAGGTCGAAAACCGAATAATAGTAATTGGACTATTGGCATCGAAAAACCACTTGACAACAAGGAATCTGGGAACCCGCTAAAAGCAATTGTAAAACTTGAAAATCTGGCCATAGCTACCTCAGGAAATTACCGTAGATTTATTATTGAAGACGGCGTAAAATATGTACATCATATTGACCCCAAAACAGGTTATCCAACAAAAAACAACTTACTTAGCGCTTCAATATTTGCCAAGGAATGTATTTCATCTGATGCCAATGCAACCGCTGTTCTAGTTCTGGGGCTTGAAAAAGCGAAAGTATTTTTGCGTAAACATTTAGAATTACAAGCTTATTTAATTTATTCTGATGAAAAAGGTCAATATCAGGTTTATGAAACACCTGGTTTGAAAACCATTGTATCTGAAGCTGAGGAATAAAAAAAGCATCGGCCACAACCAATATTTCTTTTCATAGTAGAGAAATTTATTTATTCTTACAAGGGAATATTCCCGTGTTTTCGAATTGGTGTGACACTCACTTTATTTTCCAGCATGCTAAATGCTTTTATCAATTTACGTCTGGTATCTTGTGGCAAAATGATCTCATCTACAAAACCACGTTGAGCAGCAGTATACGGATTGGCAAACAAATCGGCATATTCATTCTCTTTTTCCAAAAGTTTTGCGGCTGGATCTTCGGCTTCAGCGATTTCTTTTTTGAAGATGATTTCCGAAGCTCCTTTGGCTCCCATCACAGCAATTTCGGCAGTTGGCCACGCAAAATTAAAATCGGCACCAATGTGTTTTGAATTCAATACATCATAAGCTCCACCATACGCTTTTCGAGTAATTACCGTAACTCTTGGCACTGTAGCTTCACTTAAAGCATACAATAATTTGGCACCGTGAACAATAATTCCTTCCCATTCTTGATCGGTTCCCGGTAAAAATCCAGGAACATCAACCAATATTAATAAAGGAATATTAAAACAATCGCAAAAGCGAGTAAATCGCGCAGCTTTTTTCGAACTTTTCACCCCTAAAACTCCAGCTAAAAACATAGGTTGGCTGGCAATTAATCCAATGCTTCTTCCTGCTAATCGGGCAAATCCCACGATAATATTTTCAGCATAATTTTTATGAATTTCAAAAAAAGAATCTTCATCGATAATTCCTAAAATCACCTCGTGCATATCATAAGGTTTGTTGGTGCTATCGGGAATAATTGTGGCTAATTTCATTCGTATCTCATCTCCTAGAAAATAGGGCAATTGTTTTGGAGTTTCTTTATTGCTTTGCGGCAAATAACTCAGCAAAAGTTTCAAATCTTCTAAACATTCTACATCATTGCTGGAGGTGATATGTGCCACACCTGACTTGGTCGAATGAGCAAGAGCTCCACCCAATTCATCAGAGGTCACGGATTCATTGGTTACGGTTTTCACCACATTGGGCCCAGTGACAAACATATAACTTGTGCCTTCAACCATCATCGTAAAATCAGTCATGGCTGGAGAATAAACGGCTCCACCAGCACAAGGACCCATTATCGCAGAAATTTGCGGAATAACTCCTGAAGCCTGAACATTTCGATAGAAAATATCAGCATAACCGCCTAAAGAGCGAACTCCTTCTTGAATTCGCGCACCACCAGAATCATTGAGTCCAATAATTGGCGCGCCCATTTTGACCGCCATATCCATCACTTTACAAATTTTTTCGGCATGAGTTTCTGACAAAGCGCCTCCAAAAACGGTAAAATCTTGAGCAAAAATATAGACTAATCTTTCGTTGATAGTTCCATATCCGGTTACCACTCCATCTCCATAATAGATTTCTTTATCCATTCCAAAATCGGTTGTACGGTGAGTAACCAACATGCCAATTTCTTCAAAAGAACCTTCGTCTAATAAATAATCAATGCGTTCTCTGGCTGTTAATTTTTTCTTTTCGTGTTGCTTTTGAATACGTTTTAAACCTCCACCTAATTGAGCTTGAGCAATCTTTTCGTTTAATACTTTTATTTGATCTTCCATTGGTTTATTGAATTGGTAAGCGTAAAACTTTTTGATCTTCACAATACTGTTTCAGGGCTAAAAGTGCCGCTATTTCAGCTTCTTTGGCCTTTTGAACCATCACTATTTCTGGCGAATAATATTTTTTGACAAAATTAGTGTCAAATTTTCCAAAACGGAAAGCCTCGTGTTCGAAAACAAATTTACCAAAAGTTAAAGTAGTTTCTACTCCTTCTATTTTGTAGTTTTCGATCGCTTTCAACATCACTTCTATCGCTTCTTCTCGTGTTTTTCCGTAGGTAATCAATTTAGACAACATGGGATCATAATAAATAGGAATATCCATTCCTTGTTCAAACCCATTATCCACCCTGATACCCTCCCCAACTGGTATTTGATACACATTTAAATGTCCGACGCTAGGCAAAAATTCATTCATAGCATCTTCGGCATATACACGCAATTCTATAGCATGACCTTTTATTTCTAAATCTTCTTGTTGGATTGTTAATGCTTCGCCACGAGCCACTCGGATTTGCAGTTCTACTAAGTCAACTCCAGAAATCCATTCCGTAACAGGATGTTCGACTTGTAAACGGGTGTTCATTTCTAGAAAATAAAAATTATCATTTTCATCGTACAAAAATTCTACCGTTCCAGCTCCAAGATAATCACAAGATTTAGCAACAAGAACTGCCGCTTCGCCCATTTGTTTACGTTTTTCAGGTGTCAAAACCGATGAAGGTGCTTCTTCAATTACTTTTTGATGGCGGCGTTGAATACTGCATTCTCTTTCAAAAAAATACAACACATTACCGTAACTATCAGCCATAATCTGAATCTCGATATGTCTTGATGAAGCCACATATTTTTCGATAAAAACCGAACCATCTCCAAAAGCTGCAGTAGCTTCGCTAATTGCCCGATTCATTTGAGATTCGAAGTCGCTTTCTTTCTCTACGACGCGCATTCCTTTTCCACCACCACCAGCCGAAGCTTTTATCAAAATAGGAAAACCAATTTTTTTTGCGGTTTCCTTTGCTTCTTCTAAATCTGTAATGGCGTGATCCACACCAGGAACCATTGGGATATTGTATTTCATAACGGCATCTTTGGCAGCCAATTTACTCCCCATTATTTCAATAGCCTTGGGTTTTGGACCAATAAAAAGGATGCCATTCTTTTCAACCGCTTCTGCAAATTCTGCGTTTTCGCTCAAAAATCCATATCCTGGATGAATCGCATCAACGTTTAAAGCTTTGGCCACTTCAATAATTTTATTTCCTAGTAAATAGGACTTATTGGATGGCGATTCTCCGATCCAAACGGCTTCATCGGCAAATTTTACGTGAAGCGCATTTCTATCAGCGGTGGAATAAACTGCTACGGTTTTTATTCCCATTTTCTTGGCGGTTTTCATTACCCTGATGGCAATTTCTCCTCTGTTGGCAACCAATATCTTTTTCATATTAGTGTTCGAATTCAATTAATAAATCTCCTTTTACCACTGAATCTCCAACGCAAATCGCAATGTTTTTTATAACTCCATCACGAGGAGACAGGAAACTATTTTCCATTTTCATCGCAGTAAGAATCAATAAATTATCGCTTTCTTTTACGGTTTGTCCCACCACAACGCTGATTTCAAGGATTAAACCCGGCATCGGTGCTTTTATAACATTGACTTGTTTTGTAGTTCCAACGTCAAAACCCATTTCTTTAATCAAGGTGTCTAATGGGTTTAAAATAGCAACATGATAAGTGCTATTATTCACCTTTACGGTATAATTTTTTTGATTAAAATAAGAAGAGATAATTTCAGCGCGATACGGAAGGCCTTGATGCAAAATATGAAATTTAGTACTTTCAATACTTATTGCATCCAATTGTAAGATACTTTCTTTTGTGAAATCAAAATCAAAAGTATCATTAACTTTTACTTTAAAATCAGTACTCATATTTGTAAATTTTATAGTATAAATTTAACTATAAAAATTGACTAACAGCAAAAACATAGGTTTTATTTCAACCTAATTTGTTAAGCAAAATTGTTTTATGTTACAAAACTAACAAACCAAAATCCCGCAAAGCATTCACGGGTTTAGAATACCAAAATAATTCAAAGTCTTCTAAGCATGTTTCGAAATCCCATTTCAACTCCTGAAAAGTAAAGATTTTAGAACTGGAAATCGAAATTTTTTCAAGCATTTGCACTAGCCATTCGCCTTCAATTTTGCCTGTTTGGATAGTAAAACTTTCCTTTTTGTCGTGAAAAGTCAACATCATCATTTCCCAACTGTTTCCTTTTTTGGATTTGGTAAAATAGTCCACAAGTGGCTTTCCGCCAAGCCAAACGATTTTTGCGGTTGGTTTTATAGTAAAATCTTCCTCTTCCTCTAAAGCATTGGCAATAAAATCGGAATGGATTTTTGTTTTCGGGATTTTGAAATCGAACCACTCTTGCAATTCATAGTCAAAACAAATGCCGTGCATAAAGTTGAAAAGCGACTTTTTCAAACCAAAACTAAATTGCTCGTGGTCGATTCCAGTACTGTCAACAAAATTAATATCGTTATTAGCGAAAGTTCCAATGGTTTCAGTTTCTTTCACAACGCCAAATTTTGCCGGATACATTCCAACAGGACTGTGCGCCGTCATCGCAAATTGATGCCAAAAACCGGATTGCAAAACGCCAACTTCAAACAATTGTCGCACCATTTCCAAACTGTCTACCGTTTCCTGAATCGTTTGCGTAGGATAACCGTACATCAAATAAGAGTGAACCATAATTCCGGCTTCGGTGAAATTTCGGGTGACTTTTGCCACTTGTTCTACCGTTACACCTTTGTCAATCAATTGCAACAATCTGTCCGAAGCCACTTCGAGTCCACCAGAAACGGCAATGCAACCGGAAGCTTTAAGTAATAAACATAAATCTGCCGTAAAACTTTTCTCGAATCGAATGTTAGTCCACCAAGTAACCGATAATTTCCTGCGAAGAATCTCCAATGCCAAAGCGCGCATCAAAGCGGGTGGCGCAGCTTCATCTACATAATGAAAACCATTTTGACCCGTTTGGGCTATCATTTCCTCCATTCGATCGCACAATAAATTGGCGGCGATGGGTTCGTATATTTTTATATAATCTAATGAAATATCGCAAAATGTACATTTTCCCCAATAGCAACCGTGTGCCATTGTGAGCTTGTTCCAACGGCCGTCGCTCCACATTCTATGCATTGGATTTACAATTTCGATCACTGAAATGTATTTATCCAAAAACAGATCGGAATAATCTGGAGTTCCTACTTGGGATTGTTTGTAATCTAGTTTATTGGAATTATTTTTATAAACTACTTTTCCGTTTTCTAGAAGAAAAGTTCTCTTGAATTGCCCTTCGACAAGCTCAGGGTGACAAACTGCTTCCACTAATAATTCAACAGGCAATTCGCCATCATCTAAAGTGATGTAATCGAAAAATTCAAAAACACGAGCATCCGAAAGCGAGCGCAATTCGGTATTTGGAAAACCACCTCCCATCGAAATTTTGATATTCGGATAATGTTTTCGAACCCATTGTGCGGAACGAAAAGCCGAATATAAATTTCCAGGAAAAGGAACAGAAATCAAAAATAATTCAGGTTGAATGGTTTCTATTCTTTCCTTCAAAAGTGAAAATAAAACTCCATCAATGTAAGTTGGTTTTTCTTGTAAAGCAGCATATAATTCGTCGAAGGAATTGGCACTTCTGCCCAAACGTTCGGCATAACGGCTGAAACCAAAATTGGAATCCACACATTCCACAATAAAATCGGAAATGTCTTCGAGGTATAAAGTGGCCAAATGTTTGGCTTTGTCCTGCGTTCCCATCGTTCCGAAAGCCCAATCCAATTCTTCCAATTGTGCAAAACGAGAAGCTTCAGGCAAATAATCTTCTTGACAAATTTGCAATGCCAAAGTTGGATTTTTTCCTTGCAAAAAAGCAATAACCGAATCGATAGTTTTGACGTATTCGTCTTGCAAAGCGATAATTCTTTGGGAATTATCCGAAATATTTTGGTCAGAAACTTGAAACTTTGAACTTTGAACTTGAAACAAATCCTTCAATCCTTCTTTCGAAAACAATTTCAAAATCACTTCTATTCCTAGATCTGCCTGCGTTGCCGAAATATTTTTGGCGTTCAGAAACCCTTTGATATAAGCAGTCGCTGGATACGGTGTATTCAGTTGAGTAAAGGGTGGCGTGATGAGAAATACTTGGGTTTTCAAGGCGACTTGTTTTTGTGCAAAAATAAGGGATATTTAGGTTGATTTTAGAAAAAGATTTTTGGCGATTTTGTATCTATTATACGATTAGAATTTAGTTTTATTTTGTAGATATTTAATTACATTTGTAGAGCCCTAAATTTTACTTATGAAGCAAATTTTACTTTTTTTCTTTTTTATAACTTCTTTCGTAACTTACTCCCAATATACCCTAATTCCTGATCAAAATTTCGAATGGTTTTTGATTAGGAATGGTTATGATAGTGGTAATTTTGATGGAAAAGTGTTAACTTCAAATATAAATACAATTACTAAACTAGATTTCATTAACGGAAGCCAAAATTTTATCGCTAGCCTCAAGGGAATAGAAGACTTCACGGCCTTAACTGAACTTATTATTATTGATGGCAGTTTACTTACTAGTTTAGATGTTTCAAAAAATACAGCTTTAACCAAACTAATATGTTCAAGAAATAGACTAACAAGTTTGGATGTTTCTAAAAATATAGCTTTAACAGAATTAATCTGCGCTGGAAATATGTTAACAGAGTTGGATCTTACAAAAAGTGTAGCCTTAACTCTACTAAATTGCACTCAAAATCAATTAACTAGTTTGGATCTTTCAAAAAACTTTGCCCTTAATGCAGTAGGGTGTGATTATAATAAATTGACTATCTTAGATACTTCTAGTAATATAATTTTAAAGGAATTAAGTTGTAGTGCGAATCTATTAACAAGTTCAGATCTTACCAAAAACATATTGCTTTCCAATTTCAGCTGTGGTAACAATAAACTTACAACTCTTGAGCTTGCAAAGAACATAAACCTTAAGGGATTTTCGTGCGAAAACAATAATTTAACCCGTTGGGTGTAATTAAATTATTTGATTTTTGATATTATTTATGGGTCTATCAAAGATAAATTTATTGATATATTGAACCAAAG
>JAAFGY010000174.1 GCA_010365135.1 Flavobacterium sp.
CGGGTTTTTGTTGTGCAACTCAAAGATAATTTGAGATACAAAATTCAACCCTCTTTTTTGTATTTATTTTTTAAACGTTTAGGACGCTATTGATCTTGGAATATTTTAAAAATTGATAGCATATAATTATTTATTAACCCCAACGAATGAATGTGCAAAATCCTCTGGATAATAAATACCAAAAGTGTGGATTAATTTATTAGCCCACTGCATTGAAGGATGTATTAACCTGATTCTATGAATTTGTATACAAATAGAGTCTTCAAATTTAATTCCTTTATCTCCTGGATATTTATCAGTTCCAGATAATGCTCGTCCTGAAAAAATATTACTAATTTTTAATTTTCCACCGTCAGTATCTAAACTTCTTTTTCGTCCTTCTTCGACTGAATATGCCATTTGGAAAATATAAATATGATTTACTTCATTTTTATCTGCTAAAAACCTAAGATATTGAATAGTAGATGATTTTCGCAATGCATCAGGCATATTGGCAATCTTGAAATTCTTTAAAAATTCAATTGCTACATTAATATCAATTTTTATGTATCTATGTCGTCTGTCTGGAGTGCCAAAATCCTCAAAGTTTGTAAAAGTGTTGTTGGCAATAAAGTTTTCAATAAAAATATTATTTTCATCTATATGTTGCAAAGCATTAAGTTGTCTCCATCCGCTAAGTTTATGCTTTATCAAATCAACTGATAAAATGTTGTTTCTTGTTGGATTTACATTTCCACTTAAAATTAAAAGTTGCTCATACTCTTCTAAAGAATGCTCTTTTAAATTTGCTCTAAATATCTCTTCGTGCTCTACATATTCACGGTATTCCATTATTGATTCGTTAGGAAGAAAGACTCTACAACTGTCTAGAAAATTCCTTTTATACCCAAAAAAGCGACAACGCTGTTGAATTGTATCGGCATTAGATTTCCCAATACTATATCTAGGCATATATGAAACCATTAAGCCTTCTACAGTATAACCACGATTAAGCATATCGGCACCTACTAAAATATGAGCTGTTGCATTGCTCCAATCAATTTCTCTAGATCCAGCAATAACCAATTCAATATTTGTATCAAGAATAACTTGTAAAACTTCTTCGATGACCACATTAAAACTTGGCGGATTATCAATTCTCCTTACTGCTTCAAAATAATTTTCTTTGAATTGCTCAATAAGTTCTGATTTACTCGGGTCGCCATTAGGTAACTGTAAAATATCTTCCCAACTATCTTTTAGCATTTTAACCCAATCATAAAATTGTCGGCTTACATCTTTCAAACTATCTGCGTGAATTAACATAGATAGAAAATTTTCTTTACCTTGAATATTGACAGTAATTGCAACTCCACAAATAAAAATTTGCAAAGCATTAATTAAACTTTGAGGACACTCAGGAAGTTGATTGTTTTTGTGATGATATACTTCTCTTTCTGGAATTGAGATTATCAAATCGGTATTATCTTCAAAAAAGGTTTTACCTCCAGTATATGATTTCCCAGGTGTCAATACTTTATGAAACTTTGGCGAAAGTAAATCCATTATATTAATCAATAATGGGCCTTGTGGTGTTGCTGTATATTGAATATAGGAATGATTAGGAAGTGCTGCTCTTAAATTTAAGATACTTGAATAGGTGGAACTGAATTCATCTTCTTCCCAATCCTCACTTTTACTATTCTTTCTTGCGTAAGTATTTAAACTAGCTTGGTCAGCTTCATCATCAATTATTAAAACGCCATTATTACCAAGAGCTTCTTTAACTTCGTAAGTGTCGAAAATCTTTGTTAACTCAGCAATATGCTTATAATGTTTTAAAACCGTAATTAGAATTGCTGGTTTATGATTGAGAAGTAAAGCACCTTTTATTTTTAAATGAACATTATCCTTTATTGTAGGGCTTTGATATACTTTATAAAATCTACTATTATCAGAATCAGTTAGTAAATCTTTCTTTAATCGATTTGTGGTTTGTTCAAGTAAATTAACCTTTATTCCTGCAAAATAAATAATGATACGAAAACCGTTATCAATTGCTAATGCTGTTAATGTGGTAAAAGACATTGTTTTGCCGCTTTGGACATAGCCAATTGCAATACCAGTTGTACTTCCAATGTTTTCAGCAGGATTTATACAATTCTTTAAAATACTTTCGGATTCATATAATAATGTTTCCTTTTCTTCACTATCTAATTTTGTTAATCGATTAATTAAGTCAAGCGTTCTTGAACCTTGTGTTATATTAAATTCTGATTTACCATCATTAATAATTTTTATTGTTTCTGACATAGTTTAAAGGTTTTTAATAAAAGAATTAAAATTCAGTCTTACATTCCCTGCTGCTTTAGTTCCTTGAGAAGGAGCAATAATTTCTGCTAAAACAAGTGATCTAATAATAAGTAAAATTGGTTGATAATCTTCTTCCTTTTTTAATTTTTCAAACCTTGTGAAAAAAGGATGCGCTAGATTTATCTTATAAATTACTTTTTTTGAAAAAAGTTCATCCTCAAGAATTATTAGTGAATATAAATCTGAAATTGCGGATTCCGTTATTAATTCAAGTATAAGTTTGTATTTATCTCCTTTAAGTTCGATTATTTCTTCGTGAGAATCTATTGTTTCAGCCGTTTTAGAAAACTCAACATTATTAGCCGCAAGAGTTGCATTTTCAATTTCTTTTATAGAAGTTTCTAATTTTGCTTTAAGAACTTCTTTATCAGATATTTTTTTTAATGCACTTACAATATTTTTCCCAACAACTTTATTGTCTTCTATTGTTTTGGGCTTAATATATTTTTCTGCTTGAATATACAAATCGAAATCTTTACTAGATATTTCAGTTTGCAAAGCCTCCATCAAAGCTTCTAAATCTTCTTGCTCCTGAAAACTACCTTTGTTAAAACTCACGCCGAATCCTTCTAATTCTAATTCACCAAAAATTCTTTTATATCTGGGAGAACCAACTTGACCACATAAAATTTTTGGTCGATATTTCTCATCGTGACTTCCTTCTATTACCCTACCACGTCTAAAAAGAGAAAGACCATTGACAGTACTTGTACTCATAGTACTAAGAATTGCAATGAAACCACTAACTTTATATTTACCAGTTGAAAAATTAATTTCCTTTTTCCATTCTATTGATTCTCCTTGTAGATTGTTGTAAAATGGGGCCTTTAAAATTTCAGGTTCTTCATATATCAATTCTTCATCATTTATAAAAAGTTTCATATCGCCTTTACGAATGAATTTTCTATAAATGCTTAACAGATGTCTTTTAATCTTATCTATCTGATGATTAGATGGCGCATTCATTGAAAGATTATGTAGCACTATTTCTGTATAATGCAATTTTGGCTTTTTTCCAATATTTTTTACCTCTAATACTTCTTTTTCTTCATCTAAGACTTTTTGCAAATCAAATTCTACAAATCTTAATTCATTTTCTCCTAAAGCTGCTGTTTCAACAGTCCATAAATTAGCCAACCATATAGAGGCAGTCTTCATTCCCATACCAAACTCGTGTAATCCGGTATTGTCTATTGGAATATGTGCTGGTTCAAAAGCTCTTTGAAAGTTTATAGAATCTATTCCTGCTGCATTATCAAATATTCTGATAAAATTATTTTCATTATCAATATCGATTCGAACTTCAAATTGATAATTATTATCATTAGCTTGTAATAATTTTGTTTTATTACTTTCAAAACTTTGAACAGCATTATCTACATATTCTCCTAGAGCAAACCAAACTGTATTTTTTAAATTACGGAATTGTCCGTATACACCAGTTTGAATTTTAATTGAAACTGTTTCTATATTACTCATATTCTCTTATCAGATTAATTGCGATTTTTTTTACAACACCAACGTTTACAGCATTTCCTAATGCTCTGAAAGCTTTAGCAATTGTAGGTGGTAACTCTGCTAATTCCTCCATACATTGTAATTTTGCAGCTTCTTTTCTTGTCATATATCTTCCGAGCCAAGGAAAAATCGGAATTTGAGTAGTTGTTAATACAAGTGCTGGAGAATATGTTGGTTGTTTAACACGGATACCAGAAGGTCTAAACTGTACAATTTTGTCTTCAATTGTTAAATTCCCTTTATCCCCGCAGTTCCATTCAAATTTTTGATGGCTATTTTCGAATACTACTATTTTCGGAATCCATTGATCTAACCACTCTTTGTGTTTTTGGTAAAATTCTCTATTAGCACGGATATAATATTTTTTCCAATGTGGGAATTCAGTCTGATCAGGTTTTACCCCATCTTGTGCATAAGTAGGTAAACATTTAAGCATATCGTCAAATGAATTTCCCTGTATTAAAGTTCCGAATGTTCCTTTTTTGTTTTTTAATTCTTTTGCAGATAAATTTACAGGAGCTTTATTTTCAAAAGGATAATCTGCACCAAATTCCATAGCCCAAATAGGAAACCTTGGAACTTCTTCGGGCTTTAAATTATTCAAAAATTCTTGCCAAACAACTAAATGGTTTTTAGTGTTTTCTCTAAGTGTCATAAAGTCATCATCATCGGGTATTATTATGTTGTGAATACTGATGTTATCCTTTTCTTCTTTTTCGGGAAAATTAAAATCTTGCAGTCCACCTTTTTCCTTTAATCTGCCTACAATATAAAATCTTGAACGATGCTGGGGAATACCAAAATGATGTGGTGATAATATTTCTTCTTTGACATCATACAACTTTGATAATTCAGCATTAATAACCTGCCAAGTATTTCCATCGTCGTGCCCTTTTAGATTTGCAACATTTTCAAGAAATATAAACTCGGGTTTGTGATGATTTAATATTTCTACAATTTTATAAAATAAATTACCATTACGAGGATCTTCTAACCCTAATTGTGCACCTGCCTTAGAAAACGGTTGGCAAGGAAATCCAGCACAAAGTATATCGTGAGAAGGAATGAGGCTTACATTAACCAAATTAATGTCGCCATTTATTTCCGTATTATGATTCCTTGTATATAATTCTCTTAATTCACTATTTAACTCACTTGCAAATACACATTTGTGACCTAAATCGTGAAGTGCTAGATGAAATCCTCCTAAACCCGCAAATAAATCTATAAATTTTAATTCCTCCATTTGTTAATTTAGTCTTCTATTATTTTGTTATCAATTACTGTAAAATCAAATTCTAAGAACCAAGAAAATTTAGAAAGATAATCTATACTGAAATTAAATTTACCTCCTTCAATTTTTGAAATAGTAGTTCTGCTAATATTCATAATTTCTGCTAATTGCTCTTGATTATACCCTCTCTTTTCTCTTATTTCACGAATATTTTCGCCAATCTTTACACGGCTACTATTAAGATATTCATCTATATTTTTGGATGTTAATTTTACCTCGCTTTTCATTTTTTATGCTTCTGTTATTTGTCTGGTAATAATTTCAATTGCTTCTTCTTTACTTACCGTATTGCCAAATTCTTGTATTGATTCTTCATCTTTGTAAACACCATTACGGTCATTCCAACAAAGCCATTCTATTAAATCTAATCTAGACCATAAATTTAATTCTGTTTCTAAAGCTTCGTCTCTCAATTCCATCAGTTTATAGTATGGATGCTTTAGTTTTTCTTCTTCGCTTAAAAATATACTCATCACATTTTTTATTAAGATTAAACCATTAATTAATTACTTCAACAAATATAAATAAACAAAGGCAGAATAGTGCAATATATTGAACAAATTGTCAACAATTTTATTCTCACTATTAACAATTAAAATCAACGCATTGAGGTCAAAGTAATTTGAAATAAAAGATATTTTGTTAATATGTTTAAATTATTATTGAAATACCATCCTTTTTTACCAGTTTTAAAGACAACTTATTGTGCTAAGAATAGTTTTTTTTCATATTGACGTAAATGTATGAAAAAGCAAATCAAAGTTCTTTGAGGAAAACCGTAAACGGATGAAAATAAGTGAAAAAAAGTGAAAATAAATTTAGGGTAAGGAGGGCAACCAAATTTGGAGTAAAAGATTTTTTATTTTTATTGAAAATAAAAAACGGTTTTAAGTGGCTGTTTGAGTGCAAATAGGAACAATTACTTTATCATTTTGCTTTGTTTTGGTCTTATGTTACCCGATTGTTTGAAAGGTAAAAAAACAAAAAATGTTTGTTGTGTTTTTTGGTTACCCTGCCTGCCCTGTGAAAATGATGTAAATCGAAGTATTAGAAAGTAGGCAAAATAAAAAAAGTGGAAACGCTAGTTTTCCACTTTAAAAATGATGATTTTTCGTTGTTTATTCTACAACCACTTTATTTCTGTTATCTACGTCTTCCCAAGTATTTTCTATTAAAGCGTACACTGCTATTCCGTTCTTTTTTAGTCTTATGAAGTTGTGTTTTTTTAATGCTTTGCCTAACTTGTTTATTGTCCCATCAGTTATATTTATTTTAGCTTTTTCAGCCAGTTTAGCTGCTATTTGAGAAGCATTTAGGAAAACATTTGCCTTTTCTCTTTCGCAAGGTTCAAACCAAGTTAAAAGCAATTCTTCCTCTGGGCTATGTAATTGGTATTGTTCGTTATTGGCTGTTATTGATTTGATCTCTTCTTGGTCGAACCAAAACCTAAAACCACTTTTGAAAAGAAACAAAGCCTGTGAAAAAGCCATATTAATATCTACTTCGTGTTGGTATTGTATGCCTTCCAATTCAAAACAAAGAAATCTTCTGCTTCCTGTACTATCGTTTAAGAACTGAGCTGTGTTGACACTTCCGGCAAAAGATGCCCGTCTGGGCATTGTTTCGTTGTTGTGTCCGTAGGCTTTTCTCATTCTTATTTGAGTTTTTGTGATGATTTCTTTTAAGCTACCAATTTCGGAACGGTTTAGGTTTTCTAATTCATCCAAATTGATTAACATACATTCTGCCAATTGTACCAACGTATCTTTGTTGTTTGGGTTTATGGTTCCAGAGAAAAGATATTCTTTCAGTTGTTTTGGAACTAGCTTTTCAACCCAAGTTGTTTTTCCTAATCCTTGTTTGCCGCTGAAGACGATTACTGTGTGATTAATTACTTTATCGTCCAAAACACAACCCACCATTGCCACTAACCATTTTTTAAAACATTGCTGCCAAAGGTCTTGTTTTGTTGTGGTTATGGTGTTTGCTAAATCAGTAATGTAATCCGTTTTTTCATCATAAGTAGGCAAATTGAAAAAGTAATCTTCAAATGGATTGTACAAAGGACAAAAATCAGAATACAATAGGTTTCGTAATGAAGATAAATTTGTTTTTAATCTCCCTTTTAAACACTCTCGAAGCATTGAGTTTTCAATAAAATCATTCATTACGTTCCACTTCTTTTTGCCGAAATACTGGAACTCTAACTTACCCGAAACGATATTATGCCGAAATACATATTTGTTTGATAAAAATAGTTCTAATCGGTCTATTTGTGTTGGTTTCGGTTTGTCTTCGTCGTCTTCATCGGTGGTGTCTATTATTGAAAAATTTGCTGCCTTTTTGGGTTTTATAGGTGGTTCAAATTTTTCGTTTTTGCCAAATTCGTGACTATTTCCGTAAGCACTGTTTATTGCTTGAGTTACTTCTTTTTCGTCATACCCAAAATCAGTTAAAATATATCCTAGAGCTTCTTGTAGCAATACACCTTTACGGTTTAGGTTACACGCTAGTTGATGTACAAATACGTTGC
>JAAFGY010000175.1 GCA_010365135.1 Flavobacterium sp.
CACTATAAATATACTGATTTTCAGACTATTAAACTAATTATTTGAAAGTTATTTCTTTCTTTTTTTGTCATTTCTCAACCCTTGATTCGCATGATATACTTTTATTGTATTTAAAGCTACAGGAACAAACAATGATTATGATGTCTCCAATCTTAATAACACTCAAAGTGGATTTAATCTAAATTTTGGATTAGCTTTTGACATTACAAATAATTTTTTTGTAAATGGTCAATATGATTTTATAAAACTTAAAAAAGATAATATAGTTCCTACTTCGACCTATAATAACAATATCAATATTCTTAAATTTGGTATAGGTTTAAGATTATAATGACATCTTCAATGTTGGATTTAATTTATTATTGACGCTAAAAATTTTCGGTTTTCAATCGGTTTTATTATAAATCATTTACTTTTTTATGTCAATCGCAGACTGACAAATACATTCTCAAAGTCGGAGACTTTGCGAAGCTATCATACTAATTACCACTTATTCTTTAAAAAAATCCGTTTTTATCCGTTGCATCCGTGTCATCTGTGTGCCAAAATTAAATCGTCATTGGCAATAAACTTTGTAACTTTGCAAATCTGAATACTTTTAAATGAAATTCCAAGTAGTATCCGATTATCAGCCCAAAGGCGACCAACCGCAAGCCATTGAAAAATTAACGCAAGGCATTGAGGCTGGCGAACGCTATCAAACTTTGTTAGGCGTAACGGGTTCTGGGAAAACGTTTACCGTTGCCAATGTTATTCAGGAAGTGCAAAAACCAACCTTGGTTTTGGCACACAACAAAACTTTGGCCGCACAATTGTATTCAGAATTCAAGCAGTTTTTCCCGAATAATGCCGTGGAATATTTCGTTTCTTACTACGATTATTACCAGCCGGAAGCTTTTATGCCGGTTTCGGGAGTGTTTATTGAGAAAGATTTATCTATCAACGAAGAATTGGAAAAAATGCGTTTGAGTACCACTTCTTCCCTACTTTCGGGTCGAAGAGATATTATCGTGGTGGCATCTGTTTCGTGTATTTATGGTATTGGAAATCCCGTGGAATTTCAGAAGAATATCATTGCGATTGAAAAAAATCAAATCATTTCACGTACCAAATTATTACACACTTTGGTCCAAAGTTTATATTCTAGAACCGAAGCCGATTTCAATCCAGGAAATTTTAGAATAAAAGGCGACACGCTCGAAGTATATCCAAGTTATGCCGACGATGCTTTCCGAATTCATTTTTTTGGAGATGAAATCGAAGAAATGGAAAGCTTTGACACCCAAACATCCCAAGTTATTGAGCGATTCGAAAAACTCACCATTTATCCAGCAAATATGTTCGTGACTTCGCCGGATACTTTGCAAGGTGCGATTTGGGAAATCCAACAAGATTTGGTGAAACAAGTTGATTATTTCAAGGAAATTGGTAAACATTTAGAAGCAAAAAGACTGGAAGAACGTACCAATTTCGATTTGGAAATGATTCGCGAACTGGGTTATTGCTCTGGAATAGAAAATTATTCTCGTTACCTTGACGGTCGAGAACCTGGCACAAGACCTTTTTGTTTACTGGATTATTTTCCAAAAGATTATTTGATGGTGGTAGACGAAAGTCATGTCACGCTTTCGCAAGTCCACGCTATGTATGGTGGCGACCGTTCTAGAAAAGAAAATTTGGTAGAATATGGTTTCCGTCTTCCCGCTGCGATGGACAATCGTCCGTTGAAGTTCGAGGAATTCGAAGCGATGCAAAACCAAGTCATTTATGTTTCGGCAACGCCAGCCGATTATGAATTGCAAAAATGCGACGGCGTTTATGTAGAACAAGTTATTCGTCCAACGGGATTATTGGATCCGATAATTGAAATCCGTCCGAGTTTGAATCAGATTGACGATTTGATTGAAGAAATTCAGACGCGTGCTGAAATTGACGAACGCGTTTTGGTCACTACTTTAACCAAAAGAATGGCGGAAGAATTGGCGAAATATTTGGATAAAGTAAACATTCGGTGCCGTTATATTCATTCGGATGTGGATACTTTGGATCGCATCGAAATTATGCAGGATTTGCGAAAAGGATTGTTCGACGTTTTGATTGGTGTGAATTTGCTGCGTGAAGGCTTGGATTTGCCCGAAGTTTCTTTGGTTGCCATTCTCGACGCAGATAAAGAAGGATTTTTAAGAAGCCATCGTTCGTTGACACAGACCATTGGTCGTGCGGCAAGAAATCTCAATGGAAAAGCGATTATGTATGCTGACAAAATTACAGCAAGTATGCAAAAAACTATTGACGAAACCAATTATCGAAGAGCGAAACAAATTAACTTCAACATGGAAAACAATCAAGTTCCTGAGGCTTTAAATAAAAAAATCGAAAGTGCTTTTACCAAAAATCCGTTGGCAGATTATGAATTGGGTTATTCACCATCAGTAGCCGCAGAGCCTGCTACGGAATACCTTTCGAAATCTGAAATTGAAAAAAGGATTCGTGAAAAACGAAAAGCAATGGAAAAAGCAGCCAAAGACTTAGATTTTATGCAAGCTGCAAAACTGCGTGATGCAATCAAAGTCTTACAAGAGCAATTGGTGTAAAACATTTTTTCTTCATTTTTAAAATTAAAATTAAAAAATTAACTAACTTAAAATTTTTTTCTAAAAAAAATAAGGTAAGTTTAGCCTCTGAATATTCAGAATAATTGGTCCCAAACCATTTAAACCTATTAAACCTACATAATGAAAATTGAAAAGAGGTGGACTAATTTTACAAATTGGTTTGCTATGAAACCGCGAACATCAGGATTTTTGGTGTTCATAATTCTCAGTATTGCTGTTATTTCTGTAAGTTTTCTTCGCAATCAAATTGATAGAGAAGAGGAACACGACAAAATGCAACTCCTTTTGGATGATGCACATAAAAACATAGAGCAATCTTTAAAAAACTGTTACACTACTACGGTTTCTTTAGCTTTGACCCTTAATAACGATGGTATCCCCCAAAACTTTGATACTATCAGTAAAAAACTCATAAAATCAAATCCGCTTGTTAGTGCCGTACAGTTAGTTCCTAATGGAATTATCAAATATATCTATCCTATGAAAGGGAATGAGGCGGCGATGAATTTGAACATTTTAAGCGATGCGGATCGTAAAATAGAGGCTAGAAAATCTATTGAGACCCAAAAAATTTATTTTGCAGGCCCGCTTCTATTAAGACAAGGAGGAATTGGCATTGTAGGAAGACTTCCCATTTACCATAAAAATAAGTTTTGGGGGTTCTCAGCAGTGGTTATCAAACTAGAAACTTTATTAGAGACCTCAGGAATTAACTCTTTTAATAATTCCCAATATTATTTTCAAATTTCAAAAAAAGATTCCAAAACATCCAAAGAACAATTTTTTCTTCCTTTAAAAAGCGATTTCTCTAAAAATTATTTCCTATCGCAATCTATTTCGGATAGCGATTGGAAACTCTATTTAATAACAAAAAAGCCCTATGTGATTTACCCTCACATTCTATTAAGAGCCTTTTTGGGCTTAATTATAGCGATGCTGTTTGGGCTTTTTACCACCAAATTATTAAAAAAACCAGACGAATTGGCTGTTTTATTAAAAAAACAAGAATGCAAACTCTTAAAGAATGAATTGAAATTCAAGACCATTTTCGACCAAGCTCCCCTAGGTATTGCCATTTTAGAAATCCATTCTGGTGAATTTTTGGAAACCAACCAGAAATACTGTGATATGTTGGGTTATACCTTTGAAGAGATCAAAGAAAAAGGTATCGCTAACCTAACCCATCCCGATGATGTAGCGATTAGTTTGCGAAATTTAAATAATCTTGATGACGGTCTAGTCACTGAATATACGTCGGAAAAGCGATATCTTACTAAATCTGGAAAAACGATTTGGGTCAATTTGACTGTTTCTCCGATTTGGGAAACCAATAAAAAAGCGACCACCAATATTGCTTTTATTAAAGACATAACCATAAGAAAAGATTCTGAAAAAGCCATTAAAAAAAGTAAAGATAGATTTAAATCCCTTATTGATTCTATCGAAGGAATTGTTTGGGAATGTGATCTTGAAACGATGACTTCCACCTTTATAAGCAAAAAAATCGAAAGTATTTTAGGGTATTCTGTCGAAGAATATTCAGGAACCCCGACCTTTTGGGAAGATCACCTTCATCCTGAAGACCGTGAATATGCATGTGCCTTATCCTCTAAGGACAATAAAGACTACCTCGATCGTCATTTTGAATATCGAATGATTGCAAAAAACGGAAAAATCATTTGGATAAGAGACATTATAAATTTTGTTTTTGAAAATGACAAACCCGTAATTTCAAGAGGTATTATGATTGATATTACCTTAATGAAAGAATCCGAGAAAGACTTAAATGACACGCTTCAATTAGTTACAGAACAGAATAAAAGACTATTAAATTTCTCGTACATTGTTTCCCATAATTTAAGATCACACACGAGTAATATTGAATCTATTATCGCATTGATTGAATCGTCTGAGTCAGAAGAAGAACGGAACGAAATGATGATTTTATTAAAATCGGTATCAAATTCGCTTGATGAGACCATGGAACATTTAAATGAAGTAGTAAATATCAATACAAACGTCAACTTATCAATAAAAGCATTAAATTTGAGTAGTTATCTTGATAAGGCCAAAGAAGTACTTACGGAACAAATACAATCTAATGACGCAACTTTTATAACAAACATCCCCGAAAATGCAACCATAAACTATAATTCTGCTTACCTCGAAAGTATTCTTTATAATTTAATTTCAAATGCCATTCGATACAAACACAAAGACCGCAGACCCATTATAACGATACAATTATATAAAGAAAATGAGAAAGATGTCATCCAAATTTCGGATAATGGTATGGGAATAGACTTAGAAAGGAATGCCGACAAAATATTTGGAATGTACAAAACATTCAGTGACAACCCAGATGCGAAAGGAATTGGGTTATTCATCACAAAAAATCAAGTTGTTGCTATGGGTGGAACCATAAAAGTAAAAAGCACCGTTGATGTAGGAACGTCATTTAAAATCTGTACCAAATGAAAGAAAAAATAATCTGGATTATAGATGATGATATAATTTACCAAACTATCATCCATAAATTGATTGAAAAATCTGGTATTTTTTCAGCTCATTACTCGTTTTTGAACGGAAAAGAAGCCATAACAACTTTAAATAATACTTTTTTAAATAATACTTTGGAAATAAAGGAGGAATATATTCCAGATATTATTTTATTGGACATCAATATGCCCGTTATGGACGGTTGGGAATTTATGGAGGAAATCAAAACAATCAAATCTAAAATCAACAAGAACATCATCATCTATATCGTGAGCTCATCGATTGCAATTGAGGACAAAAATAAATCCAAAACTTTTACCGACATAATGGGTTACATACCAAAACCCATTTCTGTAAATGATTTAATAGCTATTGTTGCCACAGAGTACAATTAGTTATGTTGCTCTTTGAAAATCTCCAATAAAATATTGGCTTCAATTATTGGGCTTGGTTTCATTTTCATCATTTTGAGAACGCGATTGGTGACCATTGGATTTAGTCCCATATCGACTGAAATTTGTAGGATTGCAACTTCTTCCTTCGGATGCAAAACGCCATCGCAATGCATCAATAAAGCCAAACGATAAAACTGATGAAACCGTTCAAATTCCGATTTTATCACAAGATGAGGCAATTCTTGATGAAACAAGTCGTTAAAAACGACTTTACTAATGTTTAACTCAGTGGCAACAATGCCCAAGAATGCGTATTCCTTTTTATGTAAATTACCGTCGATGGTAGCAAATGAAATCATTTCTAAAAGTAAACTGATTTTCTCTTCGTAAGTAGGTATCAAATTGTTATTTTTAGCTAAAATATTGTTTTTTTTCCACAACACAAAATCCCGCAATGATGCAACGATTTACATTACTTATTCTTCTTTTTATTACAGCAGGAAAAACTTTTTCTCAACAAAATACGGCTTCAAAACAGGTGTCTACTTTCAATATTGAAGCACCACAATTGAATTCTATCAAGAAAATTTGGATCTATTTGCCTAAGAATTACGATTTGACCCAAAAGAAATACCCTGTGATTTATATGCATGATGCCCAAAATCTTTTTGATGCTAAAACTTCTTTCGTCGGCGAATGGAATGTGGACGAAAAACTAGACAGCCTCAACGCACAAGTTATAGTTGTTGGCATTGAACATGGAAACGAAAAACGGATAGAAGAATTAACGCCTTACAAAAACGCAAAATATGGCGGTGGAAATGCTGATAATTACCTTGAATTTATTGTAAAAACGCTCAAACCAGCAATTGATACCAAATACAGAACAAAAATTAATGCCAGAAACACAGGAATTATGGGAAGTTCCCTTGGCGGATTGGTTTCTTATTATGCGATTTTGAAATATCCAGAAGTTTTTGGCAAAGCGGGGATTTTTTCACCTTCCTTTTGGTTTAACCGAAAGGAAATTACAGAATTAACGAATACAATTCCAAAGCTTAAAACCAAAATTTATTTCCTTTGTGGCGATAACGAAGGGGATGCCGATATGGTCAAAGACCTCAACAAAATAGATGATTTGATTTCAAAAAAAAGATGTAAATGCATGAAATTGACCAACAAAAAGATAGTTAAAGGTGGTCAGCATAATGAAAAATTATGGCGAGATGGATTTGCAAATGCTTATCTTTGGCTTTTTTAATGCAGTTTTCATAAACGCATAACTTTTTAAACTCAAACCCAATTCAAATGACAAACAACGATATATTCAAAAAACTCCGCGTAGCCCTGATGTTGAGAGATGACCAAATAGTTGAAATACTAGAATTGGTAGATTTTAGAATTTCAAAAACAGAATTAAGTGCGTTTTTCCGCGCCGAAAATCACGAAAACTATGTGGAATGTGGAGACCAAGTGTTGCGCAATTTCCTTAATGGATTGGTGATTCATTTGCGAGGAACAAAAGAAAATCCAAAAAACCCAACAGCCGTTTTGGCAAAACATAAAGCTGAAATTCCTAAGAAAGAAGGAGCTTCGGAAAGACCAGAATTTAAGGCAAAACCTAAAGACGAAGATAGAGCAAGAGGCGACCAAAGTCCTTCTAAAACAAAGCCAGCTGCGAAGAAAAAACCTTTCAAAAAGCCTGCACCAAAGATTCAAGTTGTGGAGAAAGTGAAATTCAATTTTGGTAAGAATAAAAAGTGATAAGTTAATGAAAACGGTTTTAATTATTAGAAATAACTGAAAAACGTTTTTGTCTTTGTAAAAAAAGAAGTTAAAATAAAACTTTAGAAACAACACCAATACACCCTTTTTGGGATATTGTCGCTACTTACTAGCGAGTTTGCACAAGTTATGTGAAAATTTATGAAACTGCTCCTAAGAACTTTAATATTATCAATAGTCGTACTCCTTTTTTGTTCACTCAAAATAGAAAAGAATTCTTGCGGTATTTTAGAAAAAGTAAAGTTTACGAACAATAGACAATTTTCGCCAGAAATAAATTTTGGAATTGAAACTAATGGCTTTAGTCTAATTTATATATGCTAAATTAACGATATCTTTAAATTCATACCAAGCGGAAAAAGAAGTTATCATCATTGCTACTGTTTT
>JAAFGY010000176.1 GCA_010365135.1 Flavobacterium sp.
AATATCAAACCTTGAAACAAGTGCTCTTTTATATCAAACAATACACGATCGCCCTGAGGATAAAACTCTTCAAGATCGATGGTGATGATGCCACTTAATGCTACTTTATTAATTATTTCCTTTTCCATTTTACATAAATCCTAATTCGAGTTGTGCCTCTTCGCTCATCATTTCTTTATCCCATGCTGGCTCATAAGTCATTGTTATTTTTGCTGATTTAACTCCTTCTATTTCACGCAATTTTTGTTCTGTTTCAGGTGGCAATGTTTCAGCTACCGGACAGGATGGTGATGTTAAAGTCATTAGCATCGTGAGGTTGTTTTCTTTATCAATATTAAGTTCGTAAATCAAGCCCAACTCCCAAATATCAACAGGTATTTCAGGGTCGTAACAAGTTTTAAGTGTATCAATAGCCTTTTGTGTAAGCTCTGTATTTTGTGTAATTATTATTGCTGCCATTTTTTTAGTTTAATGTTATAAAGTTATTAATATTGAAATTTCAAGCTTTAGACTTCAATAGCACTACATCAAGCTTCATTTGTTTTATCATACTTACTAAACCATTACTACGGGTAGGCGATAGGTGCTCTATCAAGCCTATTTTATTAATAAATTCAAATTGTGCATTTAGAATTTCATCTCCCGTATGGTCTGATATAACTCTTATCAGTAATGCTACAATCCCTTTCGTAATAATAGCATCGCTGTCGGCTGTAAAAACGATTTTTTCGTCTTTCAATTCTGAGTGCAACCACACTTTGCTCTGACAGCCCTTTATCAATCTGTCATCGGTTTTGTTTTGCTTATCAATCAATGGCAAATGTTTCCCCAAATCAATCAGGTGCTCGTACTTGCCTTCCCAGTCGTCACAGAATAACTCAAACTCTTCTACTATTTCATTTTCTATCTCTGCTATTCTCATTCTAACATTTTAATTGCTTTCTGTATTCCATTCACCAGCGAATCAATTTCTTCTTTCGTATTGTAAAACACCAATGAAGCTCGTATGGTGCCTGGTATGCCAAAATGTTCCATCAGCGGTTGTGTGCAATGGTGTCCTGTGCGCACAGCAATGCCTTGTTTATCTAATATTGTTCCGATATCCAACGGATGAACTTTTTCAATTACAAAAGAAATAACACTTGCTTTTTCTTTTGCAGTACCTATAATTCTCAATCCTTCAACAGATGAAAGTTGAGCGGTGGCATATTCCAATAGTTCGCATTCATAAGCACCAATATTTTCTATGCCAATTTCATTTAAATAATCAATTGCGGCTGCTAATCCAATACCGCCTTCAATATGCGGAGTTCCTGCTTCAAATTTTAAAGGCAGATCAGCATACTCCGTTTTTTCGAACGTAACGGTTTTTATCGTACCGCCTCCCACTTTATACGGAGGCATTTCATTCAACCACTTTTCTTTTCCATAAAGTATTCCAACACCCGTTGGCCCAAATAATTTATGCCCACTAAAGCAATAAAAATCTGCATCTAAGGCTTGTACATCTACTTTTAGATGAGGCACTGCCTGAGCGCCATCAATTAATACCGGAATATTTTTTTCATGTGCAAGCTCAATAATTTCTTTTACCGGATTAATGGTGCCAAGTGTATTTGAAACATGTGTAACAGCTACTATTTTTGTTTTGCTGCACAGTAGTTTTTTGTATTCATCAATAAATAATTCCCCATTTTCATTTATTGGAATTACTTTTAATACAGCGCCTTTTTCCTCACAAAGTATCTGCCAGGGAAGAATATTGCTGTGATGCTCCATTTCGCTAATAATAATTTCATCGCCTGATTTTATATATTTTTTTCCAAAGGAGCTTGCAACCAAGTTGATACTTTCGGTAGTGCCGCTGGTAAAAATAATTTCTTCCGATAGGGCTGCATTCAAATGTTTTTGAACCGTAGCGCGGGCATTCTCATAGGCAACTGTTATCTCTTGACTTAATTGATGCACCCCACGGTGTACATTGGCATTTTGTGTTTGGTAATAACGGCTTATGGCATCAAGTACCTGTTTTGGCTTTTGCGCGGTTGCTCCACTATCCAAATACACTAGGGGTTTGCCATTTATCTTTTTGGAAAGAATAGGAAAATCCTGTCGGAGTTCTTGAATATTAAGAGCACTATTTTTTGTGATTGTTTCCATTTTTATTATTCAAATGTTGTGGAAATTTCATCTTCAATATATTGACGTAAAGCCTCAATTTTAACAGTATTTACAACTTCCGAAGCAAATGCGTGCATCAGTAATTTTTTAGCATTTATTGTACCTATCCCACGAGCACGTAGGTAAAATATTTTTTCTTCATCCAACTTACCCGTTGTTGTCCCGTGCGAACATTTTACATCATCGGCATAAATTTCTAATTGCGGTTTTGTATTGATTGTTCCGTCTTCGCTTAGTAAAATATTTTTGTTTGATTGAAATGCATTTGTTTTTTGAGCATCTTTTCTAACAAATATTTTTCCATTAAAAGTAGCGGTTGACTTTCCGTCAATAATGCCTTTGTAAAGCTCGTTGCTATTGCAATTTGGCTTGCGGTGATCTACCACAGTATGGTTGTCTAATACTTGATTTCCGACAGTTAAATACAATCCGTTCAAATGCGATTCAATGTGTTCATCATCTAACACTAAAGTCAAATTATTTCGAACTAACGAGCCACTCAACGTAAATGTATGGGTAGAAAATACGCTTTGTTTTTGTTGAATTACTTGTGTGGTATTCACTAAATAACCCAACTCCTTTTCATCCTGAATTTTATAATGATCAACAATAGCGTTTTCATCGATTACAATTTCTGTTAATGCGTTGCTGAATATTTTTGCCTTAGAATCAACCGTTTCAAACGATTCGATGATTTTTGCTTGCGCATTTTCATCAACAACGATTAAATTGCGTGGATGGATAATGGTGTTTTTGAATGCTGTAGAAATGTGAATGATGTGTATCGGTTTTTCAATTGTCGCATTTTTTGCAATATGAATAAACACGCCGTCTTTAGTCATAGCGGTATTTAATGCAATGAATGGGTCAGCATTTACATTAGCATATTGTGCATAATGTTTTTCAAAAACAGGTGAATTGCTTTTTTCTGCATCTACTAAACTACATATTGTTAACCCTTTTGGAAGGTTCTGCAAGTTTGATGATCCTTCAACAAAAATACCGTTCTCGATAATTACAACATAGGCATCTTTTAAAAATTTCAGGGGCTCAATTTGCTCATCACTACAGTTTTTATTTGTCGAGAAATCAAATTCCCCTTTCAGCATCAAATCCACACGGGTATATTTATATTCTTCGTGCTTTCGTGTTGGAATACCTTGTTTGTAAAAGCTTTCCATAGCTTTGTCACGAAGTTGTGTATTGCCAAATAAAAATAATTTGGATGCCTCAAATTCAAAATTCAATTTATCTTTTATCGTACTGGTCTTAATAGCTATTTCCATTTTCTAATAAATTAAGCTTCTACTTCTTCTTTAATATAATCATATCCTTTTTCTTCCAACTCTAAAGCCAATTCTTTTGATCCTGACTTTACAATTTTCCCGTTGTATAATACGTGAACAAAATCGGGGATAATATAATCCAACAACCGTTGATAGTGTGTGATAATAATGGTTGCGTTATCTTTCGATTTTAATTTATTTACTCCGCTGGCAACAATGCGCAACGCATCAATATCAAGCCCACTATCGGTTTCATCAAGTATGGATAGTTTCGGTTCCAGCATTGCCATTTGAAATATTTCATTCCGTTTTTTTTCACCACCGCTAAAGCCTTCGTTTATAGAGCGACTGACAAGTGCTCTGTCTATCTCAACTAACTTTTGCTTTTCTTTCAACATCGTTAAAAAATCTTTTGCTTTCATGGGTTCCAACCCTTTGTAAGCACGAATTTCGCCAATAGCTGTTTTTAAAAAATTAATATTGCTTACTCCCGGTATTTCAATAGGATATTGAAACGCAAGAAATACCCCTTCTCTGGCTCTGTCTTCAGCCTCTAGTTCTAACAGATTTTTACCGTTATAGATTATTTCACCTTCTGTAACGTCATATTCCGAACGCCCTGCAAGCACCGCTGCCAATGTGCTTTTCCCCGAACCATTAGGTCCCATAATAGCGTGTACTTCTCCAACTTTTATTTCTAAATTAATTCCTTTCAGAATTTCTTTTCCGTCAATCGACGCATGTAGGTTTTTTATTGATAACATTTTTTGAATTTTGAATTTTGAATTATAATTATTTATTTTTATCCTACTGAACCTTCCAAGGAGACCTCCAACAATTTTTGTGCTTCAACAGCAAACTCCATTGGTAATTGACTTAATACGTCTTTGCAATAGCCGTTTACAATTAATCCAATAGCTTTTTCATTATCAATCCCTCTTTGTTTGCAATAAAACAGCTGATCTTCACCAATTTTTGAAGTTGTTGCTTCGTGCTCTACGATGGCAGTGTTGTTTTTTATTTCGATGTATGGAAATGTATGTGCGCCGCATTGATCACTCATCAATAAACTATCGCATTGCGAAAAATTACGGGCATTCTCTGCGCCTTTTGCAATACGGACCAATCCTCTGTAACTGTTGTTGCTATAGCCTGCCGAAATCCCTTTCGATATGATGGTGCTTTTAGTATTTTTCCCGATGTGGATCATTTTAGTACCTGTATCGGCTTGCTGATAGTTATTTGTAAGTGCAACAGAATAGAATTCACCGATTGAATTGTCGCCTTTTAAAATGACCGATGGATATTTCCAAGTAATTGCAGAACCTGTTTCTACCTGTGTCCAAGATATTTTAGCATTTTCTTCCAAACAAATACCACGTTTAGTAACAAAATTGAAAATACCTCCTTTGCCATCTTTATCACCTGGATACCAGTTTTGCACGGTACTGTATTTTATTTGCGCATTTTTATGTGCTACAAGTTCCACTACGGCTGCGTGCAATTGATTTTCATCTCGCATTGGTGCAGTACAGCCTTCGAGGTAACTCACATGCGAATCTTCCTCGGCAATAATTAATGTCCGCTCAAATTGACCTGTACCTGCCGAATTGATTCTGAAATAAGTGGAAAGTTCCATTGGACAACGAACTCCTTTTGGAATATAACAAAACGAACCATCAGTAAAAACAGCAGAGTTCAGTGCTGCAAAAAAGTTATCGGTATAAGGAACAACAGAGCTCATGTATTTTTTTACTAATTCCGGATGTTCTTTAATTGCTTCGCCAAACGAACAAAAAATAATTCCTTTTTCAGCTAAGGTTGCTTTAAATGTTGTTTTTACAGAAACGCTGTCCACAATAACATCTAGTGCAACTCTACTTTCTACCCCTGAAAGTCGTTCTTGTTCTAAGATTGAAATACCAAGTTTTTGAAATGTTTTTAATAATTCAGGATCAACCTCATCTAGACTTTTTAATACTTTTTTTGGCTTTGGAGCTGAGTAATAAATAATATCCTGATAGTTTGGCTTCTGGTAAGAAACATGAGCCCAGTCTGGCTCCTCCATTGTTAACCAATGACGGAAAGCCTCCAATCTATAAGTCAACATCCATTCGGGTTCCTCTTTTTTGGCAGAAATAAAACGAATAATATCTTCATTCAATCCTTTCGGTGCGTTTTCAGCGTCAATATCGGTAACAAACCCGTATTTGTATTCCGTACTGATTTTTTGTTCTATAACCTCGTTCATACTATTTAAGTTTTTCTATATGTTATTCATTGGTAAATCCAAATCCCAATAGACATCTGGATTAAATTATTAAATGTAATGTGTCTTTCTTGACAAATAATTCTTCTTCACTTTCGCGCCAGTTATCATCATCCACACAACAGTCTACTGGGCAAACGGCGGCACATTGGGGTTCATCATGAAAACCAACACACTCGGTGCATTTATCGGCTACTATGTAATAAAGATCCATAGAGACAGGTTCTTGCGGATCATTTGCATCGACAGTCAATCCGCTTTTTGAGGTAAACATTCCTTTTATTGATGTTCCGTCAGAAAAACGCCATTCATCACCTCCTTCATAGATGGCATTATTAGGGCATTCTGGTTCACAAGCACCACAATTAATGCACTCATCTGTAATTATTATTGCCATTTTTTTAATTTTTCTATTGTTAGAAAGTTGGAATGTTTTGCAAGAAATACGTAATCCTTTTACACTTTTACACTTTCAACCTTAAAACTTTTAAACGTTTAAACTCCAAACGATTCTCCACATCCACAAGTTCTACTTGCGTTCGGATTGGCAAATACAAAGCCTTTTCCGTTTAATCCTCCCACATAATCCAGCTCTGTACCTATTAAATACAACAAGCTTTTTTTGTCAACGGCAATCTTTATTCCTTTGTCTTCAAAAATCTTATCGGTTGCTGTAATAACATTATCGAACACGAGTTTGTAGGTAAGACCTGAACAACCACCACCATCAACACCTACGCGAATAAATGTTCCTTCGGGGCTATTTTCGTTTGTTATTAAACTTAACGCATGTTGTTTTGCATTTTCTGAAACTGTTATCATTTTGTTTAGTTATTTAGTTATAATGATTCGTTTTTATCCTCCATTTTTAATTGGTATTTTCTTCAAATAAACTCTGAAAAGTAACTGTAGCTTCTTTTTCACTATTCGATAAATCGGCAAGTGTTATCTTATCTAGTAACTTATCAATTGCAGATTGCACTATTGTCCAAAGGGAACGAATAGAACAATCTACCGAATTGCTACATATTTTCATTACGCCAGTATGATTGATACAAAATTCTTGATCAAACAAACGTCCACTTAAAGCTTTCAAAATATCGTTTACAGTTATATTAGCAGCAGGTCTGGCAAGTACATATCCTCCAACATGTCCTTTAGTGCTGTTAATCAATCCCTCTATACGAAGTATTCGGGTTAATTTAGAAACATTGGGTTGTGACAGCCCTTCCAATTCACTGAGCTGAGGGATGCTTAAGCCAGCATTACCCCTACACTTTGCAATTCGCACCAATATTCTTAAGCCATACTCGTCTTGTGCTGTTATTTTCATTGTTTAAAAGTTTTAATAATAGATTTTATGGGGATTTAAATAAACCTACGAGTCAAATGTATGCATTGTTTTTTAATCTATACTAAAAAGTATATATTAATCTATACTAAAGAGTATATAAATGTTGTCCAACATAATTTTTACTGCTCCAGGTTGCAAAAAAACGGATAAAGTATATTACCTCTGGTGGATTAGAGTGAGCATAGTACAGCGGATGAAAGTGGACCACTGAAAATCGATTCTATTTTAAGATTAAATCAATAGTCTTTTTTTGTTAAAAAGATCATGGCCAACAAACAAATAGAAATGCGAAAAGTAAAATAAATATTCAAGCAATATGGCCTTGGCGTGAGCAATCGCCAAATAAGCAAGCAGCTTAGTCTTTCTAGAAATACTGTAACGAAGTATATAGCGTTATAAGTAACGACTTATAAGTTGAAGCGGTGACCATTAAAGAGCTACAAGCTATTTAGAACAGGCCAACGCACGAAAAGTGAGCAGCTACAAAAAGTAGAGAAATACTGTCCCTATTTTGATAAGGAATTACATAAAACTGGTGTAACCAAAATGAGCCGAGTTCAACTATCCGAAAATCGATCTGGCTTCGCAGT
>JAAFGY010000177.1 GCA_010365135.1 Flavobacterium sp.
GCAAACTCTATGAGATTTTGACCTTTAAATATTTCCATTTTTTCTATGTTTTACTAGACTTTAAAGATATGTAATTAAGTGCTTACCTCAATAAGATTATTTTGTGAGCTATTCAATCAAAACATTTATACATAAAAAAATCCCGAGAAATCGGGATCTTTTGTTTATTTTGAATCAATAAGAAAACTATTTTTTAACTCTTCACTTCCTTATTGAAATAGACCAAGTAATAATACATTTGTTTTTCTTCGTCCCAACCTTTTTCCACATATTTTTCGGCACTTTCGGGGTTAATAAAATCCATTTTGATTTGAATTTGAGTATCCAAATTGATGACGTTTTTAATCGATTTTCTAGCATCCGAAACTGCTGCATTCGCAATTGGAAAAGTGGTCACGTCTTCGATGCTGTATTTTTCGCCTTTATCTACTTTGTAATTTTTGAATTCAGGAATCAAATCGGGATTGTCCAAAACTTCATTCAAGAAATTGCTTTCTTCGAATTGGTCGTTTTTGGCAAAATAATTTACCGAGCGATTCATAAACATCACTTCTTCTTTTTTGTCTTCAGCAGGAAAAACAACGTCTTTCGCAAAACCTTGACAGAATTTCAAGTATTTTTTGGTAATGAAATTCTCGTCTTCAAAAGCATCCACCGAAAGGAAATGTTCCAACCAATATCGGGCATCATAACGGTTGCTATCCACTGTCATGATTTTGTAACCTTCCTCTTTTTTATAGTTGAAAATGATACACCCTTTGTCGAGTTTGCTGAGGTTGATTCCGTGTTGCAAAACCATTTCCAAGTTGGATTCTTTTTCTTCAAACTGCAGGAAATCCGATCGTATTTCACTTTTGAAAATTCCAATGGCATCAACCACATTATTATCGATATTGACATTCGTCAAATGCGTTACATAAACCTCCCCATTTTTGATGTGCGGATGATTCGATTGTTCGAATAAATGCGTCGTAATTTGCTTTGACACTTCGTGAATGCTGCTCGGATTTTCGAAAATTTGAGTTGCCATTTTGAACATATCATTGTAATCTAAATCTACTTCGTGAGCAAACTGAAAATAGTTTTCTTCTTTATCTCTAAAAGGTTTAAAAAAATATTCCTTGATTAAAGGAACAATTTCATCATTTAAATTAAAAGGGTTTTCCGATAAAAAAATGGCTTCGTTGCGACTTTTATTTCCCACTCGGTGAATGGAAAGTGTTTCGATATGGGTATTGAATAGGTTGATCATTTTTTATAAGGTTCTAAGTAACTAAGAGAAAGAGGTGCTGAGTTTTTAATTTCGTTCTTTGATTTTGGCAATAAATGAAACTAACATTCGCTCAATTTCTCGGCTGTCTTCGTATAGATTGTTAAATTCGTCTTCGTTTATATAGGTAATATTTTTGGCTATTTCTAGCTGTGTTTGTAATTTCAAATAAGGAACCAATTGAAATGTTTAGAAATCGCAAATATTCTTTAGAACTATCTCTGCCAAATCCTTACTGCAATATTGCTTGGTATAGAAACAGTAGCTCTTCTTATTTGTGAAGAAAGTCCAAAGATTTCTTCTTTTGGAAAATTTCTAGTTGAATGGTAAATTTTGGTTGTCAATGATATACTCTTTTGCCATATCACAAGATTTCTAAAAGTACTCATGTTTTGAGGGTTTTAAGTTAATAATAGGCTGCTAATATACTTTGTTTCTTTAAACTTAGCACCTCAGCCCCTTAGTCCCTTAGAACCTTTTTTCAATTCCAATTTTCTTCAAATCCGTAGTCTTCAAAGCTATCGTCTCCTTCGAACATATCGAGATCTTCTTCGTCGAGGTCGTCTTCAAATTCATTGTAGCTTTCCTCTTCGTCTTCGGCAATAAAATGTTTTTCCATTGCTTCTGCAGGCATTTCACCAACAGAGAAAATCGTTTCTGGATAGGTATTTCCAGCTACAATTTTTTCAATGGCGGCTAATTCAACTAAGAAAGTCCACATACTGATGAAATCGTAAACATATATTATTTTGGTATTTTCTTTATCCAAAATATCCGAAAGCAAGTAATCGCTCATTGTTTTTTGTTCGCCAGGAATATCGCCAGTATCAAACATTGGAATTTCGTCCTCTTGATTCCAAGTATTGTCACAGGTATAAAAAGAAGCCACTTCCATACCATCAAATCCAAAAGAATTGAAGATGGCGTTGTGTAAATCTTCTAAAGTATCTTCGGCAAGTATAGCAATATCTCTAAAAATGTCCTCTTCGGCATCGAGAATTACTCGAAATTTATAAACCATAATGTGTTTTTTTTTGAATGCTCAAAGGTAAAATATAAATTATGAATTATGAATTGCGAATTACGATTTGTTGAAAAGATTTTAGGACTGACTTCAAGTGAAATCAGGATGCACTTTTTCTAATTTTATGAATTAGTTTTTTCTTAATAAGATGGTATTTCTGATGGCTTGGGTAGCTTCTGTTGGATGTCATATTATTAAAAATTAAAGCACTAAGAAGTAGAATCAAAACGCCAATAAACACCGGAGAAAGAACATATAAATAACCTAAAGCTTTTATTTTATCGGAACCAATAACGGCAATAAGAGCCGTTGCTCCTCCTGGCGGATGCAAGGTTTTAGTAATTTGCATTAAAACGATGGAAAGCGAAACAGCTAGCGGTGCTGTAATCCAAATGATATCCGGAATTAATTTATGGACGGTAACACCAATCAATGCTGAAATTAAATGACCGCCAACCAAGTTGCGAGGTTGCGAAAACGGACTTTGAATAATGCCAAAAACCAAAACGCTCGATGCGCCAAATGAGCCAATCAAATACACGGCATCATTTCCCGAAAAATGGATTGATTGTATGTAAGCTAAAATTCCGATGGCTACAAATGAACCCAAAAAGGCCCAAAAATGTTCTTTCCAGTCCACCAAAGTTTCTCGATAAAGAATGTATTTGGTTTTTCGGTAATTCCGTTTTATTTTTTCAATTGGCATAAGTAATTAATTTGCAACACGGGGTGAATAGGTGTAAACGGTAAAAGGATAAATCATTTTGGCGGTATATTTTGAAATCAACGAAACGGCTAAAAGAGGAATGAATAAAGTATAATCGTTGGTCAAACCGCAAACCAAAAAGATGGCAGTAAAAGGAGCGTGAATGCTAGCGCTCAAAACGGCTGCCATTCCAACAATCATAAAGTTTATAGGGAATACACCCACATTAAAAAAGGTATTTAGAATAGATGCTAATAATAATCCTAGAAAAGCACCAATAAAAAGACTTGGCGCAAAAACTCCGCCATCACCGCCAGAAGCAAGTGTTACTGAGGTTACAATAGGTTTCAATATTAATAATCCAAAGAAAGTTAAAGCCAAAGTTAAAGTCAAAGGGATTTGATTTGAGTTGCCAAACATAGTTTTGATGGCCGGATAGCCTTCCCCATATAATTGTGGAAAAATGAATAATGAAATACTCAAAATGGCTGAACCTAGAAGAATTTTGTAATAATGGGTATTAATTTTTGAAAATTGCGACTTAAAAAATAGGACGCAACGGGTTAAATAAACCGAATTTATTCCAGCCAAAATTCCCAAAAGAATAAAGTAAGGAATGGCTTTGAGGTACCAAGTTGTTATGTTTACCATAAATAATGGCTTTTCGTCCATTAGAAAAATAAGTCCAAAAGCTATTGAGACTGCAATCAGGTTGCTAATCAAGAATGCACGAGTCATTTTTTTTGAAATGACTTCAAGGGCAAAAAGAATCCCAGCAATAGGACTGCCAAATAAAGCCGTGACTCCTGCTGCAACTCCCGCGCAAATCAATTCAGTTTTGTATTGTCTAAAAACATTTTCTTTTCGCTGCGCTACAGAACCAATGGTTGCCGAAGCAACAACAGTAGAGACTTCAATTCCTGTAGATCCGCCAAAAACTACAGTTAGTAATCCATTGATAAAGTGAGACGGAATTTTATAACTAGGTAAACTTTTTGTCTTGGTATCAGTGCTTTCAAAAATTTCCTTGATGCCTTTGTTCTCTTTTTTCTTGAATAAATATTCCCGAAGAAAATAAATGATGGATAAACCGAAAATAGGAAAAACAACAAAGAATATAGGATTAGTGGTGGCTTTAGTAAAAAATATTTCTTCGTAATGCTCCGTTACTTTTTTTAATACTACTCCTAAAAATGCGGACAAAAAACCAATCAGAATAGAAACAATTACTAATTTTCGAAATTTGATTATTTGGTAATTTCGCTTGATTCGAGTGGTATGGTTCATCTAAAAATTAGTTTTCCTGTGAATTACAAAACTATAAAACAGATATGGAATCATTCTTTTTTTGTGATTTCTTTATGAATTATGTTGTTTTTGTAGGTAAAAAGGAGTGTGAATTTTAGTAAAACTTATTCAATTGTATCGATATTTTTGTGCAGAAACTTATGTTTTTAAAAATGTTGTTGCCCATAATCGAAATTAAGGTGCTTTTGTTTTAGAAATCGTATCTTTTAAATAGTATTGCGTAATTTACCTTTATAGGTTGAGTTTCTTAATCACTTTTGCAGGATTCCCAACTGCCAGTGAATTATCAGGAATGTCTTTTGTCACCACCGAACCAGCTCCAATAACGCAACCACTCCCGATGCTAACTCCGGGACAAATAACTGAGTTTCCTCCAATCCAACAATCGGCACCAATGGAAATGGGTAAAGCATTTTCGAGCGTTTTTCTTAATTCAGCTTCAAGCGGATGATTGGCAGTATACAATTGAACATTGGGTGCAAAAAACACATTGGAACCAATTTTTATTGGAGCACAGTCTAAAACAACACAATTTACATTAAAATACACATTGTCGCCACAAATAATATTGTATCCATAATCACAGTGAAATGGCGGTTCGATATAAAGATTAGTTCCCGAATTTGGAATTAATTCTTGGATTATTTCTCTAGCTTTTTTGGTGATTCGGTATTCAATAACGTTTAATCTGTGGAGTAAATTCTTTGCTTTTCGGCGTTCTTTTACTAAAATAGGGTCGCCCGCTGAGTAGAATTCTCCAGAAATCATTTTTTCTTTTTCGGTTTTCATCAAAATGCTTTTATTTACAGTAAATATAAATGAAAATTACAATTCAGTCTCCAATATAGACAATTCGGTTACATAAAATTTTAAGGTTTTAATTCTCTAAATACATTTGCTGCATAAAAAAATTAAATCATGAAACCATTTTTACTTATTGCCGTGTTCTTTTTGACCATTATTTCATTTTCTCAAACCACGATTTCGGGAAAAATAGTGGACGAAAAAAATAATCCAATTTCCAATGCAAATGTTTATATCGATGGAAGTTATGATGGCGCAACATCAAATGCTACGGGGGAATTTAGTTTTACAACCACATCCGAAGGAAACCAAACTTTGATCATCAGCGCTTTGTCTTATGAACAAAAACAATTGGCAATTGTGATGAATACATACAAAAATCAAACTATAATTTTGAAACGTAATTTGACTGAATTAAACGAAGTTTTAATTACCGCAGGAACAATAGAATCGGGCGGAAAATCTAGAGTTTCTGTTTTGAAACCTTTGGATATCGTGACCACTGCAGGAAACCCAGGTGATATTGTTTCGGCATTTAAAACATTACCTGGAACACAGATTGTTGGCGAAAGTGGCAAACTTTTTGTTCGTGGAGGAGAAGCAAACGAAACTCAAACCTTTATTGATGGAGTTCGGGTGGCGCAGCCGTATGCTCAAACGGCGAATAATGTGCCAACGAGAAGTACTTTTTCGCCAATGCTTTTCAAAGGAACGACTTTTTCTACAGGAGGATATTCAGCTGAATACGGTGAGGCACTTTCAAGTATTTTGGTGATGAATACTATTGATGAACCTGATTTAGAAAAAACAGATATTGGAGTAATGACTGTTGGTGCAAGCCTCGGAAATACTCAAAAATGGAAAAATAATTCACTAAGTGTGAACACGAGTTATATCAATTTACAACCCTATCAATCGTTGTTGCCCGACAATATTGAATGGATAAAACCGTATGAATCTATTGGCGGAGAAACCGTTTTCAGACAAAAATTTGATAGAGGATTGCTGAAATTTTATGCTTCTTACACGATTGCCAATTTCGATTTGAAGCAAGATGATATCAATTATCTTGACAAAATACGTACTCAAAACAAAAACAATAATTTATATTCGAACCTTTCCTATAAAGGGGGCTTTGGCGATAACTGGAACATTTTTGCAGGAATTAGTTTTGCTAAAAGTCGAAATAGCGGAATTTATAACATTTATAATTATGATTCATCCGAAAATGCCAGCCATTTGAAATTGAAATTGACAAAACCCATTTCCGATAAAATAAAAACCAGTTTTGGTGCCGATTATTTTTATACTAATTTTTCGGAATCATTGTCCAATTTCGAAAGTGGTTATCATTCGACTATTTTTGCTGCCTTCTCAGAAACTGATTTCTTGATTACCAATAATTTAATTGCAAAAGTAGGTTTTCGATTTTCTAAAAATTATTTATTGAACGATAGTTCTATTGCTCCAAGAATGGCTTTGGGGTATAAAGTAGCTAAATATCAGCAGTTTTCAATGGCTTACGGAACATTTGATCAAACTCCAAAAAGCGATTATTTGAAATACTCCACTAATTTGCAAGCCGAAAAATCGCAACATTATATTTTGAGCTATGAATTTAATAAGGACAAACAGATTTTCAAAGCTGAAATTTACTATAAAAGCTATGATAATTTAGTAAAATACGATACAGATTCGCCAGTTTACAATAGTAATTTCAATAATAACGGAAGAGGATTTGCCAAAGGATTGGAGCTTTTTTGGAGAGATAACAAGAACATTAAAAACGTAGAATATTGGATTTCTTATTCTTTTATTGACACGAAACGGGATTATCAAAACTTTCCTAAACAGGCAACTCCTAGTTTTGTCGCCGATCACACCTTGTCGTTGGTAACCAAATATTGGATTCAAGATTGGCGTTCGCAAATTGGAGCCACTTATACTTTCAGTTCTGGAAGACCCTATAATAATCCGAATGAAACCGTTTTTATGAACGGAAAAACCAAAACCTACAATAATTTAAGCGTGAATTGGGCTTATTTGATTTCACCTCAAAAAATACTTTTCTTCTCGGTAACCAATGTCGCTGGAATCAAAAATGTGTATGGTTACAATTATGCCAATACGCCCAATTCATCAGGAATTTATGAAAGCCAGGCGATTGTTCCCACGGCGGATCGATTCTTTTTTGTGGGTTTCTTTTGGACGATAAGCAAGGATAAAAAGACGAATCAATTAGAAAATTTATAATCCGTAGAGACGTTGCATTGCAACGTCTTTACCATTGCAACGTCTTTACCATTGCAACGTCTTTACCATTGCACGTCTTTACCATTGCAACGTCTTTACCATTGCAACGTCTGTACCATTGCAACGTCTTTACCATTGCAACGTCTTTACCATTGCAGCGTCTTTACCATTGCAACGTCTGTGTACAAATACAATTCATCCTCGGAATTCAACAGTTCAGTAAGAGTAAATTTCAAAACAATTACAAACACAATATATTTGTTCAAGAAT
>JAAFGY010000010.1 GCA_010365135.1 Flavobacterium sp.
GAATATTATAATACAAATTTAGAGTTGATAAAGGATTTTGAATTTGTATTAAAACATCCTATTTCACAAAAAAATAGTATTGTTTTGGGACTTTTTTATTCAGAAAATGAAGTTCAAATTGTAGAAATTTTTTATAATATAAAAGAAAAAGCATTTGTTTGTCAGACCAATATAATTTCGGAAGAATTTAAAACTTCAAAGAAAGAGTTATTTCGATTTACCAGAGATGAAATGCGAAAATATGGCTCCTTTTCATTAGACTATCTATTTTTCAAGCGAAACAATGAAATTTGGTCTTTCAATAACTCTGGGGACATTTCGTCAGAAAGTGATTATTCAAAAAATGCATCGTTAGATAAAATTTTGCCTTTCAATAACTATGAGAACATTTCGTCAGAAAGTGATTATTCAAAAAATGCATCGTTAGATAAAATTTTGCCTTCCAATAATTCTATAAATAATGCAGTTTATGAAAATAAAATTCCCAAAAATGATTTAGTCAGGTCGTGGGAGAATAGATATAAAAACAATGGAAGTGGTTCGGATATTAAAATGGTTGTAAATGAGGATAAAACTGCATTTGCAATCGCAATTGATTTTAACAGCCAAAAATCAGAACTCCTTAAGGCATATTTGTTTGATAATAGAGGTGCTAAAAAAATAGAATCAATATTTGAAAGAGAAGTCAAGGATAAAAACTATTTTTTTCAAAACATACAAGTTTCAGAAGATGGAAACTCCTTGTATTTATTAGGGAAATCATATGCTGACATTCAAAATTCAAAAACACTAGGAGGAAAATACCAATTTGAGTTAACAAAATTCACTGGCAATTCACAAAAATCACAATATATTGATCCTAAAGAACATTTTATTACGAAGCTAAAAACCGTCTATCATAAAGATGAAATTATTTGTTTAGGCTTTTATTCAGACATAAATGATTATCAATATACAGGGATTAGTTATTTTAAAATCGATCCAAATTCACTTGTATTACTAAATGAAAATCACACTCCATTTACAGAACAATTTATTATAGATAAATATGGAAAACTTAAAGAAAAGAATTTAATTGATTTAGCATTTAGAAATGTATTTTTTACAAAAACTAACGAACTAATTCTTACCGCAGAAGAAGAAAGTATATTTGAAATAGAGCATACAGGTGTCAGTCTAACTGGTAATGATATAAATTATTCATTTGAAGATATTATTACTGCAAAGTTAGACTCAGAGGGTAAGTTGCTTTGGATAAGAAATATTAATAAAAAACAACATACATTTGACGATCCTTCATTTATTTCCTATACATCTGCTTTCATAAATAATGAAACTTATTTTTTTATAAATGCTAACGAAAAAATAAAGAAATTAAGCAATGACCGTATTGAATTTGGAGACGCTAGCAAAAGCAATTTAAATTTAAATATCATTCGCATGAATCAAAATGGAGAGTTTGATTTTCAAAAAATTCTTGACAGCGAGGAAAATGAAGTTCCATTTATGGTTGCGAAAGGTAAATTGATAGATGATTCCGTATTGTTTTTAGGCAGAAAAGGCTCAAAAAAACAACTATTAAAAGTTAGTTTATAATTATTATACTTTTGCAACCCTTTTAAATAACTCAAAAAATAAAACTTATGTCCTTCCAACCTATATTTGCCGAATTCTGGGAAAAAGTAAAAGAAAGCATCGAGAATAAAACCTACGCCAAATTGACTTTGGCAAAAACCATTGGCGACACCGAATTGAAAAATATTTATGTGCGTCCCGTTTTATTGGAAAATGATGTGTTCAGCTTATCGGTTACGGCACGTTACAAAACCGAAGAAATAGAAAGTTTCCATTCACTAGAAGAAGCTTTTTTTGTTTTGGCTCCGTATATGAACAATCCGTTTTTGACGGCATTATTATTCACCACAGAGAATGATATTACTTTTAAACTCAACAAAAAACGTGTGGGAAGTATCATCGAACAAGCACCGACTTTCAAGAATGCTTCGGATGTAATTTTAGAAATGAAGGAAAAGGGAATTTAATTTTAGTGGTCAGTGGTCAGGTTTTTAGTGGTCGGTATGTTTAAATAAATAAAAATTAGTGATCCGTTTTGGACTGAACACTAAAAAAACTGAACACTGCAAACTACTTCTCCCCGTCCCATTCTGCATAAAACTGCGAAAGGAATGTCATCATAAACTGGTGTCTTCCTTGAGCGATTTGCTTGCCAGTTTTCGTGTTCATTTTATCTTTTAAAAGCAAGAGTTTTTCATAGAAATGATTGAGCGTTGGCGCTTCGCTATTTTTGTATTCTTCCTTACTCATTCGGAGTTTTGGAGCAATTTTTGGATTGTATAAAGGCCTGTTTTTAAAACCACCATAATTGAACATTCGAGCAATCCCTATGGCGCCAATAGCATCTAATCGGTCTGCGTCCTGAACAATATTCAATTCGATAGAAATGAATAGCTTTTCTGTATTTCCACCTTTAAAAGAGATGTTCTCGATGATATTAATGATGTGTTGAATTGTGGCTTCGTCAACATTTTCACTTTCCAGAAATTCTCGGGCGATTTTTGGCCCAATAGTTTCGTCTCCATTATGAAATTTACTATCAGCAATATCGTGAAGCAAAGCTCCTAATTTGACAACCGTATTATCACAAACTTCGCCATCGGCAATTTGCAAGGCGTTTTTATAAACTCTTTCAATGTGAAACCAATCGTGTCCTCCTTCGGCATTTTCGAGCTTTGCCTTGACAAAAAGTATGGTTTTATTGACTATTTCTGAATAATTCATATTTGAAAGGTTTATAAAAAAAGCTGATTTTTAAAAATTAAATTCAAAAATCAGCTTTTAATAATTTAAAAAAAATCAATTGCAATGGCAATTTCAATGGCAAAAATCAAAAATTATTAATTTCAAATCAACTTTTCATTCCAACCAATCTAAAATCTGCATTCTAAAATCTGCATTCTGCATTCTGAAATCTGAAATCTGCCTTCTGCCTTCTGCCTTCTGAAATCTACAATCTCGCAGGTTCTACCCATTTAAATTGAAACGACTCTTGTGGAATCACCAATCTTTCTGAAATTCTAGCCATTCTAGCCGGCAATTTCATTAGAAAATCTCTTGCTTTTTCGGCTTCATCAGTCAAACCTGAAATTTTATCGATTTGCCATTTTTCGATTAATTTTTGCAAAATATCTACATAATCACTTGCCGTATAAACACCAATTCGCTGTGCAGAATCCGAAAAATGTTCGAAAGCCGAACTGATTTTTTGTCCTGATTCTCTCAAGAAATGCGCTGGCATCACGATTTTGGCTTTCATCATATATTGAAACGCAAGCATCATTTCGCTTGGATCAATTTTGAAAATCTGATTTACAAATTCGCTGTAAGCAAGATGATGACGCATTTCGTCGCCGGCAACCATTTTACACATTTTGGCTAATTTGGTGTCGCCATAATTTTTGGCCAATTGTGAAACTCGGTTGTGCGAAACATAAGTCGCTAATTCCTGAAAACTAGTGTACACAAAGTTTTTATAAGGATCTCTTCCAGTTCCTATGTCGAATCCGTCGTTTATCAAATGTTGTGTAGTCATTTCAATTTCACGCATATTCACACGACCTGACAAATAAAGGTATTTGTTCAATAAATCTCCGTGTCGATTCTCTTCTCCTGTCCATTGGCGAACCCATTGAGCCCACCCATTTCTTTCTAGATTATCAACGCCTTCCACTTCCATCAACCAATTTTCATAAGTGGGCAAAGCTTCCTCGGTGATCATATCGCCTACCATTGCAACCCAAAAATCGTACGGCAAATCTTTGGAGATTTCTCTCAATTCTTTTACTTCTTCTAGAAAAGTATCACTTTCGGTATTCGGCAAAAAATCAGACGGTTGCCAAATTTTTTCCACCGGAATCAAATATTGGTCAACATAATTGCTGACGTTTTTTTCCAGAAGTTGCATTACTTCTAATCGTATGTTTGTAAGAGACATATATTTTTTGATTTATTTAGTTTACGATTTGGGATTTCTCCCAAAGAACATGCAAAGTTAGCACATTTTTAAAGTTTTATTCCCTGAATAATAGCATTTTCTGTTTTTTCCATTATTTCAACAAATGGATAATCCTTAACTGCCAATGCCTCGTGAATGGTAAAAATAATGTGATTTCCTAAACCATAAGGAAAAATTCCGTAGCGAAAGAACTTCCAAGAATTATTAATGGAAATCGGTACCACGTAGGCTGAAGGCGCATATTTACACAATATTTTCAATCCGCTTTGCGCAAATTCTTTAGGTTTTCCCGTTTTAGTTCTGGTTCCTTCGGGAAAAATAACAGCGGATCGTTTGTTTTTTTCTATATATTCTGCCATTCCTTTGATAGCTGGAATAGCTTGTTTTGGATCTTTTCTATCAATAAGTACCGAACCTCCGTGACTTAAATTGTAAGAAACGCTTGGGATTCCTTTCCCTAATTCGACTTTGCTGACAAATTTTGGATGAAATTTTCGCAAAAACCAAATCATTCCTATTATATCGTACATCCCTTGATGATTGGCGACAAAAATGATGGGAACACCTGTTGGAATACCTTCTCTTCCTTCGATTTTAAAATTATTAAACAAAACGTGTCCAATTCTTAATAACAAAAAGTTCATATAATCTACACTTTTTTTATGGGCTTGGTAGCCAAAAACATTGAAGCAAATCCACTGAATAGGATGAAAAATTATCAATGTCAATAAAAATAATAGAATTGCAATAAAGGATATTGGATAGGATATGATTTTTTGCATTAGTTGCTTTTTTTGGCAAAAATAAGAAATATATTTTGGTTAATAAACCCAACGGTTGAAACCGTTGGCTATGGTATTTTAATTGTTGTATTTTTTTTGTATTTCAACTATCGCCCACGGTTTCAACCCTGGGAAAGGAAAATGGTTCTTGGTTGAGCTAAAAATTAGACTTTTATTCCTTCAACAATGGCGTTTTTTGTTTTTTGCATGATCTCATCGAAGGTGTAATCGCTGACTTTTAATGGTTTGTGAACCGTGAAAAAAAGATGGTGACCCACACTTAAAGGGAAGTAACCGTATTGATAAACTTTCCAAGAATTATTAATAGTTATTGGAACAATATAAGCTGAAGGCGCATATTTGCATAAAATTTTCAATCCGCCATCGGCAAATTCGTTTGGAATTCCGGTTTTACTTCTTGTTCCTTCAGGGAAAATTACCGCTGAACGCCTTTCTTTTTCGATATATTCTGCCAGAGATTTTATTTTTGGAATAGCTTGCTTGGGATTATTGCGATCAATAAGCACATATTTGCTGTGACGCAAATTATAAGAAATAGCAGGAATGCCTTTTCCCAATTCTTTTTTGGTCACAAAAGCAACATAAAATTTTCGCAAATACCAGATAATTCCACCCGTGTCCAACAAACTTTGATGATTGGAAACGAAAATAATCGGAACATTTTTCGGAATCAATTCCCTGTTTTCAAAAGTATATCGAATGCCTAAAATATGAGTGCATTTCAAAGTAAAATAAGCCACATAATCGAAGGAAACTTTCAATCCTTCATCCTTAAAAACCTTATAAGCAACCCACTGAATGGGATGAATAGTACACAAAACCACTAAATAAGCAAAATAATACAGTAGCGTTATTGGGTATAATAAAATTTTCTTCATCCGATTTTAAATTAGTCACACAAAAGTAATAAATAAATGTAGCGTTCGATTTTAATGCCGAACAATTATGCTGTTTAGGGTTTAATCGTACCTTTGTCTCCTAAATTTTCTATTATTTAATGAAATTCACTTATCCAAAAAACGAAAAGCTTAAAAGTAAAATCACGATAGATTTGCTTTTTTCCAAAGGCAAGTCTGTGTCCAAATATCCTTTGAGACTGGTTTTTGTGGAAAGTGATTATGGCCTTCCCGAAGATTCAGACCAAATGCTAAAAATGGGCGTTTCAGTTTCTAAAAAATATTTCAAACACGCAGTGGATCGCAATTATTTCAAGCGAGTACTTCGCGAAACCTATCGATTGAACAAACACATTTTGATTGATAATTTGGACAAAAAATATGCAATGATGTTTTTTTACCAAACTAAAGAGCGATTGACTTATGAAGAAATCAATACTAAAACCATTCATCTGTTTGAAAAGTTTGTGCAACAGCTGAAAAATGAGGAATAGCATCCTTGTTTTTTACTTAAATCTTATTGCATAATATTTCCTATTTTAGTACTCTAAAATTTATCCAAAGAAATCATGACTTCTCCTTTCAAAAAAAAATACATTATTCCAGTTGTAGCTTCAGCACTTTTATTCGTTGGTGTGAGTTTCAAAGACGATTTTTTTGAAATTGCCAAGCAAATAGAAATATTCACTACGCTTTTTAAAGAACTGAACAAGAATTATGTTGACGAAACCAATCCAGGCGATTTAATGGACAAAGCTATTAAGGGAATGTTGGTCAGTTTGGATCCGTACACCGTATATTTTAATGAGCAGGACGTTCTAAAATTTAAAATAAACAACACCGGCGAATATACCGGAATTGGTGCAACAGTGACGCGAAAAGAAGACAGATTAATCATTCGCGAACCGTATAAAAACTTCCCCGCTGACAAAGCTGGACTTAAAGCTGGTGACGAAATAATTCAAATTGGCGACATTTTATTATCTGATTTTAAGGATGATGCTTCTCAACTTTTTAGAGGTGCCAAAAACACCAAAATTGATATCAAATACATTCGACAAGGAAAAACAAATGCAACCCAAATCATTCTTGACGAAGTTGCTATAAAATCGGTGCCGTTTTTTGGAAAAATAGACGATAAAACGGGTTACATCGTTTTATCTCGCTTCAATCAAAAAGCGTCGCTTGAAACCAAAGAAGCTTTGGAGCAATTAAAAAGAGAAGGCGTTGAAAGAATTATTTTGGATTTAAGAGGAAATCCTGGCGGACTTTTGAACGAAGCTGTCAATATTTGCAATTTATTTGTGCCAAAAGACGAAATAATTGTAACCACAAAATCCCGAATTGAAAAACACAACAACACCTATAAAACATCACGAGAACCTATTGATACAGCGATTCCTTTAGCAATTCTAGTCAATGGAATGAGTGCGTCGGCATCAGAAATTGTGGCTGGAGCGTTGCAGGATTTAGATCGTGCCGTAATCATTGGCAGCCGAAGTTATGGAAAAGGTTTGGTACAAAGACCCGTGGATTTGACTTATGGAACACAGCTGAAAGTCACAATTTCTCGCTATTACACCCCTTCCGGAAGATGCATTCAAGCTTTGGATTATGCCCACAAAGACAAAAATGGAGTCGCTATAAAAACTGAAGCTAAGAATTATAATGCTTTCAAAACCCGCAAAGGAAGAACGGTTTATGATGGGGGAGGCATTCAACCCGATATCGAATTAGAGGAAACAAAGTGGAGTTCAATAACTCAAGCGTTGCAAAAAAACGATGGAATATTTAATTATGCAACCGTCTATTATTACAAAAATCCAAATTTAGGCAATCAAATTCCAACGTTTACCGATGCTGATTTCCAAGATTTTAAACAGTATTTAAAAACTCAAAAATTCTCTTTTGATACTGAAACGGAACTTGCTTTGAAAAACACTTTGGCTGTGGCCAAAAAAGAGAAAATAGATGAAAGCATTAATCTTGAATACCAACAATTATTGAATGTGCTTCAAAAAAGTGAGGAAAATTTATTGGACAAAAATAAAGCGGAAATCAAAAATTTAATTGTGGATGAAATCATCAAACGTTACCAATATCAGGACGGATTGTATCAATATTACCTGAAAAACAACTCTGAAATCAAGAAAGCAACCAGCGTTTTGAACAACAATACCGAATATAAAACCATTTTAAAAATGTGATGAAAAGAGGCTTAAAAATAGTATTTTTTTTATTTTTTGGCGCTCTAACAGCTCAAATAAATACTGTTAAGTCTGTATATTTTGAATTGGATAAATTCTCTTTAAATCAAAAAGAAATTAATCAAATGGTTACGCTTTTGGATTCGGCTAATTTTTCGCGTTTTAAAGCTATTTATCTATACGGCTATTGTGATGACAGAGGAAGTTTAGAATATAACGATAAATTGTCGAAAAAAAGAGTTGCTTTTATCCAAAATTTATTGCTTTCTAAAGGATATGCTCAAAATAAAATATTTATTTGTGAAGGCCGCGGAAAAGTAGTTTTGGATAAAGACACCGTCATAAACTTAAAAGAAGTACGGGACAAAAACAGACGTGTTGATTTAATTTTGGTTAAAAACGTTTTTTACACTTCCATTCCAGAGCACCCAAAAATTGGTGATAATATTGTTTTAGAGCGAGTTACATTTGAAATGGGTTCAAGCGAACTTTCGTTAAATGCCAAAAAGGAACTAGACCGAACTATTGTACTATTAAAAAAGCACAAGACGTTGCGTTTTGAGATTAAAGGTCACGTTTGCTGCACATCAAGAAAAAATACTGATGGTATTGATAAGGAAACCAATGAAAGAAATCTTTCAGAAAATAGGGCAAGAAATGTCTTTAATTATCTACGTTCTATGGGAATAAGTCCGTATCGAATGTCGTATAAAGGATATGGAAATCAATTTCCTCTGGGCAAAGGGGATGCTCAGGATCGACGTGTAGAACTTTTTGTGACCAAATTATAACGACTCCTTTTTCATCTCGATATGCGGAATATCGTCTTCGAGATACATTTCGCTGGTTTGCACAAAACCGTGGCTTTCGTAGAATTTTTTCAGATACAATTGAGCTCCAATAGTAATTTTAGTTTCGCCAAAATGAGTCTTAATTCCGGCAATGGCTTCTCGCATTAAGTCGTGACCCAATTTTTTATCACGAAAATTAGCATCGACCACCACTCTTCCAATGGAGGCGTTATCAAAAGAAATTCCGGTTTTAAAAAGTCGTGAATAGGCGACAATCTTGCCTTCGTATTCACCAAAAAGATGCAATGCAAGTTTGTCTTTTCCATCAGGATCGAGATAAACGCAGTTTTGTTCGACTACAAAAATGGCGCTTCTTAATCTCAAAATATCATAAAGTTCCTCAACCGTAAGTTTATCAAAAGGCTTTATGGTCCAGTGTATTTTCATCGATGTAATTTTAATTTAAAATATGAATTGATTTGATAATAGATTCCAATTCATGCATCAAATCTCGTTCTTCTTTAGAAGGAGAGTAGCAAAATCCTTCTAAAACCAAGATTCTATCGTGCTGCTCATCAACAATTGCATAATTAATGAACGGCCCAGACATAAATTCATTTTTCAACTCCCAAGTTCCCTTGGTTTCAAAGGTTTCTTTGCCGTCTAATTTGATTTTAAAAAAATAGGGGGCATAACCTTCTTCGGTAATCATTTGAGAATCAGGCTCTGTTCCGTGAATATACATATCGCCAATGGAATCGCGCATTTTGATGATATTACCAATACGGTTTAAGTTTTTTTTGATGGAACTTATTGGAACCTGATAAATCAAAATACTAGTGTTGCCACTTACAATTTCTTTTTTGAGCCAGATAAATTTACTTGTTTGAACGGCATACAGATATCCCGATGGAATCTTCATGGCGATGTTGAACTCTTTGGCGATTATCTGAGTATTAAGCAGCGATTGATTGTTGATTCTTTGGTTTTCGACAATCTCAGTATCTTTTATGATCTGGATTATTTTCGCTGTATTTTCCTCTATAATTTCCACGATATCGGCATTTGTTTTCCCTGAAATATGAAACACGTTTTGGGGAGATGCGTATTGGTTTTTCTTGATTTCGAATTTGTTTATTTCGGCTTTTTTCACAACAATAATCGTTCGACTATCACTCATAAATCCTTCCATAAGTTTCACGGGATATTGGTTTATGGTAAAAAGTGGCTCTTCTTGCGGCAATCCAATTACAGGGGACGCAAACTTATTTCGAATGCTGTCGCCTATTTCTCCGTTCCATAATTGATCGTCAATAATTACAGAAATGGTATTGATTTTACCAGTAGCTTTTCGCGGTAAATTGTCGTTTTTCTTATTACAAGAAAAAAACAGGAAGGCAAATAGAAGAAATAAAATAAGGTTTTTATTCATTGATTCCGTACTCTATAAAAATGTTATTTATCAAATATAGAGAAAAAATACCTACTTTTATAGAAAGGGAAAAAGTGTTTTCAAGAAATTTTAATTGTACTCTTTCGAAATATTTTTTAAATGAATATTTCTGAAATCTATTGGTGTACCTTCATAATTTAAAGAAATTTTTCCTTCGGTTGATGAGGCTTCAAAACATTCATTTACCAATTTTCCATTCAAATATTGAGTGATTTTACCCTTATAAGATATGATGGTAATTGAATTCCATTCTCCATAAGGCTTCTCATTGCTACTAAATTTGGGAGAAGTAACGCTTGCTCCAGCTTCAACTAATTTTCCGTTGACTACCGCAGTAACATTGTCTAGAAAAATAAAATCGCCAGTCGTATTTTCTTTTATTTGAAATTGTATTCCTTTAGGCCAAATGTTATCTGGCGAATCTACAGGGATGTTGTACATTACACCGCTATTTTTTTTGCCCGTACCTTTGTACTTTTCATCCAGATTCCACCTGAAATCCAGACTAAGCTCAAAATTTTTATAGCTTTTTTTGGTCATCAAATAGCCAATATTCGCACCATACATTCTCACCATTCCATCTGTAAACTCATATACTTTTATGGGCTCAATTCTTTTGGTATTTGCTTTAGTAAAGGCATACCAATCCTTTTTTGAAAAGCTTTTTTGTTGAACAGCGCACGAATTTAAGAGAATTAGAATAGAAAAAGCAACAATTATATTTTTGAACATTGGGGTAATTTTAAAACGAAATTTATCCGTTTATTTTTAATTTCATTCCCGGTTTAAGGTCTTCTGAGCCAATATCATTCCATTTTTTAATGTCCGAGATGCTTACTCCAGGATATTTTTTGGCAATACTATATAAAGAATCTCCTTTTTTAACGTAATAATTAAGCGAATTATTTTTTGATTCTGAAGCTAAATTATCGCCTCTCTTGAATGTTTCGGCGATAGATTTAGTGATAATTGGAACTTCATTTTTGGATACAATTATAGTACTTCCTAACGCAATATTATTATCGGATAAATGGTTCCATTCTTTTAAATCTGTCAACGGTGTGCCAAACTTTTTAGCGATATTTCCAAGATTATCACCTTTTTTAACTACGTATTCTATGTTTTCTAATTTTAGTGTGGAAGCCATTTCTTCAGTGGAACTTGCCTCATTTTTGGCAGCCACTAAAACTGCTATTTGTTGATTCTCAGATTTGATTTCTGAAGGAATTTTGTTTGTTTTAGATTCTTTTTTAATGGTTCTAACTACGCTTTCATTGGTAATGATTTTCAGGCTTTTGCCTCGAGCGACTGTATTGCTTTTTAGCTTATTCCACTTCTTTAAATCCGCAATAGAAACATTATATTTATCTGCAATTTCACCCAGGTTATCTCCGCGTTTCACGGTGTAATATTTTGTTTTTGGCAGTGTAATTCGTTGAACCGAGTAATTCAATGTGTCGTTCATTACGATAGCTTTTGTAACCTGAAACGGTTTTTCACGAAAATCCAAATCGCGTTGTACATATGCATAAACTTTGTCTTCGTTTGAAGCAAAAACGGCAATTTTATCCTTTGGTAATCTCAAAAAATGAGCTTGATCGTTATAAACTGGAATCACATTCATTTTATAAGATGGATTCAAAAGCTGCAATTGAGCTACCGGAACATCGAGCAAATCCGAAATTTGTTTGAACGACATTTGCTTTTTAATCATAATGGTATCCGTAGCAAATTGTTTGACCAATGCTCTGTCTGGCTTAATTCCATGTTCATTATGGTATTCGTAAATGTACATCGTTGCTAAAAAAGCAGGAACATATCCTTGTGTTTCTTTTGGTAAATTTTTTCGAATATTCCAATAATTTTGTTGTCCACCAGAACGACGAATCGCTTTAGTAACATTTCCTGGTCCAGAATTATAAGAGGCCAAAACCAAGTCCCAATCCCCAAAAATTTTGTACATATTTGTCATATATTGCGCGGCGGCTTCACTAGATTTTAATGGATCGCTACGTTCGTCAACATAGGAGTCAATTTTTAAATTGTACAATTTCCCAGTTTGATACATAAATTGCCAAAGTCCGGTTGCGCCCATTCTTGAAACCGCTTTTGGGTTCAAAGCTGATTCTACCACTGCCAAATATTTTATTTCTAATGGCACATTTTGTTTGGCCAAAGCCTCTTCAAACATTGGAAAATAATATTCCGATATGGCCATTAATCTTGCAAAGGATTTCTTCCTATTCTTTAAAAAGGACTTGATGATGTTTTCCAGTCCTTGATTGTATTCAATATTGAAAGGGGATTTTGCATCCATCGCCGCAAGTCGTTGTTTCAACAATTCCGTGGGCAACTCATAATCCACTTTTTCATCAATATTGATGTTTTTTATGTCATCAGAAATATCATTGTATAGATCCAAATTCGCCAATTCCTTAAGCCAAAGACTGTCGACACAAGAGGCCATATCGTCTTTTACGAAAGTTTTTTTGATGGAATCTAAATAGAAATTATTAGTTTCGGTTTTGGCAATCCCTTTGTTTTCAAAAGATTTCTGTGAAAACAAAGAGAGTGACAATAATAGAAAAACCGATAGGGAGGTGTTTTTTATATTCATACTTTTTTTAATCAACGTGCTATATTTCAAACGATTGAAAACAAATCGTCTTTTGCAAACATAATACGTTAAAACTAAAAATTTCAGTAAATATTGTTAAAAATGCATTGTTTAGTCCAAAATAGCAGCAATTCCGGGTAAAATCTTACCCTCAAGCATTTCGAGCATGGCTCCTCCGCCAGTTGAAACATAACTCACTTTGTCTTCAAATCCAAACTGTTTTACTGCCGCAACTGAATCTCCACCGCCCACAAGTGAGAAGGCTCCGTTTGCTGTAGCTTCGGCAATAAAATTACCTAATTCAATGGTTCCGTTTGCAAATTTTTCCATTTCAAAAACGCCTAATGGCCCATTCCAAAGTATAGTTTTTGATTCTAAAATTACTTTTTTGAAATTTTCTAATGATTTTGGTCCAGCATCCAATCCTTGCCATCCGTCAGGAATTTCACGAACATCAACAATTTTAGTATTGGCATCGTTCGAAAACGCATCTGCAGCAACAACATCAACCGGTATATGAATTTGAACGCCTTTTTCTTTGGCTAATCTCAAAATTTCTAAGGCCAATTCTTGTTTGTCGTCTTCACAAATCGATTCTCCAATTTTTCCGCCCAAAGCTTTAACGAAAGTAAAAGTCATTCCACCTCCTATAATCATATGATCCACTTTGTCCAAAATGTTCTCGATAACAGTAATTTTCGACGAAACTTTTGAACCTCCAAGAACTGCCGTAACTGGTTTTTTAGAATCTTTTAAAACCTTGTTCAAGCTTTCGATTTCCTTTGCTAATAATAATCCAAAACATTTCTCATTTGGAAAAAATTGTGCAATTATAGTTGTCGAAGCGTGCGCTCTGTGTGCTGTTCCGAAAGCGTCGTTCACATAAATATCTCCAAATGAGGCTAATTCTTTTGCAAAATTTACATCTCCAGCTTCTTCTTCAGCATAAAATCGTAAATTTTCTAATAATAAAATTTGTCCTGCTTGCAAATTACTTACCGCTTTCTCAACTTGGGCACCAATACAATCTGGCGAAAAGAAAACAGTTTGCCCAAGAACTTCTGAAACTTTTTTTACTATATGTTCCAAAGAATATTTTTTTTCAAATCCTTTTGGTCGTCCTAAATGTGACATCAAAATTACGCTACCACCATCGGCAAGAATTTTATCAATTGTAGGTTTTGCTGCTTCAATACGAGTGGCATCCGTTACGTTAAAATTTTCGTCCAAAGGCACGTTAAAATCAACGCGGATAATGGCTTTTTTGTTTTTAAAATCGAAATCGTTTATAGTTTTCATGGTCTGTTTGTTTAATTTTTTTTGAAAGAATAACAAATATAGAACATTTTATAAACTTAAAAATAAGAATAGTTTTAAAATTATAGCAATCTATTAACGAAAACGTTATAATTAAATGAATTTTTCTATTTTTAAAAAAATGTTCAAAAGACTTGTCTATACTTTGTTTGAAATAATTAAAGGTTCGCCAAAAAAAAGCAAATCAACAAAGCCTACAGAATTATTACATTTTCTACGGATATATCGTCCAAAACACTGTTTACTAAACTTGAGGATAAAACAACTTCGAATCATAAATTACATTAAAAATGATTTACTTTTTCGAAGGTTTCAAAGCAATAAGATTTTGCAGTTTTGATGCTTTTTATTCTATATTTGCCTTATGCAGTTTTCAAAAATTTTAGGGCAAGATTACATCAAAAATCATTTAACGCGAAGTGCCAATTTGCGCAGAATTCCACACGCACAATTGTTTGTCGGACCAGAAGGAAGTGGCACTTTGCCAATGGCAATCGCTTATGCGCAATACATTTTGTGCAACAATCAACACGGTGAAAATTTGGGTTCTAATGAAAGTTGTAACCTTAAATTCGAAAAGATTTCGCATCCTGATTTGCATTTTGTTTATCCAACGGTAAGTACCGAGGAAGTAAAGAAAAACCCAAAAAGCATTGATTTCATTGCCGATTGGCGATTGTTTGTCACTCAAAATCCTTACGGCGGTTTGTTCGATTGGTATTCCGTTTTAGGTGTGCAAAATAAACAAGGCGAAATCCGTGTTGATGATGCTCAGGAAATTCTAAAATCTTTGGCTTTAAAATCCTACGAAGGCGGTTATAAAATTATGATTGTTTGGATGGCCGACAAAATGAATATTGCTGCCTCCAATAAATTACTAAAATTACTAGAAGAACCACCCGAAAAAACAGTTTTTATTCTAATTTCAGAAAATGAGGAAGATATTATCCAGACGATACGTTCTCGTTGTCAAGTTTTGCATTTTAATGGATTAAGCGAGCAAATTATAGCAGCTGCCTTGGTTTCTCGTGAAAATATTGAACCAAAACTAGCCACAAAAATAGCGCATCAAGCACAGGGAAATTACAACAAAGCCCTGCATTTGCTTAAAGACGACAACGACGAATTCCCGTTCGAACAATGGTTTGTGGTTTGGGTTCGTGCTGCTTTTCAAGCCAAAAAAAATGCAGCTGTAATTAGCGATTTAATTCATTGGAGTGAACAAATTGCAGCTTTGGGAAGAGAAACCCAAAAGAAATTCTTAGAATATTGCATCGATATTTTCCGCCAAGCCTTGCTGCATAATTATGAAACGCCAAGTTTAGTTTATTTTGAGCCCACGGTCGAAAAATTTACCATAGGTAAATTTGCGCCTTTTGTAAACGGAAACAACATCAACGAAATATTTCAGGAATTGTCCGATGCCATTTACCATATTGAACGCAACGGAAATGCTAAAATTATTTTGACGGATTTATCCATAAAACTGACTCGTTTAATACATAAAAAATAAGTTTATGAACCATCACGGGCAATGACAATTTCTGCAATCAAAAATCATTAATCTTCAATCAATAATTAGATGACTTCAAAACATCCTTCTGAATCCTTGACCGTATTAACTGATTTGGTTTTGCCAAGCGAAACCAATCCGTTGAACAACCTTTTTGGTGGCGAATTATTGGCTCGAATGGATCGTGCCGCCAGCATCGCCGCAGGAAGACATTCGCGCAGAATTGCCGTAACGGTTTCTGTAAATCATGTGGCTTTCAACAAGGCCATTCCGTTGGGAAGCGTTGTTATCATTGAAGCAAAAGTATCGAGAGCCTTCAAGACTTCAATGGAAATTTACCTTGATGTTTGGATCGAAGAAAAAGAATCTGGCCAAAGAACCAAGTCTAACGAAGCCATTTACACTTTTGTCGCGGTAGATGAAATGGGAACGCCTGTTGAAGTTCCTCATATAATTCCCGAAACCAAAATTGAAGAACACCGTTATCATGACGCCTTGAGAAGAAAACAATTGAGCTTGGTCTTGGCTGGGAAATTGAATCCTCACGACGCTACTGAATTGAAGGCGTTGTTTGTTTGAAAAATCTAATTTGCCACAGATTCACAGATTTCAAACCATCAAATCTGTGAAACTATGGCGATGAAATGAAATAATTATTTGCGAATTTGCGGTAAATTCCTTTTTAAAAACTAAAAGAAATTCCTATTGTTACTTCCAAAAAAAGAAGTATTTTTACAAAAAGATAAGCACAAAAAATAAATGAAAGAAAAGGTAAAAGAGATGAGTTCAGAGAAAGAAGCCAAATTAAAAGCACTACAGCTTACACTTGACAAGCTGGATAAGACTTACGGAAAAGGCACCGTAATGAAAATGGGCGACAAAGCCATCGTAGAAGTAGAAACTATTTCTTCTGGGTCTTTGGGAATCGATTTAGCCTTGGGAGTTGGCGGTTATCCAAGAGGAAGAGTGATCGAAATATACGGTCCAGAATCTTCTGGGAAAACAACCTTGACTTTGCACGCTATTGCCGAAGCCCAAAAAGCCGGTGGAATCGCTGCATTTATTGATGCAGAACACGCTTTCGATAGAAATTATGCCGAAAAATTAGGCGTTGACATCGAAAATTTAATTATATCGCAACCGGATAATGGAGAACAAGCTTTGGAAATTGCCGAGAATTTAATTCGTTCAGGAGCAATCGACATTGTTGTTATTGACTCGGTTGCCGCTTTGACTCCAAAAAGTGAAATCGAAGGCGAAATGGGAGATTCTAAAATGGGTCTTCACGCTCGTTTGATGTCGCAAGCCTTGAGAAAATTGACAGGAACCATCAGCAAAACCAATTGTACCGTTTTCTTCATCAATCAGTTGAGAGAGAAAATTGGGGTAATGTTCGGAAATCCAGAAACCACAACAGGTGGAAATGCATTGAAGTTTTATGCTTCAGTTCGTTTGGATATTCGTCGTTCTACACAAATTAAAGATGGCGACAACGTACTTGGAAACAGAACCAAAGTTAAAGTGGTAAAAAACAAAGTTGCTCCACCTTTCAAAACTGCCGAATTTGACATTATGTATGGCGAAGGAATTTCAAAAACGGGCGAAATCTTGGATCTTGCCGTTGAGTTTGAAATTATCAAAAAAGCAGGTTCTTGGTTCAGTTATGGTGAAACCAAATTAGGACAAGGTCGTGATGCGGTGAAAGCTTTAATAAAAGACAATCCAGAATTAGCCGATGAATTAGAAGCTAAAATCAAGGCTTTGATAAAAGAAAAAAATGCTTAAAATTGTTTAATAAAATTATTAAATGCTCAAACCAATCGTTTGAGCATTTTTTTTTAGTTAAATCAAATCAAGAAGCAACCTTTTATAATTTCATTCCTCTTATGATAAGATTATTAACTTAAACAAAATTAAAATGAAAAGATTAAAATTGAAAGCTATCGCTTTAGTATTATTGGTAACAACAGGATTCGTCTCTTGCAACAATGATGATGACACTCCATCATTTACAACCAAAAAAACTTTGGTTAGCGTAGTAACTGGGCCTACAACTGGTGCTGTAAATCAAGAATTGACATTGAATGTTACCTTTGCAGTAGATAACAGCTGTGGTGCGTTTAATAAGTTTATTGAAACCACAACCGACAAAACCTCAGTTATTGAAGTAGAAGCCAAATATGAAGGTTCAAATTGTGGAACAACTGCTGCCACAAAAACTTCAACTTACAAATTTAAGGCTACAACTGTTGGAACTTATATCCTTAAGTTTAAAAAATCGGCTACTGAGTTTGTTACTCAAACCATTGTGATCACTGCTGCCCCATAATTTTGCAACAAATTTTTTATACTAAAGGCTGGTTTTTCAACCAGCCTTTATTGTTATAAACAGTATTTTAAATCGAAGATGAAAAAAATGAAAAAAAAATTGCTTTTTACACGCAACCTTTTTCATATAACACAATCTAAACATAAAAGCCCAAGTTGAGTAAAAAATTTAGTAATCCTTAAATTTTTAAAAAAATGAAAAAAATCGTTTTATTTTTAATTCTAATCACCTCTGTTTTAAGTTGCACTCTTGATGATGACAATCCTACTTATACTTATAGTGTTTTGCCTGTTGATAGCTATGTTGTGCCTGATAGTTTTACTTTAGGACAAACCTATGAAATAAAATTGAAGTACCAGAAACCGACTGCTTGTCACATTTATCAAGGAATTTATTATGACAAAAACTTAAACACCAGAACAATTGCCATTCAGACTGCTCTACAAAACGAGCAGGTTTGTACAACTGAAATCCCTCCTGTTTCAGAAGTTTCGTTTAACTTTACAGTTACGAATACTGGTTCCTATATCTTTAAATTTTACAAAGGTGAAGATACTACTGGAAAAGATATTTTTGAAGATGTTGAGATTCCGGTAGTTCCATAAAAGAAAAAATCTGTGATATTAGAAAAGCTAATTAGTGACTGCAAAAAAAACCAACCAAAAGCTCAAGAACAATTGTATCGATTGTTTGAGAAAAAGTTTTTTGGGTTATGTTTGAAATATTCCTCTAGTTATGCCGATGCACAAGATAATTTTCAAGAAGGATTCTTAATTATATTTCGAAAAATCAATCAATACAGCGGTAAAGGTTCTTTTGAAGGCTGGGCAAAAAGAATACTAATTAATAACGCACTTCAAAAATACAAAGGAGTGCGTTTTATGGAAGTATTAAACGATAATATCCCTGATGTTGATGTAGAAATAGACGAAGAAGAAATATCTCTAGACTTTTTAATGCAAATTATTCACGAACTCCCCGATCAGTACCGAATTGTTTTTAGTTTATATGTATTAGATGATTATTCACATCAAGAAATTAGCGAAATGCTCTCCATTTCTACAGGTACAACTAAATCGAATCTTCATAGAGCGAGACTTATCTTGAAAGAAAAAATTGAAAAAAAAACAGTGACTAATCAAAAAATATCGGCAAAATGAAAGAAAATAAAAATATAGACCGATTATTTCAAGAACAATTCAGAGGCTTTGAGGAAACTCCGGACAATCAAGTTTGGTTGAATATTGTAGCTGAATTAAAAAAAGATAAAAAACGAAAAGTAATTCCGTTGTGGATAAAATGCTCCGGAATAGCTGCGGCATTTTTACTTGGTTTGTTCACTCTGAATATGAATCAACCCTTTGATTCAAAAACTGAAAACCGCATTGTTTTAGAAGCGAAAATTATAAAAGATTCCTCTAATAAAAAGCATATCTATCCCAAAAATAGTTCGAAAGAAAACCAAATTGTTATCCATTCCAAAGAAAATTCAAAGCACCAAAAAGAAATAATTAATACTAATTTTTCAAAATCAAATACTAACGATGAAAAAAACGTTAACCCTTATGGTTCCCCAAAAGTCCTCGTTTACCAAAAAAAGAATCCTAATAATGCTGAAGTTTTTCTACCAAAAAGTAATTTGTCGTTAAATCAATTGGCAACAAATGAAAGCAACACGAACCACTCATTAAATGCGGAGAACATTACAAATTCAAACTCTTTAGCATACGAACCCAATCAAAACCTAGAAAAAAAGGATATCAGAGAGAAAGAAGAATCAAAAAAGGAAGTATTAACAAATACAGAAGTACCAAACGAATTAGAAGAAATTTTAAAAGCCAAATCTGCCAAAAAAATTACTATAATTTCTAATTCAACAAACAAATGGCATATTACGCCAAACGTTGCTCCATTGTACCTGAATGCAAATTCTGGAGGCTCTCCTATTGATGAACAGCTGTCAGATTACGAAAAAAAATCAGACAAAAGCGTTAGTTTTGGTATAGGCGTACAATATGCCGTCAGTAATAAAATAGTAGTTCGAACGGGAATTAATAAATTAGTCGTAGGCTACAACACGACCAACTTGTTGTATTCCACAGGATTAACAGCCAATAATTTGAGAAACATTGAATATTTTTCAAACAATGCTGTTAAATTTGTAGATGAAAAAAATTATGGTTTATTAACAACAACAGAAAAAGACATGCAAAGTACTAGTACGGGAAATTTAAACCAAAAAATGGGCTATTATGAACTACCCATGGAAATTTCATACGCTGTTTTAGACAAAAAATTTGGAATAAATCTAATTGGAGGGTTCAGTACTTTGTTCCTAAATGAGAATAGAATTTCATTAAAATCTTCTCAATCAAATATTGAACTTGGCGAAGCAAAAAACTTGAATCAAGTCCATTTTAGCTCTAATGTAGGTTTAGGATTTAAGTACCAAATCACAAAATCATTCCAAATTAATATGGAACCCATGGTTAAATATCAAATAAATACCTTTTCAAATAACTCTGGCGACTTTAAGCCCCTATTTATGGGATTGTATTCTGGTATAAGTTATGGCTTTTAATTAGAATCTACTGGTGATTTACTGTTAGTTAAAAGGATTATTTAGCGACTTTTTCTTCTGAAAATCCAGTAATTGTTCGTGAATGACTTTCCAAGAATGACTTTTTAGATTATTTTTATCAGCCATCGCTTTTCCTTCAGTTTCAATAAATGAATGTACTTTTACCCGCATCAAACCTGGACTTCCACTAAAAAAAGTAAAGGAAAAACGTTCTTTATTGTCCCCAAAAGTTATTGGAACAATGGGTAATTGGTGTTCTATAGCCAATCGAAAAGCACCGTCTTTAAAATGATCTAAAATAATGGATTCATCATCCGTTACACCACCTTCGGGAAAAATACAAATACTTAGTCCTTGATTGATTCTTTTTTGGGCACTTTCAAACACACGATGTTTGCTTCTGGAACTAGATCGATCGACCAAAATACAAGTTCGTTTATAGAAAAATCCAAATATGGGAATTTTGACCAATTCTTTTTTACCTACAAAGACGAATGGTTTTCGTATCGTGACAAGCATCAGCATAATATCCACCATCGAAGTGTGATTGGCGATAAGCATATAACTTTTGTCTTTGTCCAATTCCTGTTCTCTTTCGATTTTGTAATAAAATCCCATCCCAAAAAGAATAATTCGAGCCCAAATTCTCGCCATTTTAAAAAAATAAGGATAACCACTTTCGGTCAAAATGGACAGTACCAAGAAAGGAAACATCGCAAGAATGGGAATGGTCATTACAATGTAAAACCAAACGCGCCAAATGGCCCAAAAAATAATTTTTAGTCCTTTCATAGTTTTCAAAAGTAAGTAAAACTATGCTATTATTTATAAAAGCATTAAATTTGGAAACTTTTAATAAATTAAAACAATAATATTTGTAACCTTCGCGGTCAATAAAATTTATAATGGCAAAAATACTCACTGGCGTTCAAAGTACAGGAACACCACATTTAGGAAACTTACTTGGCGCGATCATTCCCGCAATCGAATTATCGAATAATCCTGAAAATGAATCTTTTCTTTTCATCGCCGATTTACATTCAATAACTCAAATAAAAGACGGAAAAACTTTAAGAGAAAACACCTACAGCACAGCAGCAGCTTGGTTGGCTTGTGGTTTGAATGTGGACAAAGTAGTTTTTTACCGCCAATCTGATGTGCCGCAAACTGCCGAATTATCTTGGTATTTGAGTTGTTTTTTTCCATTCCAAAGGTTGACATTGGCCCATTCTTTCAAAGACAAAGCCGATAGATTGGAAGACGTAAATGCCGGATTATTTTCATATCCAATGTTAATGGCTGCCGATATCTTATTGTATGATGCAGAGTTTGTTCCCGTGGGAAAAGACCAATTGCAACACGTCGAAATTACACGCGATGTGGCTTCTCGTTTCAATCATCAAATGGGTGAAACCTTTGTACTTCCTGAATCGAAAATTCAAAAAGAAAGTATGCTCATTCCGGGTACCAATGGTGGAAAAATGAGCAAATCGGCCAATAATATTATCAATATTTTCCTAGATGATAAAGCCTTGCGCAAACAAGTAATGAGCATCGAAACCGACAGCACACCGCTTGAAGATCCGAAAAATCCAGAAACGTGCAATGCGTTTGCGATTTATTCTTTGTTAGCCAATGAAGAACAAATAGCCGAAATGAAAGCTAAATATTTAGGTGGAAACTACGGTTACGGCCACGCAAAACAAGCCTTGTTTGAACTCATTATAGAAAAATTCAAAACCGAAAGAGAGAAATACAATTACTACATGAACAACCTCGCAGATGTAAATGCATTATTGAAAATTGGCGCTGAAAAAGCTGGAATTGTAGCTAGTGGAGTTTTAGCAAGAGTTAGAGAGAAATTGGGATTTGAAATATAATAGATAAAATTACCGCAAATTCGCAAATTTATTGATTTAAATGATTTACGAATTTGCGGTCTTTTTTTTTCTAAATCGCCTCAAATAATTTCCCCGGCAAAGGTCGAATTACACCTTTCAATTCCATATTCAACAGCATTCCTGAAATTTTATAAATTGGGAATTCACATCGTAATGCGATGATATCCATCAATTCTTTTCCGTTTTTTAAGAGGTAATCATACACCTTTTGCTCATCATTTTCGAGTGTGACAAAGAGTTGTTTTTGAATAGGTTTGGTTTTACTTTCAATATCCCAATTCAAGATATAAACTAAATCAGCAGCGCTGGTAAGCAGGTTTGCTTTTTGGGTTTTAATCAAATTATTGCAGCCTTGACTGTATTTATCGGTGGTTCTTCCCGGAACAGCAAAAACATCGCGGTTGTAATCATTGGCGATATTTGCCGTAATTAACGAACCTCCTCTTTCAGCAGATTCGATAACAATAGTGGCTTCTGAAATTCCTGCCACAATGCGGTTTCTGCGCACAAAATTTTCTTTTTCAGGATTTGACGAGCTCCAAAATTCGGTCACAAAACCTCCATTCTGCTCTACTTTGGCTACGTATTTCTTGTGATTTTTAGGGTAAATTTGATTCAAACCGTGAGCCACAACACCAATCGTTTGCAAGTTGTGTTCCATCGCTAATTGATGTGCCAAAATATCGACTCCATAAGCAAAACCACTAACAATTACAGGATCAAGAGGTGCTAAATCTTCAATCAGTTTTCGGCAAAATTCCATACCATAAGAAGTGATTTGGCGTGTTCCAACTATACTAATTATTTTCTTGTTTTTCAAGTCGATATTTCCCGACATAAACAACAAAACTGGTCCGTCGATGCAATGCTTGAGCCGATCTGGATAAATTTCGTCTTGAAAATAAGCAACATCAATCTTGTTTGATTGGATGAATTTCAGTTCTTGTTCTGCCTTTTCGAAAATGCTTTTGTCTTTCAATTTTTGTAATAATACAGATCCAATTCCATCAATGGAGGCAATTTGGGAAGATTTGGTTTTGAAAACCTCTGCAGCAGATCCACAATGCATAATTAGTTTTTTGGCCACAATATCGCCCACGCCTTCTACTTGTTGCAATGCCAATACATGAAATAAATCTTGGTCTGTCATACTAATTGTTTGAGGTTGAAAAGTATAAAATTTTAAGCGGATTGTTAATAAAAATTGTGAATAAAATTTTGATAAGTATTTTCAATGTATAACTTTGTAACTATGAACATCGAACAATATATCTCGCAACTTTTGTACCGTTACCAATGTGTAACCGTTCCTGGTTTTGGGGCTTTTTTGACTGAAATCCAGTCGGCTCAATTAATTGAAAGTTCCCATTCCTTTTTTCCTCCAAAGAAAATGATTTCTTTCAATGCCCATCTAAAAAACAACGATGGATTATTGGCCAATCACATTGCTCAAGCTGAAAAAACTTCCTATGAATATGCCATTAGCGCGATTCAATATGAGGTTTTCAATTGGAAAAAAGCGTTGCAAGAAAACGACTTTTTTTCTATCAAAAACGTTGGAGATTTTTCGCTTAATGCCGATAAAAATTTAATTTTCACACCTTATGACCAAACTAATTATTTGACCGATTCTTTTGGATTAAGTGCTTTTGTTTCGCCAATGGTGAAAAGAGAAATTTTCGAACAAAAAATCGAGGCTCTTGAAGAAAACATTAATGAAAATGAAGTGATTGCTTTAATTCCAGAAAGAAGAGCAGCCAGTGTTTATTTAAAATATGCCGCTATATTTGTTCTTGGATTAGGTTTAACAGCCGCTGTTGGCTATCCTGTTTACCAACAACAAATCGCCAATGAAACGATTATTGTAGAGCAATCTGTTCAAAAACAAGTTCAAAACAAAATTCAAGAAGCTACTTTCTTTATCAAAAATCCTGTGCCCGCTGTGACGCTAACGGTAAAGGAATCAAAAATGTCTTATCATATAATGGCAGGGGCATTTAGAGATGAGAGAAATGCCAAAAAAGCGTTTGAAAAATTATCTAGCCAAGGCTATAAAGCGCGACGAATTCCGCAAAATAAATATGGATTATATCCAGTTCTTTATGGAAGTTACGCCACTTTACCAGAAGCCGAAAAAGCAAAAAAGGAAATTCAAAATACGGTTAATCCTGATGCTTGGATTCTGGTTGAATCACTATAATTTAAAAGCCTATTCGAATTGAATGGGCTTTTTTGATTATTTATTTATTGATCTGTTGACTATTTTCAGCTCTTTTAAACTAGATTTGACAACTTTTAAAAAGTTGTCAAATCTTCAAACTGTTTCCATCCTCAAAAGATAAAGTGTTCTTTTATTTCAAACTCGCCTTAAACATTTTCAGTTCGTCCCAAGTGAATTTTTCGCCATAGTGTTCCTTCAAGCCGTTTAGCGTTTCTTCTTTATAGCCTTTGAAAGCGGCGGCTAAATCCAACAATTTATCTTCGGGCAAAACAGCGGTGATGGAGATTATTTCTGATTCTATGAGTTTGGCAATATGAGTTCCAATTGTTTGCGATGTCAGTTTTCTAATGGCAGCAATTTCTTTAATGGTGTTCTTTTCGAGCCACAATTCGTAGGTTTCCTGAACTGTAGATTTTTTGGGTTCTTTCTTTTCTTTTTCCTTTTTAGTGTAGCGTTCTAAATCAACTTCATCTTCAATTAAAGTTACATTTACGGCCTTGAAATCGTCTTGAATTGTCTTTAACTTGTTGATTTTGTAATATTTAATTTCATCTGAAGACAACTTTTCCTTCGAAATCGTTTCTCCAGCAACCACGGTTTCAATCAATAATTTAGCTTTCATCAATCGCAAAACTGCCTTAGTTTGCAATTCTTCCAAAACCATTAATTCATCATAAAAAGCTTTGGCTTTTTTGAGGCGTTTAATTTCTTCGACTTTCCAAAGAATTTCAAAAACCAAATCGTCCATCAACTTGATAAAATAATTGTATGCGGCTTGGAAACGCTCCGAAACGTGATTTAAATCTACAGTTTCCGCATTGAAAATTTTATTCAATTGCACAATGAATTTTTGGGATGGATCCAAAAGTCTGTCGATGGCTTCCAATTGTTTTGCAGCCCAATTCGCCTGTTTGGATTTGACGGAAATCTCGGAATGCTCGGAATAACTGAACTTGTGATTACGCCATTCTTGTGCCAATTCTGACCAATCGAAGCTGTGTATTAAATAGTTATGAATGAAATTTTTTGTTTCTATTTGTAATGAATTTTCCAGAACTTCTTCTGATGCTTTGTTTAACGAATAATCCATCACGTCCTGATCGTTAGAAATGCCGTTCATTCGAAGCGGAGAAAGCAAAATCAAGCCGTTTAACGAGCGCAAACGCGATAAAGCCACATAAGCTTGTCCAGGAAGAAAAACTTGCGAAACATCGAGCGCAGCCTTGTCAAAAGTAAGTCCTTGGCTTTTGTGAACCGTAATCGCCCAAGCTAATTTTATTGGATAATGGACAAAAGTTCCTAACACTTCTTCCTCAATTTCTTTAGTATTTTCATCCACTTTATAACGAATGTTTTCCCATTCGTATTTTTCGACTTCGATCGTTTTATTTTCTTCGGGGAAATGAACTAGGATTTCCTGACCAGAAAGCGATTTTATAAAGCCCATTTTGCCGTTGAAATATTTTTTATCAAAATTCAAATCGTTTTTGATAAACATAATTTGTGCACCAACTTTAAGTTTTAAATTTTCTTCAACAGGAAATATTTTTTCTGGAAAATCACCCACAATTTCAGGTTTATAAATTACTAATTTTCCCTCCAAATCTTCCAAAGCTTGAGCATTGATCGAATCTGCTTTGGCATTGTGAGTTGTCAAAGTAATGTATCCTTTATTGGCTTTCAAATCGAAATTTGGATTTACATATTGATTCAGGTTTTGAATATCTGCCGAAGAAATTTGATTGTTTCTCAAATTGTTCAAAATCGAAATAAAAACATCGTCCGTTTGACGGAAAATCTTGGACAATTCAATGTATAAAGGTGGATTTTGCTGGATAACGTGAGAATGAAAAAAGAATTTTCCTTTGTAATAGGTTTTTAAAGTGCGCCATTCCTCATCCCGAATCACGGGCGGCAATTGCAACAAATCGCCAATATACAATACTTGAACACCCCCAAAAGGAGTGTTTTTTTTACGAACGGATTGCATCATAAAATCCAATGCGTCCAACAAATCGGCGCGGAGCATACTCACTTCGTCAATGATGAGCAATTCCATATTCTTGATAACCGCTTTTTTTAAACCACTCATTTTGAAATGTCTGCGCAAGGTTGCTTTAGTTTCAAATTTGGTGTTTTCGGAAAAATGTGGTGATGAATTATCAGGAATAAATCCGCCGAAGGGCAGCTGAAACATGGAATGAATCGTAACTCCGCCAGCGTTTAATGCGGCAATTCCTGTTGGTGCTACCACCACACAATTTTTATGCGTAGTTTGAATAATTTCACGCAGCAATGTCGTTTTTCCTGTTCCCGCTTTTCCCGTAAGGAAAATAGAACGATGCGTTTGATTGATAAATCTCAGGGTGTAAATGGCGGCTTCGGAAATGGATTGCATAAGGCGTGTAATTTGAAAGCTAAAATATTGAAAATTTTGGTGGTTTTTCAAATTTTCTAGATGTATTTGAACTTCTTATAATTTTAGCCCCGAGTAAAGTGGAAATCCTCGAGATTTAGAAAGTGATTTTTTCTAGCCGGAAAAGAGCGACCAAAGGAAGCTCCTTTTCTGGTTAAGAAAAAACATTTGCTAAACGAGAGATTGCAACGAAAAGCGGGAAATAGCTTCAAAAAAAAATGCCACGCAATCGCGTGACATTTAGTTTATTTTTTTGGTAAAATTATTTCTTAGCTTCTTCTTTTGCTGGAGTTTTGTACTTGTCATTCAACAATTTGATAATTTCTTTTGTGATGTCAAATTTGTCTTCGGCATATAGGATACTAGCGTTGGAGTCGCCTGTTCCATAAATGTAAGCATAGCCTTTCTCTTTGCCATAAGCTTTGATAGTTCTTTTCACATTGGCTACTAGACTGTCCATTTCAACTCCGCCTTCTTGTTGCAATTCTTGCGATAATGCCTGTTGAGCTTGACCCAATTGTTGCTCTCTTTTTTGCAATTCAACCCCTTTTTGTTGTGCCCAAGCTTGCCCGTTTGCTTGTGCTTGTGCTTGAAAATTGGAAGCTTCTTGTTTGAATCTATTGATTTCAGCTTGAAGTTGTCTTCCTTTTTCTTCTCCTTTTGCTTTGTATTTAGCATCAAGATCTTTTGTTGCTGTATATTCTTTCATTAAAACCGAAGTGTCCACATAAGCTGTTTTTACTTCTTTAACTTCTGCTACTGGTTTATCACAAGAAACAATTGAAATTGCAAGTGCAATAATTACTACTATTTTTTTCATTATTAATTTTTTTCTAATTTTTAAAGATTGACAACAAAAATATAAAAAAATAAGCAGCATTATCAAAAAGTTGGAAAAATGCAGAAATATTTATAATATAAGAATTTGTTATTATAATTGCAGAATCAATAATTTGAACTTATCGAAATTGACTTTATCAGCTTCGAAATGATCAATGGTCTCAAAAAAGGCAACTCAATGTAGTTTTACCAACAAAAACGTTGCTTAAAATCGCTTAAAATGATTTTTACCTGTTTTTTAGGATGTAAATGTGTGAAGAATACTCAAAATTCTTCTTTGCTTTCCAATTTGATTGCAATCCGATGAAAAACGCTTTGATAAAATTCATTTTCCCGGATTTGTATTTTTCGGAAAGCAAACTCACATAAAATGAATCAAATTTCATTGGCAATATTTTTTCCAATTTCATTTCTTCTTTTTCGAAAAGCAATTGTATCGCTGTTTTCGAAAAATGCCAAAAGTGAATGGGCACATCGTAAGCAGCCCAAAATTTTCCGTAATGTTTTGCGTCGAAAGATTTAAAATTAGGAACAGCAATAATTAATGTCCCGCTGGGTTTTAATAAACGTTTCAATTCCTTGATTTGTTTGTCTAAATCTGGAACGTGTTCTAAAACGTGCCACATCGAAATCACGTCAAAAGAATGGTTTTCTAATTCGCTGGTTTGTTCCACAAATGAAACTCCTTTGCTTTTTGCAATAGCTTTTGCCTTATCACTTGGCTCCACTCCTATTGTTTGCCAGCCGTCATTTTTAGCAACCGACAAAAATTCTCCTGTCCCTGCTCCAATGTCTAAAATTCTTCCTTTTTGTGGTTGAAGCGAATTTATTAAATTCAGTTTGTTCATTAAAGCAATGCTTTTTATAAAATGGTACAGTTTTTCAAACAAAGAACGTTTATTGTCGGTATGTGAAATATAATCTTCGCTCTCGTAATATTTACCCAAATTTTCTAAATTGGGTTGCGGATAAGTGATTAACATATCCAAAGTTTCGTCGTGATACAAATCGAAAGTTTCTTTAGAAACCGAATAATCTTTTACAGCGAGAAAATGTTTTTTGTTTGAAATGTCCATTTATTTATTTTATTCTTTTATTAAATTCTTAACAATATCAAGGGGTAACAAACTAGTTTCACGTGGAACAAGTGCAGACTGTAGATTTTAGAATGCAGATTTTAGATTCATCCACAATCTAAAATCTGAAATCTGAAATCTGAAATTATCTTCCCATATAAATCAACAATACGGAAACATCGCTTGGCGAAACTCCGCTTATTCTTGATGCTTGCGAAATAGTCACCGGACGTATCTTGCTTAATTTCTGTTTTGCTTCTATTGACATTGATTTTATTTTATTGTAATCAAAATTTTCAGGAATTTTTACGTCTTCTAATCTTGTCAATTTATTGGCATTGTTTCGTTCCTTTTCAATATAACCGGAATACTTTACTTGTATTTCGGCTTGTTCTAAGATTTCTTGATCCAAATTATTTTCTGCAACATAAGCTGCAACCTTTTCGAATTTTATGATGTCTTCCAAATCAATTTGCGGACGAGAGAATACTTTAAACATTTTGTCGCCTTGCGTAATTAAGGCCGTATCTTTTGATTCTAAAATAGGATTTGCTTCCGCCATTGTAACACTCGTTTCTTTGAAAAACGCGACCATTTTTTCGGATTCATTCAGTTTGTGCTCCATTCGACGCAAGCGCTTTTCGGAAGCCAAACCTATTTCATAAGACATTGGTGTTAATCTAAAATCAGCATTGTCTTGACGCAATAATGTTCTAAATTCGGCACGAGAAGTAAACATTCTATATGGTTCTTCGGTTCCTTTGGTGATTAAATCGTCAATTAAAACACCAATATATGCTTCATCTCTTTTTAAAATCAGAGGTGCTTTTTCTTGAACTTTTAAGGCCGCATTAATTCCAGCCATCAATCCTTGAGATGCTGCTTCTTCATATCCTGTGGTTCCGTTTATTTGTCCAGCGAAATACAATCCTTCGACTAATTTGGTTTCGAGAGTGTGTTTCAATTGAGTTGGAGGGAAATAATCATATTCAATCGCATATCCTGGGCGGAAAAATTTCACATTTTCAAATCCAACCACAGAACGCAACGCTTTGAATTGAATATCTTCTGGAAGTGATGTAGAAAATCCATTTACATAAACTTCACAGGTATTCCAACCTTCTGGCTCCACAAACAATTGGTGTCTTTCTTTATCCGCAAAACGATTAATTTTATCTTCGATAGATGGACAATATCTTGGTCCGATAGATTGTATTCTACCATTAAACATTGGCGAACGATCAAAACCTTCTCTCAAAATATTGTGAACTTCCAAAGAAGTATAGGTCATATGACACGATTTTTGGTGAGCCAATGGTTTGGTTACATCCGAATATGAAAATTTATCCGGTTTGGCATCGCCCTTTTCTTCATTCATTTTAGAATAATCCAAAGAACGACCATCAACCCTTGGCGGCGTTCCTGTTTTCATTCTTCCTGCTTGAAAACCTGCATTGACTAAATCTTCGGTAATTCCATAAGCGGCACTCTCACCTGCTCTTCCTCCACCGAATTGTTTTTCGCCAATATGAATCAATCCGTTTAGGAAAGTTCCATTGGTTAAAACAACAGATTTCGAACGAATTTCAATCCCCAAAGAAGTTCTGATTCCCTTTATTTTACCATTCTCGATAATCAAGCCTTTAACCATTTCTTGGTAAAAATCAAGGTTTGGCGTTCCTTCGAGCATCAATCTCCATTCTTCGGCAAAACGCATTCGGTCGCTTTGGACTCTTGGCGACCACATTGCAGGCCCTTTGGATTTGTTCAACATCTTGAATTGAATCGCAGTATTGTCAGAAACAATTCCGGAATATCCTCCAAGAGCGTCAATTTCCCGAACGATTTGACCTTTCGCAATTCCTCCCATAGCAGGATTGCAAGACATTTGAGCAATGTTTTGCAAACTCATTGTCACCAATAAAGTTTTAGCACCCAAATTGGCAGCGGCGGCAGCAGCTTCAGAACCGCCGTGACCAGCTCCAACTACAATTACATCATATTCTTCTTGAAACATTTGATTTCAGATTGTTGATTAACGATTAATGTTTTCAGATTTATTTTCTGAAACCAAAATCTTTATTTAAAAACATTTGTTCCACGTGAAACATTTGATTTAAGGTTTTTGATTTTCATCATAACAAAAAACAGCCTTTACAAAGTTGTTCCACGTGAAACAAGATTGTAAAGCTATAAAAACAGATCGCTATTGTTCCACGTGAAACATAGCTAGTTTTTCATCTTCTTTACTTCTCATAAGAAGCTCGTCCTTTCCGGTTTTATCTTTGTACCCGCAGTAATGTAAAACTCCGTGAACCAGAACGCGTTTCAATTCTTCATCAAAAGGGACATTGAAATCGACAGCATTATCTTTAACCCTTTCGACAGAAACAAAAACATCTCCGTTGATTTCATTTCCAATAGTGTAGTCAAAACTAATAATATCAGTCAATGTATCGTGGCCTAAATGCTCTACGTTTATTTTATGCAAATAATCATCATCGCAAAAAATGTAGTTTATCTCGCCTTCTTTCTTGTTTTCGGAAGTGATTACGTTAGAAATCCAGTTGCTAATCGCCTCTTCATTCTCTAGCGTAAATTCGGTTTCGTAATTAAAGTCTATCATTTTTTATTAAAATATTCTTGAACTTTTTGATTAAAATTGGAGCGCAAAGGTAAGGATTGTCTATTTAATATTTCTATACTGTTTAAATAATCCAATAAAGCGGGCGGCAAGGGTTTAGATTGATTCGAAAACTCCTTTTTATTGGTTTCCGATTGGCGTTTGTTTTCTTGTCCTTGTTGCTGAATTGCCGTGTTTAATTTCAACAATTCTTGTTTTACATTCAAAATTCTTTGCAACGTTTCATTCTTAAAACCTTTGTCTAATAACTGCTTTTCTATCTGCTTCATTTGTTCCAAAGCATTCTGGCCGCTTCCTCCTATTCCTTGTTTGTTCAATTCGTTTTGTAATGCTTCGCGCAATTGCTTTTGCTCTTTATAAATTTCCATAATCGCTTTTGCATCGCCTTCTCCATCTTCACCGTTTTCGCCTTCTGATCCAGATTTTTTGCCCTCTTTTCCTTTTTCGCCTTCTTTTCCATCGCCTGGTTTTTGACCTTTTTTCATTCCTTCTTTCATCTTTTCGGCCAATCCTTCCTGTTTCTTGATAATATCGGGCAATTGCATTCCTTCACCTTGACCGGGTTTTGGCTTTCCGGATCCTTCTCCCGACATCGACATTTGCATATTATTTAAAATATCTGCCAAGAAATCTGCTAATTTATTGGAAGAAGAAACAGCATATTGTTGGTGCGAAATTCCTTTGGGAATTTGGGCATCAACAAGTGTTTCCAAGGATTTGTCTAAATTATACTGGGTGTTACCAATTTCTTTTGTGATGTTTTCACCAATTTTTGGATTACGCAACGACATTGCAAACAAACTATCGTCAATGTGTTTGAACTGTAATTTTAAATCCTGTTGAATTTTTAAATTTTTGTTGAATGCTGGAGATCCTATTTTATAACTCTTAAACTTGTCCATCAAGTCTTCTTGTGAAAAAGAAAAAGCCAGAAGATTATCAAGAATTTGGCGTAGCATAGCAATATCTTCCTCTAATTGTTCCATTTCTCCTCCGTCCATACTTTCTTCCATTTTCTGGGACATTTGTTTCATCTTCTTGGCCGCACTTTTTTGCTTTGGTTTGGCATTTGATTTCTTGTCTTTTTGCAGTTCTTCAGATGCTTTCTTTAAATCCTCATCAATGCTTTTTTGTTGTTCTTTGTCATTTGGAATTTCCAAAGGTTTTTTGAGCTCCTTGTTTTCTTTGTCCAACTCTTGTAAATCTTCTTGAATCTTGTCAAATTCTTTGTTGATTTCGTCTTGATTTTCTGCGTTGTTTTCCTTTTCTTTATTTGACAATTCTTCTTGCTTTTCGGAAAGCTTATCGAGTTTGTCTTTTAGTTGTTCTGCTTTTTTCTGTACATAATACTTCTTGGTCAGTTCTACTAATTGTTCTAAACTTTTGGATTGATTTTTTGCATTTTGTTTGAACTTGTCCATTTTTTCCATCAAGTCTTCTTGCTTGATTTTATCATTCAGTTCTTTAAGTTCATCTAATAATTTTTTGTTTTTCTCCAAATCTTTGTCTACATTATCCAATCTTTTTTGCAATTCTTCCTTGAATTTGTCTTTTTTATCTGTTTTTGATTTGTCAAGATTATCTTTCATTTTCTCGGCAAAATCTTTCATCATTTTATCTTGCTGATTTTGACGTTTGATAAAATCATTGATTTTTTGTTGGTCTTTAAATTCAAGATTATCTTTTTCCTTTCCTGATTTTTGCAGTTTATCCATCTCTGAAATTTGCTTGTCCTGATTTTTTAATGATTTTTCTAAACCATTGATACTTTCATTTTGCTGTTGAAAATCCTGATCTTCCTTTTCTTCGTCGGTTGCAATACGATTGGAGAAAACAGAAGACTTCGTGCTTTTGAAATTGTGAATCGCATCGTTGTCAAAAACCTCAAAATAATATTCATAAGAAACACCTTGATCGACGGGAAGCGAACTTGGAAAAGCAAAAATAAACTGGTCGTTAAGATTCGACTTAACTGCAATTGTTCCACGTTTAACCAATTCTGGTTTGTTTTTAGGATAATAAACAACTTGTAGCTTGGACAGTCCATAATCATCCGAGATTTGTCCTAAAACATAGTTTTTTTCGACTTTTAAACTGTCAGGAGCGTTGTTTACGTTGATGGTTGGAAATTGATCTTTAATTACAGAAATCTGATAATTTAATTTTTCATAATTTTTTACTTTGGCATTCGAAGTAAGGATTTGATATTCCGTGCTTTGAGAGATTTGTTTTGATAAAGAAAAATTGTTTTCAGACTTAACAAAAGAAGCATTCAAAGAAGCGTTTTTCCAAACCACATTTTGAGTTGCCAAAGCATTAATCTTCCAAGTAACGCGAGTACCTTCGGGAATAATGGCGTTTCCATTTCCTTTTATGATTTCTGGTTTTCTATTCAAATACGACGGGAAATTCAACTGCATTTCAAAGTTGGCAATCGACGGAACGGTAACTACATTCAATTCATAATCTGAGGAAGAAACTGCATTTGCCTCCACGTGGAACAAAACATTGGAACTTGGATTTTCTATTGTGTATTGAAACTCTCCGGCTTTAGTAGTTTCCATAAAATAACTTTCGTCACCAATGAAAATCATTGCGTTTTCGGGAACTATTTTTCCTTCGGTTTTTATGCGAACAATGAAATCCTTGTTTTGTTCCGTTTGCAAAGTGCTGTTCAAAACCACGAATTGAAATGGCGCGGGAGGCAAAAACTGCTCTTGAAAATGCACTACCCTATTCAAACTTTGAGAAAGTATTTTACTATTTCCCGAAACATAAAAGAAAGCAAAAAACAAAATTGGCAGTATTGCCAAAGGCAAATATTTTCTGTTCGAATTAAAATTAATGGCGTTTCCAAAAGGTATTGGCTGCAATGCATTTGCTTTTTGTTCGATGGAAGCCAACAACAATTCGGATTGATTTTCGTCATTCGACAATTGAAGAAAATTAGTCAGTTTGTCGTTCACTTCGGCAAAATGATTTCCAATGATGGCAGAAGCTTCGTTGTAATCGATTCCTTTTTGAAGTTTAAACAATTTGAAAATTGGAAACAAGATATATCGAAACAATAAGAAAATTTCTACTCCAATGAAAAGCCAAAACAAGACCGTTCTTCCCATTGGCTTGAGCCAAAGAAAATATTCCACGAAAAGCGTGAACAAGAAATACAACAATCCCAAACCGATAAAGAATATTATTCCTCGAATCAGTTCATTGGTGTAAAACTTCTTGATGAAAAGTTCCAGCTTTTGATATATGAAATTTGATTGTTCCAAAATTTATAACGCTTATTTATAACCGCTAAAAGTAACCATTTTTCAATTCTGTCACTGTTAAAAATATAATAAACGAGTGAATGGCTGAAAAAACGAAAATTATTCTCTTTTTCAAGTTTCTCATTTCACTAATTGAAATCGTATATTTGCACCAAAATTAATAAAAATGTCGAAACAAGTTCGGGTGCGTTTTGCACCAAGTCCAACGGGACCTTTACATATTGGCGGTGTTCGTACTGCGCTATTCAATTATTTGTTTGCCAAAAAAAACAAGGGTGTTTTCTTTCTTAGAATTGAGGACACGGATCAAAATCGTTTTGTTCACGGTGCTGAAGAATATATTATGGAAGCCTTAGAATGGTTGGGAATTTCACCGGATGAAACCATTGGGAAAAATGAAAAATTTGGTCCTTACAAACAATCCGAAAGGAAACATTTGTACAAGCAATATGCCGATGAATTAATCGATTCTGGAAATGCATATTATGCTTTTGACACTGCCGAAGCTTTGGATTTCCATAGAAAACAACACGAAGAACAAGGAAAAACGTTTATTTACAACCATCACAATCGCGAGAAATTAGATACTTCTTTGGTAATTTCAGCTGGAGAAACGGCTAAGAGAATTGCAGCTGGAGAAGATTTTGTAATTCGTTTTAAAACACCTGTAAACGAAACTTTGGTTTTGCAAGACATCATTCGTGGTGAAGTAAAATTCGAAACTAATCTTTTAGATGACAAAGTTTTATTCAAAAGCGATGGAATGCCAACCTATCATTTGGCTAATATTGTAGATGATCATTTAATGGAAACTTCGCACGTAATTCGAGGCGAAGAATGGTTACCATCAATGCCGTTGCACGTTTTATTGTACAGAGCATTTGGTTGGGAAGCCCCGGAATTTGCACATTTGCCTTTGATTATGAAACCTATTGGAAACGGGAAATTATCCAAACGTGATGGTGATAAAATGGGATTTCCTGTATTTCCATTAGATTGGAAAACGGCTGAAGGTATTTCGTCAGGTTATAGAGAAAAAGGATTTTTCCCGGAAGCTGTAATCAACTTTTTAGCTTTATTAGGATGGAATGACGGAACAGAACAAGAAATATTTTCACTCGAAGAATTAGTGGAGAAATTTGATTTGAGCAGAGTTCACAAAGCAGGAGCCAAATTTGATCCAGAAAAAAACAAATGGTTCAATCATCAGTATTTACAAAAACAAAGTGATGAAAGTTTGGCAAAACAATTTGTAAATTATATTCCACTTAAGGATTTAACGAAAAAACTCCAAAAAACAGGAAATGAAAAAAATCATTTAATTGATGAATTAAATATTATTATGGGTGATTTAGGTAAACAACTTCAGAAAATAGGAAAAGAAAATGCCCAAGTAATTAGTAACTTAAATATTCCTATGAATGATTTAGGCAAACAGCTTCAAAAAATAGGAAAAGAAAACGCCCAAGCAATTAGTAATTTAAATATTTCTATGAATGATTTAGGAAAACAACTTCAAGAAATAGGAAAAGAAAACACCCAAGAAATTAGCAATTTAAGTGCTACAATGCTGGATTTAGGTAAGCAGCTTCAAAATTCATTGAAAGATTTAAATATTAATAAAACAATCTCATTAATAAAAGAACGTGCAGATTTTGTTTCTGATTTTTGGGAATTGAGTGATTTCTTTTTTCAAGCACCAACAGCTTATGACGAAAAAGCAAAGAAAAATTGGAAAGAAGAAACTCCATCTTTAATGCAAGAATTGATTTCGGTTCTTGGAGAAATAACCGATTTTACTTCCTTGAATATCGAAACAATCGTAAAAGATTGGATGACGAAAAACGAAATTGGAATGGGAAAAGTAATGCAACCTTTCCGTTTAAGCTTAGTTGGCGCTTTGAAAGGACCACATTTATTTGACATCGTCGAACTCATTGGAAAAGAAGAAACGATTGCTAGAATAAACAAAGCTATCGTTAGTCTTTAAAAAGTATCAATATAAAAAAAAGCACAAATTCAATAAAGGATTTGTGCTTTTTGCTTTTTTATAAAGAACTGTTTTCTACAAATAAATAATCAAATTACCGTTCAATATTCCTGGATTCCCTTTGAAACTAACACCCAAATTTTGGCTGTTTAAATTTCCAAGCATATTATTTACGCCATATTGATAAGAAACATTCAAGCGAACGTGTCTTACCCCTGCTGTAATTCCTACTACTGGATAAAAATTGAATTTAGAAATATCTACAATGTCTTTGGCCAATAAGGTAGTTCCAGAAATAATATTGGTTTCTTTACCTTTTTCGACATTTAATTTTCCGTTGATTTGAATTAAAGGACCCATTTCTATACTCAAATGATTTTCGACAATTTTATAGCTCAACATTAAAGATATTTGGGCGGACGAAACTTTATAATTGGTGTCTTCTGCTGTAAATCCACTATTTGTTGCCACTGAAAAATTATTTTCGCTGAACTGCATCGCGTAAACCACATCCCAATTGTCATAGTAATTTCCTCGCATCGAAAGTCCTGCGTTCCATCCTGTTTCAGGTTTTGTCTCGAAATTATTGGTATTTAATGTAAATTGATTAACACCAAAACTAATCCCAATTCGGTTGGAATCCCTATACTCGTATTGTGCAAAGCAAAACATAGTAATTAGAGAAAAAACAGATGTAAGAAATATCTTTTTCATAAAATTTAATTATACTAAGACAAACCTAAAGATTTTTTGTAATTTAACAGTGATTTTTTTAACTTAAATTATATTTTTATGAACCCTGTATTAATTGTTTTTCTTGTATTTGGATTATTTATTTTTCTGTCTGCTTTTTTTACTGTCAAACAACAAAGCTCTGTAATTATTGAGCGTTTTGGCAAATTCCTGAGCGTGAGAAATTCTGGTTTGCAACTCAAAATTCCTTTGATTGACAGAATTGCTGGTCGTGTAAATCTTAGAATCCAACAATTGGATGTTATGATTGAAACTAAAACCAAAGACAACGTTTTTATTAAAATGAAAGTTTCTGTCCAGTTCAAAGTGATTCAAAATCACGTTTACGAAGCTTTTTACAAATTAGAATATCCTCACGATCAGATTACGGCTTATGTATTTGACGTAGTTCGTGCCGAAGTTCCTAAATTGATTTTAGATGATGTCTTCGAGAGAAAAGATGATATTGCCATTGGTGTAAAACGCGAATTAAACGAAGCGATGATGACTTATGGTTACGATATTATCAACACCTTGGTTACCGATATCGACCCTGATATTCAAGTAAAAAATGCGATGAACCGGATTAATGCTGCCGATAGAGAAAAAACTGCGGCAATGTTCGAATCGGAAGCGCAAAGAATTAGAATTGTGGCCAAAGCCAAAGCCGAAGCCGAAAGTAAAAAATTGCAAGGTCAAGGTATCGCAGATCAACGTCGAGAAATTGCTCGCGGATTGGTAGAAAGTGTAGAAGTTTTGAATAACGTTGGAATTAATTCGCAAGAAGCATCGGCATTGATTGTGATCACACAACATTATGATACTTTACAAGCCATTGGCGCAGACACGAATTCTAATTTGATTTTGTTACCCAACTCTCCGCAGGCCGCAAGCGATATGCTAAACTGTATGGTTACTAGTTTTACCGCTTCTAATATTATTGGGGAACAAATGAAAAAACAACCCAAAAGAGTGAAAAAACAAGATAATACCGCTATTGATTACAATCCGTCTGATACTTCAAGTCCCGTTGAACCGGCATAAGAATAAAGGATTCTTATATAAAAAAGAGGCTTAATTGCCTCTTTTTCTTTTTGTTAACCAACTAATGAGAATTGGAATTGCTATGTTGACTATCGTTCCAGAATAGTGGGATAAAATCGATTTATAATCTCCAATAAATCCTTTTATTAAATTTATTGGCATCACACTTTCTTTTGTCTTTTGAACGTCTAAAACTATCCGTTTAAGATTTAATGCTCTTTCCACTTTCAAAATTTCTAGTTCCAACTCTATTTGAGCATAAGATGAATATTTTTTTGTTCTCATACTTATTCATTAAAAAAGATTTCTGAAAATTTCTGCAAAATTGAACCTTCAACCATTTTGTCTTTTATTAAAAACAAAAGTCCGGTAATTACTAAATATATTCCACCTACAATTAAAAATCCCAATGCTGAACTATCCAAAACTTTTCCGATTGCAAAAGCACCTGCAACCGAACAAAATAACAAAACCATCATTAATGCTAATGCAATTAATGCAAACTTCAACATCATTGTGGTCGATTTCATTGCCACTTTAAAACCCCATAATTTATAATAAGCTAAGCTGTTTTCGATATAAGCCTGCGCTTGTTTTTGAATGTCTTCGGTATGTTCTTTTAGTTCTTCGAAAGCCATAAATATATTGTTTGAGAAATTTAACTTTCTTGATTAGTTAATTGTTTTTTTTGAAGTTCGGCATTTTTCTCTTTCAAATCGGCCAACTTAGTTTCCAAGAAAGATATAACATCTTCCGTTTTATAACTCATATTAGAAACCATTTCTTCGTATGTTTCTTCTATATCGTGTTTTGATCCTTCAAACTTTTTTACCAATTGATGTGTGACGTCTTCAAATTTGTGTTTTAAATTATCTTTCACATCATCAAAACCATCTTTAATTTTTTCTCTGGTTGTTGAACCTTTCTCTGGAGCAAATAAAATTCCTAGTCCTGCCCCAATTGCTGCACCTAATAAAAGTGCCAATACTGAATTACCTGCGCTATTTGACATAATTTTTAGAATTAAAATTAATACTGTTCTAAATATACAAATTTTATTAACACTAGGTTGTTAATAAGGCGTTAAAATGAATTGATTCCTATTCAAAACTCAAATAGACCGTCCTGCTATTAAAAACTATTCATTAATGACAAAACACTTGTAAAACTTGAAAAAGAACCTTAAAATCAATTTATGAAAGCCGTTTTTGATTGTTAAAATTGATTTAAATTTCAAAAGCAATCACAAAAACAAATGATAAAAAAAAGCGCTCCTAAAAAGCGCTTATACTATTTTTATCTATTTAAAAATTGTTCTATAAATTCCTCTTCTCTTTCGGTTGTAGTTTTCGGAGGATTGGATTTTAATTTTAAAATTTCTTCTTTAAAAGAATTTACAAAATCAGCATCGTTTTCTAATTCCAATAAATTCAAAAGCGCTCTCGAACGAACAAATGTTGATTCGCTTCTCAAAGACATCAAATACAATTTAGTTAAATCTTCTTTTTCAAAATCAGAAGCTTTTAAACTCGAATATTTTAAAATAAATTGCGCAAACAACAAAGAAGTTTTATTATTGTTGATATTCTTTTTGAAAGAATTTTGCAATAAACTGTAATTGGCAATTCCGGCCAAGGTCGCTCCTATTGCATTTCGGATGGCAATACGTTCTTCACTGGTACCAACTTTGAAATATTTATTAATTTCTTTTAAAGCATTGTTGATGCTGTTTTCTTCTTTTTTTCCTTTCTCTTCCCAAGTGTCTTTAAGTCCAACTGTTTTGCTAAATACTAATTTTTCCGCCGTTGAATCTTTATCTACATTAAAATAACCCAAACGTTGAAACTGGAATTTATCTCCCAATTTCGCAGACACAAGACTTGGTTCTACAAATCCTTTGATAATTTGCAACGAATTTGGATTCATAAAATCCAAAAAGTCTTTCTCTTTATGGCTGTCCGGCGCTTCGTCTATAAAAAGTCGATCGTATAAACGAACTTCAGCTTCCACTGCATGCTTTATAGAAACCCAATGCAAGGTTCCGGCCACTTTTCTTTTTGAAGCTTCACTTCCACTTCCGCTCAAAGAATCCGTGTCATAAGAAACGTGAATTTCTGTAATATTTCCAGTTGCATCTTTTACAACACTTGCTCCTTTAATAATATAAGCATTTTTCAAACGTACTTCGTTTCCTAAAGACAAACGGAAAAATTTGGCGGGAGCTACTTCTAAAAAGTCTTCTCTTTCGATGTATAATTCTTTCGAAAAAGGTACGTTTCTAAAACCAGCTTCTTCATCTTCTTGATTGTTTTCGGCATCAAAAAGTTCCTCTTTTCCTTCAGGATAATTGGTAATAATTACTTTAATTGGATCTAAAACTGCCATAACTCTTGGAGCTGTTTTGTTTAAATCCTCACGCAAACAAAACTCTAAAAGCGAAACATCAATCACGTTTTCTCTTTTGGCTACGCCAATAATATCACAGAATTTCCGAATAGAATTGGCTGTATAACCTCTTCTTCTCAAACCTGAAATCGTTGGCATTCTTGGATCATCCCAACCATTCACTATATTTTCTTGAACCAATTGCAATAGTTTTCGTTTGCTCATTACGGTGTAATTCAAGTTCAAACGTGCAAATTCGTATTGGTTTGGTCTTACTTTTTTATCATCATAAATTTGGTCTAAAAACCAATTGTATAATTCTCTGTGCATCACAAATTCCAACGTACAAATAGAATGCGAAATTTGCTCGATATAATCACTTTCACCGTGTGCAAAATCATACATTGGATAAATTTTCCAATCGTCTCCAGTTCTATGATGATGACGGTGCAAAACTCTGTACATCAAAGGATCCCTCATCAACATATTGGTCGAAGTCATATCAATTTTAGCACGTAAAACATGACTTCCTTCCGAGAAATCGCCTTTTTTCATTCCTTCAAACAAAGTTAAATTTTCTTCAACTGAACGATTTCGAAATGGACCATCAATTCCTGGTTGTGTTGGAGTTCCTTTTTGTGTGGCCATATCTTCGGAAGATTGGCTGTCAACATAGGCTTTTCCCTTTTTAATCATTACAATTGCCCAATCGTACAACTGCTGAAAATAATCAGAAGCAAAACGTTCTTCGTCCCATTCGAAACCCAACCAGTGTAAATCTTCTTTGATCGCATCTACATATTCCTGCTCTTCTTTGGCTGGGTTGGTGTCATCGAAACGCAAGTTTACTGGTGCATTGTACTTTAGACCCAAACCAAAATTCAAACAAATGGATTTGGCGTGACCAATGTGCAAATACCCATTAGGTTCAGGCGGAAAACGGAAACGTAAATTCTTTTGGGGAAAACCATTTTCTAAGCTGTCTTCGATAATTTGTTCTATAAAATGAAGTGATTTCTCTTCGGTTGACATAATTTTGTTTAATTTTAGCAAAGATAAAAATTTAGATGATAGATAATAGACAGATAGATAATAGATGCTGTTTATTTAACGAATTGCAAAGCGAATTATAAAATTATGGGAATTATAAAACTAAAAAACATCCGTACATATTCCTACCACGGTTGTTTAATCGAAGAAGGAAAAATTGGCTCTGATTATTCTGTTAATTTAGAAGTGAAAACTGATTTGCGTAAATCAGCTTTTTCAGATAATCTGGAAGATACCGTAGATTATGTTCTTTTGAACCGCATTATCGAGGAAGAAATGGCTATAAGATCCAATCTTTTGGAACATGTTGCCCACCGAATTATTAAAAGAATTTTTGATGAAGTGGCGGCAATTTCAAGAATTACTTTGGCAGTTTCTAAACTGAATCCCCCTATTGGCGGTGATGTTGAAGCCGTTACAATAGAAATGGAAGAATACAGGAATTAAGATTTTAGATGGCAGATTTTAGATTTCAGAGTGCAGCATTTAGAAAACTAAAATTTTTAAACTTTAAACTTTATACTTTTAAACTTTTACTTATATTTGCACACCAATAAATAATTGGCGTCGTGGCCGAGCGGCTAGGCTGGGCTCTGCAAAAGCTCCTACTCCGGTTCGAATCCGGACGATGCCTCTAAACCTTCAAAGCAATTTGAGGGTTTTTTTGTGGTTAATTTTTAAGAAAAATTAGGTAAAGTTAGGGTTCGAATCCGGACGATGCCTCTAAACCTTAAAAGCAATTTGAGGGTTGTTTCTGTGGTTAATTTATATGAAAAAATTAGTTAAAGTTATGGTTCGAATCCGGACGATGCCTCTAAACAAAGCAATTTGAGGGTTTTTTTGTGGTTAATTTTTCAGGAAATTAATATTGGGAAAATCTCTCTAAAAAAATGTGTAAATATTATAAAAACAGTTACTTTATTTCTAATATTGTTACTATTTTTAATAATATTTTTTCAATATTTTTTAAAGTAGCAAAGGTTTCTAAGCTATAATCAGGATTTTCAACACCAACTTTAACTCCTAATAATTCTGCCTGATTATTTTTTAATTTTTCATTCAATAAAACTGGAGCTTGTCCTCTTTTTAGAAACCAATAATGAACTTCAGGAAATTTTTTTATAATTCTCTCAATTAAATCATCACTAATATTATTTCTTCCTTTTAATATATGATCAATTGTAGAATGACTTTTATAACCTAATTCAGTTGCAAAAGCAAGTGCCGAATATCTTAATGTTTCTAATAATTGTTTGATTATTTCAGAATCTGTAATAATTTTATTTTCTGTCTTCATAATTTTTTTATTAAATATATATTTTACAAACT